>JAZQXA010000159.1:0-33710 GCA_045632605.1 Candidatus Flemingiibacterium sp. | reverse complement strand
ATAAAACTATTTTCGTAAATGTATTATGCCGAAAATAACAAAAGAGCCGAACGTGTATAATCACGTTCGGCTTTCTTGCTATCGTTGTCTTTGGCTCTCAATCGGGCGTTTAGATAACATCCTTATTCGGGTGTGCACTTCCCGCCGTTTTTTTCGTATATTCAAACTTAGAACAAATCGCTTGTATCTTCGCTGCCGGTTGAATGCTTAACTCGGTCTTCAACCTCACTGCGTTTTGCATCGTTGAAGCTGTCGAGTGTACCAACGAGGTAACCGGTGATGCGGCGAATACGTTCAAATTTACCCTTACCGTCATCCTCTGTTCTGTGGCAGGACGGACATTCGTTACCGATGATACCGGTGTAGCCGCAAACAGGGTCGCGGTCAACCGGGTGGTTGATTGAACCGTAACCAACGCCCGATTCCTTCATACAGCGGATAACCTGCTCGAATGCATCGAGGTTTTCCATCGGGTCGCCGTCAAGCTCAACATAGGTGATATGACCTGCGTTTGTAAGCTCATGATAAGGAGCTTCGAGCTTAATCTTGTCAGCCGCGGAAATCGGATAATATACCGGAATATGGAAAGAGTTGGTGTAATAATCGCGGTCGGTAACGCCCTCAATTTCGCCGTACTTTTTCTTGTCGATACGGACAAATCTGCCGGACAGGCCCTCTGCCGGAGTACCGATAACGGTGAAATTAAGACCGTACTTCTTGCTTGCCTCATCTGCGCGCTTACGCATAAAGCCGATGATTTCAAGACCGAGATTCTGTGCATCCTTCGATTCACCGTGATGCTTGCCGATAAGAGCCTTGAGGCACTCTGCAAGACCGATGAAGCCAACGGTGAGCGTTCCGTGTTTTAATACTTCGCCAACCTTGTCGTCGATTCCGAGCTTATCCGAGCCGAGCCAGATTCCCTGACCCATAAGGAACGGGTAGTTGCGTACAGTCTTTTCAGCCTGAATCTTAAAGCGGTCGAGAAGCTGGTCGAATACGATTGCTATCTTGCGGTCAAGCTCATCAAAGAACCAGTCAACATTACCCTTTGCATTAATTGCGATACGCGGCAGGTTGATGGAAGTGAAGCTGAGGTTACCTCTGCCGGAAACAATCTCGTTGTTCTTGTCGTAGTTGTTCGCCATAACACGTGTACGGCAACCCATGTATGCAACCTCGGTTTCGGGCTTGCCGGGCTGATAGTAACGGAGATTATAGGGCGCATCAATGAACGAGAAGTTCGGGAAAAGACGCTTTGCCGAAACGCGGCAGGCAAGTTTGAAGATATCGTAGTTGGGGTCACCCTCGTTGTAGTTGATGCCCTCTTTTACCTTAAGAATCTGAATCGGGAAGATAGGTGTTTCACCGTTTCCAAGACCTGCCTCTGTTGCAAGAAGGATGGACTTCATTACAAGGCGTCCCTCTGCGGAGGTGTCAAGACCGTAGTTTAATGAACTGAACGGAATCTGCGCACCTGCACGGGAATGCATCGTATTGAGGTTATGTATAAGTGCTTCCATTGCCTGGAATGTCGCACGCTCGGTTTCGGCAAGGGTATATTTACGTGTGAATCCAACAACACGCTTTGCCTTTTCTTCACCGATTTCCTTTGTGAGAGCATCGGTTATCGCAGAAACGAAAACAGCATCGTCAGAGAGCATGGGAGCAGTTCCGACAGCGGTGAGGATTCTCTCTGCAAGCAGCTCGGCATCGTCGGTTGCGTCGAGCATTTCGAGAGCCTTGATAAGATTGCGCTTGTAAAGCTTCTTATATGTCTTTCTTACACCGTCTGCCATACCGTATTCAAAGTTCGGAATAGACTGACCGCCGTGCTGGTCGTTCTGATTCGACTGGATAGCAATGCAGGCAAGAGCCGCATAGCTTGCGATATCATTGGGAGCACGCAGGAAGCCATGACCGGTTGAGAAACCGTTTTCAAAGAGCTTGATTATATCAATCTGACAGCAGGTGGTGGTCAGAGTTAAAAAGTCGAGGTCGTGGATATGAATATCACCCTCGTTATGTGCCTTTGCGTGAACGGGGTCGAGAATGTACATCTCATAAAACTGCTTTGCGCCCTCGGAGCCGTACTTGAGCATCGTACCCATAGCGGTGTCGCCGTTGATATTAGCGTTTTCACGCTTGATATCGGAATCCTTTGCCGCCTTAAAGGTAAGGTCCTCATAGGTTTTCATGAGCTTTGTGTTCATTTCGCGTGCACGGGTACGGGTTGCACGGTAAAGGATATATTCCTTTGCTGTACGTGCATGACCGTTGTTAACGAGCACCTTTTCAACGGTATCCTGAATCTGCTCAACCGTCGGAGCGTAATTTCCGTGTGCGGAGCAATCCTTTTCGAGCTGTTCTGCAACCTTGCAGGCAAGGTCCATTGCTGTGCTGTAGTCGTGACCGCCGACAGCCTCGGCAGCCTTGAAAATCGCTTGGGCAATTTTTTCGATATTGAACGGAGCTTCACGTCCGTCGCGCTTGATTATTCTGGTAATCATGGCTTTCTCCTTGTTTTGATTTTATATAAATATGTAATATTTTTTGTTCACCGATAAAAACCGCATTTTGTGTTACACCACAAAATATTGTGTTGTCATCGACTTCACACCACAACATATAGTATGTCGCATAGGTGCAGTATCTATTATATAGCATTTATTCAAAAATGTCAATTGGTAATTTTACCGATAATTCAAGTTATTTTTTGGCGAATATCATAGTATCACGAAATTATGTAAAATCGGGTGCATTTATATGGTCATTCTGCCTTTACCGGAGCGCGGCGGAATCTTTGCTTAAAAACATCTTCAAATATTAAAAAATCTCTTGATATTATCAGTAAATCATGTTATACTATATAGTAGATAATTATGCCCATATGCAGGTACGGCAAGGAGGACGGCAAATTGCAGATAAAAATCGACACCACCCTTGCCGGGCTCACTGTCAAGGAGCTTCTCGCAAAGCTTGGATTTTCCCACGGTCTTACCGCACGTCTGAAACGGCGCGATGACGGCATTACCGTTAACAGCCGCCATGTTACGGTCAGATATACCCTCTGCGAGGGAGATATCCTCTCACTTCTCACCGACGACTGCCAGGACGACGAAAACGAATTTCTGACTCAAACAAAAATGGAGCTTGATATCATTTTCGAGGATGACGACATCATCGCGGTAAATAAGCCGTCCGATATGGCAACGCATCCCTCTCTCGGTCACTTTGACGATACCCTGGCAAACGGTCTTGCCCATTATTTTGCTTCACAAGGCAAACCGTTCGTTTTCAGGGCGATAAACCGCCTTGACCGAGATACAAGCGGAATTGTTCTCGTTGCAAAGAACCGGCTCTGTGCCGCACGTCTTTCCGCTCTTATGAGTCAGGGAAAGATTCAAAAAACATATATTGCTGTTCTTAACGGCAAGCTCCCGAAGGAAAGCGGAACAATCGAAGCCCCCATCCGCCGCAGAGAAAAAAGCATAATGCTGCGCGAGGTCTGCAACATTTTGGCAGACGGAGCCAAAAATGCCGTCACTGCCTACGAAACGCTGTTTGCATCAGACAGCGCCTCTGTTGTCAGGGCAGAACCGGTGACGGGACGCACCCATCAGCTTCGTGTACATTTTTCACACCTCGGAGCACCGATTGTCGGAGATGCGTTTTACGGCACTGCCGAAACCCTGCCTACAGCGCTCGATTCCCAGATATCCCGTCAGGCGCTTCATGCCGCATCGCTCGAAATTGATTTCGGAGAGCGTACACTTCGGCTTGATGCCGAACTTCCGCCGGATATGGTGCATTTATGCAGACTTATAAAAGGAGAAAAGCCTTGAAGCCAAGCAAAGAAAAAATAAAAGATTTCCGAAAAAGCTACTGCCCGCTGCCGGCCCTCATATTTTTTGTTCTCGCATTCATTTCTGCGGCGGTTCATATAATCAGCGTTTTTTCAGAAAGCTTTTCCGATTTTATAAACCGTTATATCGGCTCGGTTGTACGCGGAATAATCACTTCGATAACAAATATTCTTCCGTTTTCGCTGATTGAAACGCTGATAATCTTTATCCCCGTACTGTTCGTTTCCGTCATGCTTTTAGCTATCGGCGCAACGAGGAAAAGTACACGTCACGGTGTACGTTTTCTCACCGGGCTCACGTCTGTGCTTACTCTCTTTTACAGTGTTTATGTCTTCTCCGCCGCCGTTTCGTATAACGGAACGCCCATTTCGAAAAAGCTCGGATTCTCCGAGGAAAAGGTCACCGTGGAGGGGCTTTCCGCCGCGGCAATGTACACTGTTGAAAAAATGAATGACGAGCTTGACAGTATCGAATTCATCTATAAAGACCGCTCTGTAATGCCGTACACCCTCGGCGAGCTTAATACGCATCTGCTCGGGGCATATGACACCGCCGCCGATAAATACAGCTTCATTCCCCGGCTCAAATCAAAAATCAAGCCGGTCGCCCTTTCCGAAGCAATGACCTATACTCACATCTCAGGGCTTTACAGCTATTACACCGGCGAGGTCAACCTCAACATCAATTTCCCCGATTACACCCTGCCGTTCACAGCGGCACACGAGCTTGCCCACCAGCGCGGTATAATACGCGAGGATGAGGCAAATTTTGCGGCGTTTCTCGTCTGTATAGGCTCGGATGAGCCTTATATACGCTACAGCGGATATCTCGGAATGTACGAATATCTTCTCACCGCACTGCGCAGTGCAGATTATGGGGAATTTGCCAAGGCTTACACAGCCCTCGACCCAAGAGTACGCTCCGAAATTTCGGCGTACAACAGTTTTTTTGAAAAATACCGTTCAAACAAAGCGGCAAAGGTCACCTCTGCCGTAAATGACACCTACCTGAAGATTCAGGGGGTCAAAGAGGGTGAGCAAAGCTACGGAATGGCAGTCGAGCTTGCTGTTGCCTATGTCGCATCACTCGAAGAATAATTTTTGCGCGGAAAGGAGTGCCGATGTGAAAAACAGAATAATCAAAATATTATCGGCTTTAATCTGCCTTGCTCTGATATTCACTGTAATATCTTTAACACCGACACATATTCGCGGCGCCGAATCGTCGGAGGTTGTACTTTTCTATAACGACAAGGCGTGGACTCTTGCCCGATTGCCGGTTGAAAAGATTCACAGCATTTACTATGTTCCCATCACGTTTATGGTTCAGCTTCCCGATGTTGACGTTCGCGTAAACGAGGCGCTGAAAACCTTTATCATAACCCACGGCGACTATTTTCTCTCATTCGATATTACGTCCGATTTCGCCGTCAATCATAACAAAGAAAGAATGTACCTAAAATCGGGCGAATATCACAACGAACGCTATGTACCGGTCGATACTGTCTGCGCATATCTCAAGCTCGGTTACGAGGAATATAAAAGTCCCTCAACCGGAGCAACTGCCATCCGTGTTACCGACGGACATCAAACAAAGCCCCTCAAGGAAATCGCCGAGCAGAAATTCCCGTCGCTCTTCTCAAGCCCGGCAAATCAGGGCGATACGACCTCACCGTCAAACACCACGCCTTCTGTCAGTACGACACATACCGCCCCCCTGCTGCCCGAAAGAACAGTTTACATCACCTTTGAAAATGCGCCCGGAGAATATACGGATGATATTCTCGAGGTACTGAAAGGCTCCGGAATAACAGCAACATTTTTTGTCGTCGGCGAAAAAATGGCAGGACAGGCAGATATTATTTCAAAAATCGTAGCCTGCGGTCACACAATTGCGCTGCAGTCGATGAACGAATCAGACGGCATAACCGATGCCGCAGAGCTGATAGGCGATATTGAAACGCAGAACGAGATTCTGTATTCATTCATAAAGCAGAAATCGCGAATAAGAAAATCGCCCGATGTTTCCGATGAAACATACGAAACACTGCGCAATGTGGGATATTACCTCTGGAAACCCAATATAACAATCCCGGCAAGCGTACGAAATGCGAGAAGTGCCGCCACCGCTGCAATAGACGGCATTTGGAAAAACGAAATTGCCGTAATTTCCTTTGAAGAAAACAAATACACCGCCGATGCACTGAAGCTCTTGCTCGACTTTATAAAAGAAAACCGTAATTCCTGCGAGATAAGAGCCGTTTGCCCCGTTTTTCACGAGGACGGCTCCGGCATAGAATAAAACGATATATAATCAGGGAGGATTTTTAAAATGCCCGATACCGAAAACAAAAAACGAATACTCGTCGTTGAGGACGAAAGCAAAATCGCCGTTACTGTCATTTATAATCTCCAGCGTGCAGGCTATGTTTGCGAGCTTGCGGCAGACGGCGAGGAGGGACTCAAAAAGGCGCTTACCGGCAACTTTGACCTCATTCTGCTCGACATAATGCTTCCCAAGATGAACGGCTTCGATGTCTGCCGCCATATCAGAGAAAAATTGGACACACCGATAATCTTTGCAACGGCAAAGGCAGAGGAAATTGACAAGATTATGGGTCTTGACCTCGGCGCGGATGACTATGTTACAAAGCCGTTTTCGCTGGGCGAGCTTATGGCACGCATAAAGGCGAATATCCGCCGTTCACGCAGTGAGATTGTAACCTCGCCCGAGGGTGCGGCAAACTCGACGATATCTGTACGCGGCCTCGTGATTGACCCGGCAAAATATCTCGTCACACGTGACGGAGAGGCGATTGAGCTTACAAAAAAGGAATATGAGCTTCTCGTTTTCATGGCAAAGAACCAGGGAACGGTATATTCACGCGAACAGCTTCTCAATGAAGTCTGGGGTTACGACGGATTTTACGGCGACACCTCGAGCGTTGATGTTACCGTCAGCCGTCTGCGCTCCAAGCTTGAGGTGGATGCCGGCAAGCCGGAATACCTCTTCACCAAGCGCGGCATGGGGTATTATATAAAATAAGCTATGTATAACAGTCTTTATTTTAAAATCATTCTGATTCTCGTTATCTTTATGGTAACGGTAATGTGTGTAATCGGCACAGTGCTCATAAACAGCGTAAACAGCTTTTATATGGACGAGTTTGTTGAGCAGATGGAGCAGAATCTTTCAAAGGGCAGTCCGCTGACGGACGAGCTTACAAACGCCATGTCTGGAGAGAATTTTTCCTCGGAGCAGCTTAAAATTCTGAACACATACCGAGGTGTTCTCGGAATTGACGACTACCGCAATTTCTATGTTCTTGACATGAACGGTAATTTTCTTGAAGGCTCAGACTCAGAGCTTGGAAAGAATCTTCAAAAGTCTGCGAATCTCATCGCCGCAATGCGCGGAGAAGCCGATAACAAACAGCCGCTTGGCGCCGATTTTGCCGACTATGCCGTAAACCTCGAAAACGGCTCGAATAAATGTATAATCTACGTTCGCGACTCGATGGACGAAATGCAGCGCTTCACATGGATTCTCTTTTCGATTATTCTGGAAGCGCTGATGTTCGGACTTATCTTTGCGATAATACTTGCATTTTTCCTTTCAAAGGCAATAACCTCGCCGATTCAGAATCTCACCAGAGGAGCAAAGCTCGTTGCTGCAGGAGAATTCTCGCATGAGCTTGACATTCAGTCAAATGACGAAATCGGAAAGCTCACAGACACGTTTAATCACATGAAGGAAACTCTCAAAAATACCCTTGAGGAAGTTTCCGGTGAACACCGCAAGCTCGAAACCGTGTTCACATATCTGCATGACGGAGTTATCGCGTTCACCGAAGACGGAAAGGTAATGCACATAAACGAGAGTGTAAAGCATCTTCTCGGAAACAAATACAATAATGATTTCACCTTCTCACGCTTCACCGAGCTTTTCGGAATCGACTATAACCCTCATTTTCACGTTGAATTTGTTGACCGCGAAAAAGCTGTCGACGGCGAGGGACTCAATTTCAGTGATGTCATGTTCGACGGCAAGGTGCTCGACGTAAACTTCGGAAACATCAGCTATATTGCAGACAATACAGAGCACAACGGCGTTCTCGCGGTAATCCACGATGAAACCGGACGTTATGAGCTTGACAAATCCCGGCGTGAATTCGTTGCGAATGTTTCGCACGAGATGAGAACACCGCTTACAAGTATCAAGCTCGCCTGCGAATCAATTCTCTCCGACCCGGAAATGGAAGCTGATATGCAGAACACCTTCCTCGGAATGGCTGTCGATGAATGTGACCGTATGACAAGAATCGTTTCCGACCTGCTTGTTCTATCACGTCTTGACAACAAACGTACACAGTGGACTATCACAGGCTTTGACGCACGTGCAATGCTCTCACACGTCTGTGATGTTATGCGCGTCGATGCGGATGCACATTCGCACACACTCGCATTCAACTGTCCGCCAACTCTGCCCGAAATCACCGCCGATAAGGAGCGCATTGAGCAGGTTGTGATAAATATTATCTCAAACGCTATAAAATATACACCCGACGGCGGAAAAATCACGCTTTCCGCCATCCCCCACACAGACGGAATCGAAATCCGTGTCAGCGACACCGGTGTCGGCATTCCAAAAGACGATATCCCACACATATTCGAGCGTTTTTACCGTGTTGAAAAAGCGCGTACCAGCGAAACCGGAGGCACAGGTCTGGGTCTTGCCATTGCAAAGGAAATCGTTGAAGCGCACGGCGGTGAAATTTCAATTGAGAGCGAGCAGGGGGTAGGCTCAACTGTTATAATCCAGCTTCCGCTTGAAACCAAGTTAAAGACGGTTGAATGATATGAGTGAAAAAAATAAAGTTAAACGCCCATCGAGGCCGGTTGAGACAGTAAAATCCGCTGTTCTCACTCTGCTTCTCGTCAGTCTTATAATGCTTGTCGCCGTATATATCAGAGGCACTCGCTTTTATGAAAGTGTTGCGGCGAAAAACGGTCCCGGCTCCGATTTTGACAAGCTCTGGAGCGTTCAAAGCGATACAACTCCCGAGGGACTTGATTTTTCCCGTCTGCTTCCCGAATTCATCGGGTACAAGCAGAGTGCATCATCCGAGCTGCGTGCAAGCGTTGGAAACAACGATTCGATTTCGGCATTATATAAGCTCGTAAGCCCCTGTATCCTTGAACTTTTCGGAAAGGATTCACACTGCCGTCCTCTCACAGCAGAAGATGGGAAGGTCCGTTTCAGTGAAGCCTCAAAAAATGCGGAGTTTGTCTTTCTGCGTTATCATACGCCGGTGCTTTATCAGATAATTTACGCCTATGCGGCGGACAGGCTGACCGTATCGGAGGAGGATGTTGCCGCAGGAACCTCAGGCAGTGTCGGTGCGTATGTACGCGACCTTATAATCATCCCCGACAAAAATTTCGCCGCCAAAAGATATATTGCATATGCGTGTGACAGTGATGGGAATTATTACGAATTCCGTCCGAGTGAGCATTTTGTTTCGTCCGACTTTGATATCGCACATCTTTCCGAAAGCGATACGTTTATCGTAAAATACAATTTCAAATTCTCCGATGACGGTCGTTTTATCGGCATACAGCCGTTTGTTTGGGGCGGAATCGAAGTGGCAGACGTTTCGCTTGAAGAATCGCTTCTCGCCGACGAGAATACACGCACCGAGCTTATCCGGCTTTTCGAATATAATCTCGACAAGCTCGACGGCTATGCGGACAATGACAGCTATGTTTATGTTGATACGCACAGTCAGCTTCGAATCGGAAGCGACACTGTTTCGTTTTACACGCACGATGCCACCGATGAAAATTCACTTCGCGGAATCAGCATTGATTCACTTCTCGGCTACACGGTTTCCGACACGTCGGGACTTTTCGATAAGCTGACCGCGGTTGATACGCTCATTCGCCGGCTCGGGGAAATATCCGATGGACTCGTTGGCGGTGAAGCATCGCTTTGTCTTGGCGACGTTTACAGCGACGGTGCGCGGCTTGTTGTTGAATATTTTCTGACCTATAACGGCATACGGATTGGTTCAGAACCGTATCTGCGTGCAGTACTCACCGAAAAAACGCTGTGTGAATTAGTAATTCACCCCGTAACGGTGAAAGCACTTGACACTGTGGAATTCTCACTTCCGCCTGCATTTGTTTTTGAAACGCTTGTCAAGGCAGGTAAGCTTGCAAAGAATACCGCAATTGATGCCATTACTCTGCGTTACGGCGACAGACAGGCTGAATGGGTGCTTGTTACTGTGAAGTAACGGTTACTGCGGCAGTAACAACTCTAACTTTTGCGCAGTGAAGAATATTGGTGTCACTGCAGAATCGATCAGCATTCGCGGTCGTTGGGTAGCGAAGCGGGCCACGACTGCCAAGAGCGTTCTCAGAGGGTAATCGAATGTTCTGTGAGCGATAGCGTCCAATAAAGTTTTTTGTGGAGCTTTTTTCAAAAAAGCGACCGCACTTTTCCCTCACGCAATATCTTCAAAATCAAGGAGGATTACCGATGAATTGGTCATCCGTAAAAAATCTGTTGATTGCCATACTTGTAGCGGCAAATCTATTTTTGATATATAATGTTGTTCGGCAGGAAAGAACGCGGGGCTACATCGACGAGGATGAGATTCGCGGAGCTGCGGAGCTGCTTTCCGGAGACGGCTTTTCTGTCGGTGAGGATAAAATTCCGCGTGAAAAATTCAAGACATCTGTGCATGAGAGCATATACAGCGACGAATATTATACAGAGGCAGCAGAAGCATTATCCGGTTCAAAGCGAGAAATGCTGTACACCTTGCCGCAAGGCGGAATCAGTATTACGACACAGGACGGCTCCGCATTCGATTTCGACACGGAATTCGGCTTCAGATATGTAAGATTTGACATTTCCGATGCTTCGGCATATACTGACATCACAGCGGATAATTTTGATTCATTTTCGAATGCAAAAATTCCACTTACCGCCAAACGTATGAAAAAGCTGTCCGAACGTGCGGCAGAGTTTCTTGACAAACAGCTTGACAGCGACAATTCACTCGAAGCAAAAGTCAAGTTGGGATGCTATGACGCAGATAAAAATGTCACTTATCTGCTTGCTTCGCAGGTGCTTGACGGCTATGAGGTGTATTCCCATTACGCAGTATGTGTGTTCGAAGGAGATGAGCTTGTCTATGCTCACGGACGCTGGTATTTTGCGGACCTTAACGAAAGCTACAGCACCGATTTACGCGACCAGGTGAATATCCTTTTTGCTAACCTTGAAACGCTCAGGGAAGAAAATATGATTCTGCAGGACATCGGGGACCACGAAAGCACAGGTGTAAGCATCAGTTCCCCGCAAAAAATCGAACCGATAGCCGTTGAGTCAATGTCCGCTTGCTATATTATCTACTGGAACTCTGAAAAAACGTCACTTTTCTTCATTCCGGCATGGCAAATTGAACACAACAGCGGACGTACATTTGTTTATAACGCTGTAAATGGCACGTTATATTCAAGTAATCCTTAAAGATTACAAAAGTTTGTAAATTTTCTGTTAATATGATTCCATTTTAGGTATATATATGGTATAATATTAGCGGTAATACTATTTAATTTATTAACAATCCGCAAACCGAATGAATAATTTGGTTTTTTGGCTATTGAATTTTCCTTCGGCACCGTTTCGGCGGACGGCTTGCCGATATATATAATAGCGATATAAAACGCATACATTACACGCCGGGAAACGAGATTAGAATATGGAAAAAATCGTCATTAACGGGGGCAGACCCCTGCATGGTTCGATCGAGGTCAGCGGTTCCAAAAATGCCGCTATCCCGATCATTCTTGCGACCTTGATGGTAAATGACATCTGTATCATCGAAAATGTTCCGTCTATCAGCGATATAACACTTTCCCTCGAGATACTCGCGGCTATGGGCTGCCGTATCAGAATGATTTCAAAGAACACCGTTGAGATTGATTCTCGCGGCGCTATGGGGGGAGTGTCCCCTTACGAGCTCGTCCGTAAAATGAGGGGCTCGTATTATCTTGTCGGCGCAGAACTCGGACGGTGGGGCAAGGCTTATGTCGGACTGCCCGGCGGCTGTGACTTCGGTGTACGTCCGATCGACCAGCATATAAAGGGCTTCAAGGCACTCGGCGCAAAGATAAATGTCGAGGGCGGCTATATTGACGCAAAGGCTGACGCGCTGACCGGCGCTTCAATCTATTTTGATATGGAAACCGTCGGCGGTACAATCAACGTCATGATTGCGGCAAGCATGGCAAAGGGCACAACTATCATCGAAAATGCGGCACGTGAACCGCACATCGTTGATGTCGCTAACTTCCTTAACACCTGCGGAGCAAAAATCAGCGGCGCAGGCACAGACACAATTAAAATTAAAGGCGTTGACCGTCTTTACGGCAGCACCTATGCAGTAATCCCCGATATGATCGAGGCAGGCACATATATGTGTGCGGCGGCGGCAACCGGCGGACATTTGAAGGTCACCAATGTCATTCCGAAGCATATGGAAGCAGTCAGCGCAAAGCTCGAAGAAATGGGCGTGCAGATCATTGAAAACGATGACTCCATCGAAGTTGTCAGCACAGGTGAGCTTCATCGCGTAAACGTAAAGACCTTGCCATATCCCGGCTTCCCGACTGACATGAATCCGCAGTTTGGCGCGCTTCTCTGTCTTGCAGACGGAGTTTCGTGTCTGACCGAGGGCATCTTCAATAACCGCTTCAGATATGTCGAGGAATTAAAGAGAATGGGCGCATCAATCAAGGTTGACGGCGCAACGGCAATAATTGAGGGCGGTGTACCTCTTTCGGGTGCACCTGTCAAAGCGGTTGACCTTAGAGCCGGAGTGGCAATGATTATCGCCGGACTCAGTGTAAAAGGCAAGACCGAGATTGAAGACATACACTACATCGAGCGCGGTTACGACGATGTTGTCGGAAAGCTCCGTGCAGTCGGCGCAGACATCAAAAAGGTTATCGTTCCCGACCAGATGCAGCTCGAAAAAGCAAATTAAGAAAGAAAAGGGTGTCACACATCGCGGCACCCTTGATTTATTACTATGAACATAAAAAACGACGAAACACTGACCGATATAAATGCCGGTCTAAAATTAATACAAAAAGCCGACGGTCTGACTTTCGGCACGGATGCATACCTGCTTGCTGCGTACGTCAGAAGGCAGAGCCACGCCCTTGCGGTTGACCTTGGAAGCGGTACGGGAATTATGCCGCTGCTCTTGTTATCAAGAAAAAAGGCGGCGCATATTCACGCTGTGGAGCTTCAGGAGGATTTTGCCGATATTATCGCGCGCAATGCGCAAATCAACGGTTTTTCCGACACACTGACGGCTCACCTTGCCGATGTTCGGGATATAAAGGCGGACAAGTTCGGCGGTACGGTTGACGTCGTACTCTCGAATCCGCCGTATATGAAAACAAGCGGCAAAGCGAATGAAAGTGAACGCAAAAATCTTGCCCGACACGAAATCGCCGGAGGAATTTCCGATTTTTCCTCGGCGGCAAGCCGGATTTTAAAGCATGGCGGACTTTTTTATACTGTCTGGCGTCCGGACAGGCTGTGCGAGCTTATCTCTGCCCTGACCGAAAACGGGCTTGAGCCAAAGCGCATGACATTCGTACACGCCAGAGAGGAACTGCCGCCGTGTCTAGTGCTCTGTGAATCAAAAAAGGGTGCGGCACCCGGTATTTACGTAACTCCGCCGCTGATAATGTATTCAGAGGGAACGGTTTACACCGACACACTGACAAAAATTTATGAAACGGGGGATTTCGATGAGTCTTACAAAAGACCCTGATTTATATTACGCCGACTTCGGCGAGGAAAAGAATAAAATCAATCCCGGCACGCTCTATCTTGTAACAACACCTATCGGAAATCTCGCCGACCTCTCGGAGAGAGCGAAAAAGGTGCTTGCGGGCGTTGATTTCGTCGCCGCCGAGGATACAAGAAATTCGGCAAAGCTCCTCGCAATATTCGGCATCAAGAAGCCGATGGTGAGCTATTACGAGCATAACAAGCGTGAACGCGGAGAAGAAATCTGTGCGAGAATCTCCGCCGGTGAAGCCTGTGCGCTTGTCACCGATGCAGGTATGCCCGGTATAAGCGACCCGGGTGAAGACATCGTACGCCTTTGCGCCGAAAAGGGGATTCCGGTTACAGCAGTCCCCGGTCCGTGCGCCGCAATGACAGCACTTACACTGTCGGGACTTTTCACGGGACGATTTGCCTTCGAGGGCTTTCTCTCAACAAACAAGGGCGAAAGACGTGAGCGTCTTGCCGAGCTCAAGACTGACACACGTACACTCATTTTTTACGAAGCCCCCCACAAGCTCAAATCCACACTCTCCGACCTTTACGAAGCCTTCGGTGAGCGCAAAATCTCGCTCTGCCGTGAGCTTACGAAACTCAACGAGGAAATAAACCGCACGGTTCTGTCAGAGGCTGTGAAGCTCTACAGCGAGCGTGAGCCGCGAGGAGAGTATGTACTCATTGTAGAGGGTGCAAGCGCAGAGCAGGTGCGTGAAAACTCGTTCTGGAGCAGTATGACGTTCGAGGAGCACGTTGAGCATTACATCGCAGAGGGTAAATCGAAGATGGATGCAATCAAAGCGTGTGCCAAGGACCGCGGCATTCCGAAGAATGAAGTATACAAAGCCGTTAACACATAACAAATAACCGAGCTGTCAGCGTTTATTTTGACAGCTCGGTTGTTGTTTATTTTATTTTTTTTGCCGGGAGAAGCTCCTTCACGAGCCCCGTAAACCAGACAACGGCGATATACACCGCTCCGCACGCCGCAAGCGGAATAATAAACGCAAATTTTCCGCCCGGTAATGCAGTTCCCGAAAAACGGAAGAATGCCCACACCGCAAATGAAGACGCTCCGGCACAGAGAATTTTAAACGTATTCTTGCCAAGTCCTGCCGCAAAATAGTTTCCGGCAACTCTTGTTATCGCAATGGCTATTACAAGAGCATATACAGTAAAAAGAACTACCGTTGATGCAGCAATTGCAGTCACTCCAAACGGTGCGGCAAACTGGTTGATTATGAGCTTTGCCCCGATTATCGAAACACTGCCGATTACGGGAATGATATATCTCGATTCAAGATAGAGCAGCTTTACAAAAAGCTCCTGCGCGATATAGCCGAAGATACCGAGGGTGTAAATTCCGAAAAGCGATGCCGTTTTGTCGGCAAGCTCGGGCGTAAATTCCCCTCGCTGATAAAGCAGTGTTATTATATCGCCGCCGAAAATAAACGCCACCATAATAAACGGTACCGCAATCGCAAGCAGCAGCGATATCATCTGAACGACAGTATGGCAGACCTTATCTTTCTCGCCGTTTTCGTGATGCTTGCTTATCGTCGGGAAGCTGACGCTGCTCATTGCAACAACAAAAATGCTCGCAACCGTAAGGAAAAGATTTGTAGCATAATTTATCGTCGTTGCACTGCCCTCATCGTGGCTGACCGCCGCCTTATCGAACACAAGACACATATGGAACATCATGCTCGAAATGAAAATAAACAGCACCTCGAGGCTGTGGTCCTTTGCCAGAGGAGCGGCGGACTCGCCCGAACGGTAAAAAAATCTGAATCCGCTTCTGTAAAAATCGGGGAGAAGAATTACCATTTGCAGTATCCAGCCGACTGTGGTTATCACGGCGGCAGTGAAAATATCAATTTCTCCGATGAGCAGTGCGATAATGATAATGAGATTGTAAGGCACACTCATTATCGCAGTTATAAAGAATTTCCTGCAGTTTTGGAGCACACCGGCTATAATGTAAGCGATGATATTGAAAAGTCCGCTTGGGAGCATAATATACATCATTCTGCGTGCGGCGTCGAAGTCTTCAATGCCGGGCAGGAGAATTTTAACGAGTATGTCACTTCCGAGATACATTACAGCGGTAAGCGCAATAACGAGAAGCCCTATACGGCAGATAAACTGCGAAACATAGCGTTTTTGAGCATCGGGCAGCTGATTTTCCGGCTTATTTAGATTTTTTATAACAAGCGTCGACAGTGCCGCACCGATTCCCGAAAAAAGGAAGGTTGCAATGCTGAACACCTGAAAATATATATCCGTTTCCTCAGTACCGCCGAAGGCAGATGCAAAAACGATATTGCGTCCGAAGCCGAGGATCTTCGAGATAAATATGCCAAAAACTGTTATAATATAAGCAATACCGCTCATTTTACCGCCTCCTTTTTGAGATGAAAAAAGCGGACAGCGATGCTGTCCGCCCTAAAAAGATTGGTGACCCGTACGGGAATCGAACCCATGTTTCCGCCTTGAGAGGGCGGCGTCTTAGCCGCTTGACCAACAGGCCATTTCTTTAGAACATGAATATTATATCACAAACAAAAGCCTTTGTCAATAGCTTTTTGAAAAATATTTCACGATGAAAAATTCTTCGGCTTGACAACGGCGTTCGCATTTGGTATAATAAATCAAATGAAACAAAAAGGAGCAGGTAACTTGAAAAAAATCGCGCTCGCTCATGAATTTTGCGAAAGACTTGAAGAATTATATCCGGTTGCCGAATGTGCGCTTGAATCGGGCGGTGAGGCATGGAAATTACTCATAATGGGACGGCTTTCGGCACAGTGTACCGACGCACGGGTCAATATCGTCTGCCGTGAACTGTTTTCCGTATACCCGACGCTTGAAGATATCGCAGACTGTGAGCTTACAAGCCTCGAAGAAATCGTCCGTCCCTGCGGACTTTATAAAACCAAAGCCAAGAATATAAAGGATGCCTGCATCATGCTTCGCGACGACTACGGCGGACGGCTTCCCGACACAATGGAAGAATTACTGCGCTTCCCCGGAGTCGGACGAAAAATCGCCAACCTCCTGCTCGGTGATATTTGGGGCAAGCCGGCAATCGTCACGGATACTCACTGTATACGCATCTGCGGCAGAGTCGGTATTTACGACGAAAAGCTCAAGGACCCGGTAAAAATCGAGAAGATTCTTATACCGCTGATACTTCCCGAAAAACAATCGGATTTCTGTCACCGGCTCGTAATGTTCGGTAGAGAGATATGTACCGCACGCGCGCCGAAATGCGATGGCTGTCCCATCGCCGATATTTGTAAGCATAACAAAAACGCCCGATAACTCGGGCGTTTTTTATCTATCAGTAATTCAGCTGAAGCAGCTCGGAGCTTGCCGCAAGACTGTCGAGGTTATAAAGGATCAGCACCTTATCGGCACCGGTTTCGGTTAGAAAATCTGCGAACGACGACTTATAATAACGCAAATCGATAATTTCGAGATTGAAATGTCTTGCCAAAAACGGTGCGACGGAATGCCCGAAGCTGTCTTTGACTAAAACCAGCGTTTCACGCGGCTTGCCGCTCGGGATACTGATACGCACTCTGCCGTTGTTTCCGCCTATGAATGAACTGTACTTGTCCTTTTTTTCGAGATAAGAAAAATCATAAAATCCGTCAAACCCGCTGTCGTTGTCGGTTATCTCGGTAACAAATTTTTCGTCGCCGTCAAAGCGGAAAAACTCCATCGAATCAGGCTCTGTCCATCTCATTCCCGCCTTTGACCATGTTGTACCGTAAAACTCCTCGCTCACCTTTTCGCGAGTGAAATCCTCAATCGGATACGGCTCGATTCCGTATGACCTTATTATCTCAACATATGCATAATATGCCCCGAGTGTAGTCCAGTGATGGTCGGTACGGTAATATACATATTCCCCATTCTCGGCATATGAGCGAAGCGGCGTCAGAATATCAATCTTACGAACGCCCTCAAGTCCTGCCCAAACACGTGCAAAATCTCTGTCGGAAATCTCCCCAGCCGGATAAAGCTCCGGCATATACGAAAGAAGCACATCCTGCGCACGTCCGGCTACCGCAACACGCAAATCAAGCTTGTTTGACGAGCTGAACTCCTTTATCGCACCGAGATTTTTGTCCATTACGGATGTGTTCGGGAAATCGCTCTTTGCGACTATGTGTCCTTCTCTGCCGATTATAACACCGTTGTTCTCTTGCTTGCCGAGCCAGGTTTCGGATGCTGCCTTTGATTCGACAAAAAGTCCGCGAAGCGGCATCTGGTCGGCAAAATATGTGCCTATCTTTTTTGTGTAGCTGCCACTGTCAAGTGCTTCAAGCGTGAATTTCGGAAAAGTTTGCAATGTGCGGTTTTCTTCCTCCGAAAAAGACTTATCCGGCAGAATTATCATTGCAATGGCGAAGCCGTATATTATGGCAAGCAGTCCGACAACGCTTAGTATATCGGAAATGCAGGGTTTCTTTTTATTCATACTAAACCTCAAAATCTATAGTACAAGAACGGATTGTACGACGAATCAACGAGATAAGCCATCGACAGAAGCACTCCGCCGATTCCGATTATCGCCATAACTGTGCGTGCGGCTTCCGAGCGCTCGGTAAGACGCGCGTATATCTTTTTCGGGAGCGGCGTTGCGGCAAGCACGAGTATCGCAAAAAACGCGAGATTTCGAACGAGATTATAAACATCAAGTCCGCTTGCAAGCGAAACCGTGCCGACACCGAACATATTTCCGAGATATACGGCGCCTGCCGAAAGGTCTTCGAAAACAAACAAAAGCCACCCGAACAGAACGAAAAAGAGCGTATAAATTCTCGAAACAAAAGCCGGCAGCCGCTCAAGGTGCTTGAAAAGAAAGAGCTTTTCAACCATGAGAAGCGCGAAATAATAAAGTCCCCAAAGAATATAGTTCCAGCTTGCGCCGTGCCAAAATCCGGTTAAAAACCATACAACGAAAATATTTCGTATCTGTTTTAATTTCGAGCAACGGTTGCCGCCAAGAGGGATATAAACATAATCGCGGAACCAGATTCCGAGCGAAATATGCCATCTGCGCCAGAATTCGGTAATACTTTTCGAAATGTAAGGATAATTGAAATTCTCCATAAATCGGAAACCAATCATCTTTCCCAGACCAATCGCCATATCGGAGTAACCCGAAAAATCAAAATAAATCTGGAATGAGAATAATATCATTCCCATCCATGCACCGAGCACTGTTCGTTCATCTGCCGGAACATCGCGGAAATACTCCCAAAGCTGACCGGCAGTATTGGCAAGGAGCACCTTTTTGCACAAGCCTGCAATAAATGTCCGTGTACCCTCTGCAAAAAGCGGGACGGAATGCTCGCGTACTGTAAGCTGGTCGTCAACGTCCTTATATCTTACAATCGGGCCGGCAATGAGCTGGGGATAGAGTGTAACATAAGCGCCAAAGGATGCAATGTTTTTCTGTGCGGCGGTATCCATGCGGTAAACGTCGATGACATATGACAGCGCCTGAAACGTATAAAACGAGATACCGATAGGCAAGCCCTCTTTAAAGAGCGGAATAGCCTCAAATCCGGGAATAATCTGAAGATTTGAAACAAAGAAATTGTAATATTTGAAAAATCCGAGTATCGCAAGATTTATTACAATGGCGGCAATTAGCGCCGTTTTCGCCCCACGCCCATCTCCGCGAAGATGAGCTCTCTCGACAAGCAGACCGAAAATATAGTCCACCGCGATAGTAAACATCATGAGAAAGACATATTTCGGCTCGCCCCAGCCGTAAAAAACAAGGCTGACGGCAAGTAAAACAATATTGCGTACTCGAAGCGGTACCGCAAAATAAATCAAAAGCGTAACGCTCAGATAAAGAAGCAAAAATTCAAGGCTTGAAAATACCATATCGGAGTTACCTTTCGGTGGATTTGTAATAATAAAATATTATACTACAAGTTCCGTTTTAAAGCAAGGAGCGTTATGAAAACAGACTGTAAATTTTATTCTGTTTGCAAAAAGAAACCGGTACATTTTGAAATGTACCGATTAGATATAATATTCAGCTCAAAGCCTCAAGTTATTTGAGGAAGCCAAGACCGCGGATGATGGCCGGTTCTTTTGCCTTACCGCCGCAGATCTGGAAGAAGCAGATAATTTTGATAACCCAAAGAATAATTGCGAAGATACCGCCTGCAATCGGAACAATGAATGTCCAGAAAAGAATTGCGGAAACAAGAGTTACAAGCGTTTCAACAACAAAGAACTTCAGCGCCTGACGGACATGGAAAGCCGCATAAGGCGAAGCCGAGCCAACGAGAAGTGCAATTATGATGCCGATAGCGCCTGCGAGATATACAAGCATTGCAACTACCTTATTCTCGGAGATATCCTTCGCAGTGAACTCTGCGGTATGATCATACGGATCGGGTGTGGGAGCATACATGGGAGCGCCCTGCTGGAACTGACCGCCCTGAGGAGCTGCGGCGAAATTAAAGCCGCAGGTTGTGCAAAACGCCGCATTGTCGTCGCACTGAGCTTTACATTGGGGACAATATTTCATAGGCTTTACCTCTTTCTTTTGCCGCAATATGGCGGCAATGCAGTTATTTTAGGCAGTCAAACGACTCCCTTACTGTAATTATATCGCACATACACTCTATTGTCAAGAAGAAACATGAAATTTCATCAAATTAATTTATTTTTCGACAAATCAGGCAAAAAATAATCGGCGCCGCAAAAATGGCACCGATTCGTTAAATTATTCTTTATCCACCTTAAAACGTATCACCGCCGCTTGTATTATCGTTCTGAATTGGCGGAATATTCGTAGTTGTGGTAAAAGCAGGAGTGTTATAGCTCAGATTTGTAGAAGTATTAAGCGGCATGGGAGTATATGCAAGCTTATGCATATCGTTTCTGTATACGAAAATGAGAACGCCAAAGCAAACGAGTGCAGTGCAGTTAAAGATCGATGTTAACGGGGACAAAATAATTGTAAACAGATTTCCAAGAGCCGCTATGAAACATATTACAGCAAGATAGGTTGAAACCTCACGGCTTCCGTTTCCGGTAAGGGCAGTATATTTTACCGCATTGATGGTCTTGTTTATCTTGGCGTAATATATAATCTGAAGCACGGCATACACAGCCGCAAGAAGAAAAGCAACAACGGCCACTGCCACGCCCCCGCCGTATATACCTGTCAAACCGACTACGCTTATTGAAAGCAGAACAAACAGCGAGCCGAGCCCCCAACCGATGCAGACAAAAACAAGGGTTATTGTGTTAATGACCTTCAGAATAGTAAGACCGGTTGTTTTAAAACCGGAACTGCGCTTATTAACTCCGGCGGCGAATGTCATCCATAAGCCAACCGTAACCAAAACCGTTGGAACCAAACCGATAACTGTTCCGACTTTTGCAACCACTTCCAAAATCCACAGTGAACCGAAAATATCATATAATTCATATTCAATCTCACCGATGATATAATACAAATCGCCGATGTCAAAATAATCCGCTATACTGTAAAGCGAAGCAATTATTCCGCCGCTTGTATAAATCAGCTTGGTAATAATATTAACTAAAAGAACAAGCGTGACTGCAATTGTTGAAATAATAAACAGCGGAGAAGCCGCCGCTTTTTTAAGTACACCAATTGCCGGGGTTGCCGGAGGAACGGTTGCCGGAACGTAATTCGCCTGAGGCTGATAACCGTTATATACCTGCTGCGGCGGATAATTATTCATCTGCATCTGCGGCTGATAGTTAGTATTTACAGGCTGTTGGTAATTATTATTACTCTGCTGCTCCTGCTGCGATTGTACCGCATCAAGCTTCATCCCGCAAAACTTGCAGAATGCCGCGCTGTCATCGCACTGAGCAAAGCATTTCGGACAACTTTTCATAAGTCTTTACCTCTTTCCATCGCCGGGGGGAGGCGATACTGCTTTATTTGAGAGGAGACATCCCCCTCAACTGTAATTATATCGTATATTCGGGCACTTGTCAAGAAAAAACATAAATTTTCAAATATTGACAACCTTTTTCCGGTGTGATATACTTATAGTATAAATTTCCAAAAGAGGTATACCATGAACAGAGAACAGCTTATAAATATCGTGCTTGAAGCCGATAAGATTTTTTGGAGTGAAAACTACCGTGCTGACGTCCGTATGAAGGGCGAGGCGGATTATGTAACCCGTGCGGATATTGAAATTTCCGAATTTCTGCACAAACGGCTCGCCGAGGAGTTTCCCACAGTCGGCTTCATGTCCGAGGAGGGCGACACAAACATTGATGCGGAGAAAGATTATTTCATCCTCGACCCCATCGACGGAACAACAAATTTTGTTCACGGACTGCCGATGTGCGGTGTATCGCTTGCCTTCTGGTCAGGCGGCGAGGTCAAAACAGGTGTCATTTACATTCCGTACACCCATGAGGTCTTTTCCGCCCAAAAGGGCAAGGGAGCATTTCTTAACGGTGAGAGGATTGAGTGCTCGAATAAAGATAATATTTCCGATGCACTCGGTCTTTTTGAGTTCAACGCATATTTCAAAAACGAAGCCGACAGAGCACTCTGTCAGGCCGGAGAAATTTTCACACGCTGTCTTGATGTACGCTGTCTTGGCTCTGCGGCATTTTCGCTGGCATATGTCGCCTGCGGACGCGCGGATGCTTTTCTCGGGCGTTATTTGAAGCCGTGGGATTTTGCGGCTGGCGCGGTAATCATCTCCGAGGCAGGCGGAAAATTAAGTAATCTCGACGGAGAGTTGACCGTTTCAAAGCTGAATCAGCATATCGTCGCTTCAAATTCGACAATTTTCGAGAATTTTTCATCGCTTTTCAACAAGAAATAAAAAACTATCCCCTCACAGCCGCAGCACACAATGCGGCAAAAATCACCTCTGCGGCATATCCCGTCATATGCTCTGGATGCCACTGTACACCGAGATAAAAATCCCGGTCAGCCGCTTCGAGCGCTTCAATTATTCCGTCCTCGGATACCGCCGATACGGTTAACGGGCTTGCCGGAGCATTCACCGCCTGATGATGAAAGCTATTCACATCAAGCTCGTTCTCCCCGATTAAACGGTGAAGCAGCGTTTTCGGCGTAATTTTCACCGTATGTGATGGCTGCTCACGTGAACGGGTCTGTCTGTGTCCGGGAATATTGAAGTGCAGACTTCCGCCGAGTGCGGCATTCATTATCTGTATTCCCCGGCAGATTCCAAGCGTCGGAATACCTCGCTTATATGTAAGCTCGGCAAGCTCAAGCTCATATTCGTCCCTCTCGGGTGATACCTCAAAAAGAAGTACCGGGTCATAGACTTCAATGCCGCAGAGCCTCGGTGCAATATCGCCGCCGCCCGAAAGAATCACTCCGTTTAAAACGCCGAGTACGGCATCCGGTCTTGCCGTTGGCAAAAGCATGATCGGAATACCGCCGGCACGCAGTACAGCGGCACAGTACTGACGGCGCAGAAAATAGTCCCCCTCTCCGTTTAATGAAGTTGTAATACCGATTAACGGTGCCATATCTGTAAAGCCTCCTTTAATTTGATATTACAGTATAGTCAAGGCAAGAGGATTTCGTGTGCTTTTTCTGATAATTTATTGTGAGAAAAATCCTCAAAGGTCTTGAAAAAATTATTTTAGTATGTTATAATAAATAGAGATGAATCTTCGGCTTTTGAAGATTCGGAGCATTTTCGATTTACGTCAGAACGTCACCGCCGGTGACAAGAAAGGCTTGGTTTACACTATGAAATGTCCCATCTGTGGATGCAACGAAGATAAGGTACTTGACACACGTCCGATAGACGACGAGCGCAGTATACGCCGCCGCCGCGAGTGCCTTAACTGTCAGCACAGATTTACATCATACGAAACAGTGGAGCGCGGGGCGCTGGTTGTCTGCAAGCGAGATAACAGCCGAGAAGCGTTTGACCGCGACAAAATAATGAACGGCATAAAAAAAGCTTGTCAGAAGCGTCCGGTTTCCGACGAGCAGATGGAAAACATAGTTGCCGGTATCGAGGCGGATTTCAAAAACGGACACCGTGTTGAGGTTTCCACAGTCGAAATCGGCGAGAGAATTATGGCAAGACTGCGCGAGCTTGACGATGTGGCATATATCCGTTTCTGCTCGGTCTACCGTGAATTCAGCGAGGCGGATGCATTCATTGATGAGCTTAACAATCTCAAAAAGATGAAGGAATCTCGTCCCGGCGGTGAAGCTTAACCGCACAGCCTTATAAATTATACTTTTCAAAGGTGGGAGCTTGCTCCCGCCTTTTTTATGCCCGGCAGCCGGGTGAAATACTGTCCCATGCCCTTTAACAAAATAAAACGGGAGGCTATAAGCCTCCCTCCGCATAACGGTTTTACTTTGTATCAGTAAAAATATTTGATATTAGAATAGCTTCTGTCCCAGAGGTAACCGAGATTTATCATCTCATCCTCGGTGAGCATAAAGTATTTGTACGAAACCTTACCCGCCTGATCCGGGACAGGGTCGTCGTGGGTGGTATCAACGTAAAATACCTTTCCGTCGGCGAGTACCATATTCCATGCGTGAACATCCGGGCTTGTCGGGGATGTTCCGGTAACGACAACCGAGCGTATACCGGCTTCTTTGCAGAGCAGGTTAAATGCCGCAGTATATCCCTGGCAGACTGCCGACTTCTGAACAAGCGCACCGTAAGCAAGCCGTGCCTCAAACGGTATTGTCGAGCTGACGTAATTGTCATAATCGTAAGCACAGTTTAAGATAATATAATCGTGAATCGCCTTGACTTTAGCCGAATCGTCCATTTCATCCGTGATAATTTCGGAAATGATACTCTTTGCGGCAACTCCGGTATCGATATGATACTGCTTCATGAGCTCAATATCGTTGAGATATTCAAAGGTCAGATTGTAGGTGTTGCTTCCCGAAACATACGAGCAGTGGAGATAAGAAGAATGAAAATGCTCGAGATGAATGACATTAGCATGGCGGTAATACTCTGACCATACACTGTACGGGACGTTTGTTTTCAGCGTAAATTTCGTGATAAACTCATGATTGAGAACATGGAAAATATCAAGCAGCTCCGCCTCGGTATTAAGCTCCGCCTGAGCCGCATTTTCGAGGATAACGTCTTTTTTGTAAAGATACGGGTCAGTGCGGTAATCGAGAATACGGGTTATTATCGAAGAAGCCTCACTGCGAAGTGCAGTCCCCTCTTTGTCATAAACACGTGTATCGCTGTCGAGCAGATATCCTCGCAGAAGATATTCTCTGTATGCGGTGTCAGCATATACGTCCGAGCCGTCGGAAAAGGGAGCAGCAACGGGAACAAGGTCAATGTCAAGACCGAGAACGGTCATTCGCGTCATAACCTCACGTGTTATCGGCGCATCCGGGTCAAAGCCTGAAATCAGGTCTTCGTCTGTGATAATATCATTCTTATAGGCAAACGAAATATAACCCGATGCCCAGTGCTCGTCGAAAAGCATAAGGTCAAGCGTTTCGGAAGCATCAACGTCGAGAGCAATCATCAGCATTTTCACAAATTCGGCATTTGACACCTCGCGTTCAGGATGAAAAAGTCCGTCGGAATATCCGTGCAGGATATTTTTTTCGACAAGGCGAGTGACATCGCCGAAGAACCAGTCGTTTTCGTTCACATCGGGAAATGTGACAGTATTTTGCGCTACTTCTGTTGCTTCGGGATGAAGATTTTGTGATGGAATACTTTCGGTTGTACCTGCCGCATAAACAGCATGAGAAAAAGCGCTTGAAAGTGTGATGCAGAGTGCCGCAGCGGCACTGATACAGGCGATGATTTTACGATTCATTAATGCTCTCCGACGGTAAAAATGACAGTGTTTTATAACACTCTATAAAATAATTTTAGCACACACTTCCACCAATGTCAATGCCTTTAGCGGGCATAAAAATTATTTTACATTTTATCGTATTTTGTCCTGTTTTTTTACCAAACAATGAACAAGGCGGCTTCGCAATTTAAGCAAAACAAAACCGATGCGAAAAATTTCGCACCGGCTATTATTTTTAAAGGACTTTTGAAAGAAATTCTTTCGTTCTGGGATGCTTCGGAGCATCGAAAAATTCCTTCGGACTGTTTTCTTCGAGAATTATTCCCTGATCCATAAAGAGTATACGCGATGCAACCTCGCGTGCAAAGCCCATTTCGTGTGTTACAACAACCATCGTCATACCGTCGTTTGCAAGTTCACGCATGAGGTCGAGCACCTCTCCAACCATTTCAGGGTCAAGCGCTGACGTCGGCTCGTCAAAAAGGATTACGTCAGGGTTCATCGCAAGCGCACGGGCAATTGCCACTCTCTGCTTCTGTCCGCCCGAAAGCGTTGAGGGATAAACATTAGCCTTGTCGGAAAGTCCGATTCGCTCAAGCAGTCGGAGTGCGGTTTTCTGCGCTTCTTCCTTTATCTGCGCCTTATTCTGGGTTATTTCAATAGGATTTTTCTTCTTTTTCGCTTTTCTGAATAAATTTGCAAACGGCAGGAAGAAATTATATGTCTTCGCCTTGCGAAGGTCAGTAACTCCGATATGCACCGGCGAAAGCATGATGTTTTCAATAACTGTTTTGTTATTGAAAAGATTGAACTGCTGAAAAACCATTCCGATTTTTCTGCGGTGGAGATTGATGTCAACCCTCATGTCGGCAATATTTACACCGTGGAAGATAATCTGTCCGCCAGTGGGGTCTTCCATACAGTTGAGGCAGCGCAGAAATGTACTCTTTCCGCTTCCCGAAGGACCGATAACGCAGACGATATCGCCTTTTTCAATCGACACGTTAACGCCCTTGAGAACCTCAAGCTTTCCAAAGCTCTTTTTAAGGTCAACTACGTCTATCACTTCTCGCCAGCCCCCTTTCCATCAGCTTGATTCCAAGCGAAATCAGCATTACTATAACTATATAAATCAGCGCCATAACAAGATACGGCACCATAAATTCATATGTATTCGTACCAATCATCTTGAACGCCATGTAAAGGTCGGCAACCGCAACAAACGAAACGACCGAGGTTTCCTTGATAAGTGCAATAAACTCGTTTCCGAGAGTGGGAAGAATGTTCTTTACCGCCTGCGGAATAACAATTTTCATCATAGTCGTCGAAAACGAAAGTCCGACCGCACGTCCGGCTTCCATCTGACCGGGGTCAACCGACTGAATGCCCGAACGCATTATCTCGGAGATATACGCTCCGGAATTTAGTCCGAAAACCATAACCGCAACGTCAAGTCCCGGCATTTTTATGCCCATCAGCGGAAGAAGAACATAATAGAAAACCAGAAGCTGAACAACGATGGGTGTACCGCGGAAAAGTCCGACATAGAAGGTGCATATACCATTTAAAATTTTTGGAAGTGTGCGGTATTTGGGAATAACTCGCACTGTCGCAATAAGCGTTCCGATAACGATACCGATAAGAAGGCCGAGAACAGCAATAATCGCCGTGTGCTTCAGTCCCTCAAGGACGGTTATATAGCCGCCTTTTTCGATGAAGTAATTAAGGAACGTCTCTATTTTTTTCGGAAAATTACCCATTAGCTATAATTCCTTTATTAAAATACAGCGCCCTCCTATTTTCAAAGAAGTAGAAGGGCGCTCCGTAAATTTGACTTATTTATGCAATCAGTTCATTGCATTGTATGCTTCAACGATGTAAGCCGCAGGAGCGGAGTCGATGATAACATAATTAATGTTGCCGTTGATAAGGTCGGTAACAGCGAGAGTACCGTTGTCGTAGCCTTTGCACTCAACTGCATAGCCGTCAAAGCCCCAGTCAGCGTCGCCCTCAACATAGAACTGACCTGTTGTACCGGTCTGAACACCAATCTTTGTGGTGTTGTCGTAAGTGTTAAGGATAGCCGCAACATCGTCTGCAGTCTTGCAGGCATCGAAGGTTGTGTCGTCGCCCTTTACAATAAGCTTCTGGGATGCGTTGTAGTAAGAAGTGGTGAAGTCAACGTGCTCCTTGCGGTCTTCGCGAACGGTAAGACCTGCCATAGCAATGTCACACTTGTGCTGACCTACAGAGAGGCATACAGCATCAAAGTCCATATTCATGATAACGAGCTCAAGACCGAGTTCTTCTGCGATAAGAGCAGCGATTTCCATATCAACTCCGAGGTACTTGTCGCCGTCCATATATTCGAACGGAGCGAAAGCAGCATTCGTTGCAACAACGAGCTGATCCTTGGTTTCATCGAGAGCTGCAGAAGCCACAGGAGTGGGGGTACCGTCGCCGAAATACTTGTCACAGATTTCGTCGAACTTGCCGTTTTCCTGAATCTCAGCGATAATTTCGTTAACGGAAGCAAGAAGCTCGGGCTGATCCTTGTCAACGCCGAATGCATATTCTTCTTCGGTGAGCGCGATTTCGATAACCTTAACAGCGGCTTCCTTTTCGCCGCAGGAAACGAGAAGTGTTACAGCCATAAGAGCTGCAAGAACAAGTGCAAAAATTCTTTTCATGATTAAATCTCCTTTTGTAAAATTAATAATAGAATATATTGCTACATAATATATTACACCACTTTTGCAAAAATTGCAATAGTAATACTGTACAAATTACGGTTTTCATTAATTTTTTATTTACGCACGCTTCCAGCGAACACCGCCGGGGATATCGGTAAGCTCAATTCCCTTTGCCTTAAGCTCATCGCGTATACGGTCAGCCTCGGCAAAATTCTTCGCCTTTTTCGCATCCTGACGCGCACGCATAAGCGCTTCAATCTCTGCATCAGCCTCACCCGACTCGCTGATTACAGAAAACTCTCCGGTTTTCGGTGCCGCCGCGGCAAGCTCTTTGCGTTTAACCTCAGCCTTCTTTATCAGATCAAGACCGAGAACATAATCAAAGTCGGCAAGAAGCGCAAGCTTTGTTGCATCATTGGTATTATATTTAAGTACATCATATACCGCCGTAACCGCAAGCGCAGTATTTAGGTCATTTCCTATAGCCTCAAGGAATTTCGCCTTCATTGCATCAAAAGCGGCAGAGTCAATTTCATCCTCGCTCGGTTTCAGTGCGGCAATCTTCGCAATCATCTTGTTATACGTCACAACCGCATTATCAAGATTTTCCCAGGAGAAAACGAGATTTTTTCTATAGTGCGACTGCAGACAGAAAAGTCTGTAAACAAGCGGATCGTAGCCCTTTTCCTCAAGCAGAGATACCGTCAGAAATTCACCTTTCGACTTCGACATTTTTCCCGAGTTGGTGTTAAGATGATGAACATGCATCCAATAGTTGCACCACTTATGACCGAGATATGCTTCGGACTGTGCAATCTCATTCGTGTGATGCGGAAAAGCATTATCAATACCGCCGCAGTGGATGTCGAGATCCTCACCGAGATGCTTCATTGAAATACCCGAGCATTCAATATGCCATCCCGGATAACCCACGCCCCACGGAGAATCCCACTTAAGCGCCTGGTCTTCAAACTTGGATTTTGTAAACCAAAGCACGAAATCATTCTTATTTTTCTTGTTGCTGTCCTCTTCAACGCCCTCTCGAACACCAACCTCGAGGTCATCTTCCGAAAAATCGTTGAAAATGTAATACTGCTTCAGCTTTGAAACATCAAAATATATATTTCCGCCTGCCTGATAAGCATAGCCCTTTTCAATAAGTGTTTCAATGATATGAATATAATCATCAATACAGCTTGTTGCCGGCTCAACAACGTCGGGACGCTTGATATTAAGCTTACGGCAGTCCTCAAAAAATGCGTCTGTGTAGAATTTCGCAATCTCCATCACAGATTTATTCTCACGTTTTGCGCCCTTAAGCATCTTATCCTCACCGGTGTCTGCATCGGAAGCGAGATGTCCAACGTCAGTGATATTCATAACACGCTTGACGTTATAGCCCGAATAGCGCAGAGATTTTTCGAGGATATCTTCCATTATATATGAGCGAAGATTTCCGATATGAGCAAAATGGTACACGGTCGGACCGCAGGTGTACATTTTTACAAGCTCGGGATTGTTCGGGACAAAATCCTCGCGTGTTCTTGTTGCTGTGTTGTAGAGTTTCATTTTGTTCTCCTTGTTTGTTTTGGGTTGAGGTTAGTTTGGGATGACAGATTGATTTGAACAAAGCGGCACGCTTCGATTCTTATATCACTCGTCCTCTTTACCCTCTTTTTCGGCGAGCTGCTTTTCGAGCTGTTCAATACGTAAGGTCAGCTTGCAGAGTTCCTGTGCAACAGGGTCAGGCAGATGAACCTGGTCGAGGTCGCACGGGGACACCTTTGAGCCGGCACGTTTAACGATACGGGCAGGAATACCGACAGCAGTACTGTTCTCGGGAATTTCATCAAGAACGACAGCATTTGCGGCAATTTTTGAATTACTGCCCACTTTAAACGGACCGAGCACTTTTGCGCCCGAACCAACCATTACATTATCTCCGAGCGTGGGATGACGTTTACCGACGTGCTTTCCGGTACCGCCGAGTGTTACGCCCTGATAGATCGTGCAGTTGTCGCCAATTTCCGCAGTTTCACCAATAACGACTGCGCTTCCGTGGTCGATGAAAAGTCCCTTTCCGATTTTTGCACCGGGATGAATTTCGATTCCGGTGAGAAACCGTGCGCCCTGCGAAACCATACGTGCCGCAAAATGCTTGTCATGCTCATAGAGCTTGTGCGACAGACGGTAAGCCAGCACCGCATGGAAGCCCGAATAGAGAAGTGCCACCTCGAGGTCACTTGTCGCCGCGGGGTCCCGCTCACGAATCACCCTGATATCATTTTTTATTTCCTTTTTTACTTTTTTGAAGCCTTTTACCATTGAATCAATGTCAAAATTCATATCAACAGCTCCCTTCTTTATTATAAAATCAAAAAAAGCCCTACAACCCCACGGGTTGTAAAGGCGTCATACGCGGTTCCACTTTACATTATACTCTTACGGATACAAAAATATCCTGCTTCTGTAACGTGAAGCAAACGGGCAGGGCTACTGTTACTTCGCCGCACCGGCTCACGGACGCACTTTATGTCGATGGCTCCGGTATGCGCTTTCAGCTCACAAAACATTGCGGCGCAACTCTCTGTAACCGACTCCGAGGGACTTTTTTCCGTTCACAGCCTTTATCGTTATGCTACCATTATATACTATAAATTCAATTTTGTAAACACCTTTTCGAAAAAAAGTTGAAAATTTTTTTATCAGCAGCAAAATCCCTTGACAATATACGCATCTTAATGTATAATCTAATTATACAAAATCATACGGAGGTGTAAGATGCAAAAGCTTATCGACTACGATGAATTACCGAAGCTGGTGCGCGATTTTGTCGCATACAAGCAGACAATTCAAAACCGCTCAAAGAAAACGATGGATGAATATGCACTCGACCTTCGTACATTTTTCCGTTACCTCGTTTTGGAAAAAAGCGGCACCAAGACCCAAAATCTCTCCGATGAGGAATTTGCCGCTGTTGATATTTCCGCACTTGATATCCGCTTTATTGCCGATGTTACCCCCGAGGATATTTACAGCTTTCTTTCATATACATCCTCCTCCCGTTCAAATCAGTGGAGCGCGAGAGCAAGAAAGCTGTCGGCGATAAAAAGCTTTTATAAATATCTCACAGTCGGAATTCGTGCCACCGAAAACAACCCGGCGAAAAACATTGAGGGTCCGCAAAAGAAAAAGACACTTCCGAAATTTCTTTCTCTTTCGGAGAGCGAACGGCTTCTCGAAGCTGTCCGTGCAGATACATTATCGAAAACAAAAGAGCGCGACTATGCAATTCTCGTGCTGTTTTTAAACTGCGGAATGCGACTTTCCGAGCTTGTTGGAATAAACCTCTCCGACATTGACCGCGAAATGGAATCTTTGCGTGTAGTCGGCAAAGGCTCGAAGGAACGCCTCATTTATCTCAACGATGCCTGCCGTGATGCGCTCCGATCATATCTGCGTGTCCGCGCGGCAGATGAGCAGATAAAAGACAAAAATGCGCTTTTCCTCTCCTCGCGTCACAGCCGTATCAGCAATAAAACCGTGCAGTGGGTCGTTTATAAATACCTCGAAGCCGCCGGACTCGAACACAAGCATTTTTCAACGCATAAGCTCCGCCACACAGCGGCAACTCTTATGTATCAGTCCGGGAATGTGGATGTCCGCGTGCTCAAGGATATCCTGGGGCATGAACAGCTCAACACAACGCAAATCTATACCCACGTCAGCGACGAAAGCATGAAACGTGCAATTGCGGCAAATCCGCTTGCAAGCTTCCGTGCCGCTGACAAAAAAGAGGTAAACGAAGAATGAGCCGGTATGATATTGAAAAAACGCTGTTTGTTTCCGACCTCGACGGCACGCTTTTAAAAAGCGACGGCACACTTTCGCCCGAAACCGCAGCGGCTATAAACGACATGGCAGCGAAAGGACTCAAATTCTCGTTTGCGACTGCACGGTCCTACCACACAGCGATGCAGGCGGCAAGCAGTATTACCGCTCACCTTCCGCTCATACTCCACAACGGCGTTTTCATAAAAGACAGTGTAAGCGGTGAAAGACTTGTTGTAAATCTGCTTGATGACGTGCCGTTTATAAGAAAAGTGTTAGCCGAGAATAAAATCCACCCGATAGTCTACACCCTGAACGGCGACACGGAAAAATACACATACGTCCCCGAGCTGCTCTCCCCCGAAGCGGCAGAATTTCAGGCAACGAGAATTAACGATCCACGCGATAATCCAATATCGGATGCAGAGCGTATCTGGGAAGGCGAGATTTTCTATGTCCTTTGCATCGGCAAGGAAGATATCCTCCGCCCGGCTTATGAAAAGCTCCGTAATAAATACAACTGCATTTTCGCCGAGGATTATTACAGCCATGAAATGTGGCTCGAAATTTTAAGTCCCTCCGCCTCAAAAGCAAGCGCACTTTTAAAGCTGCGCAATCTGCTCGGATGCGAAAGGACGGTTGTTTTCGGCGATGCGGCGAACGATATCCCAATGTTTGAAGCGGCAGATGAAGCATATGCCGTGGAGAACGCCATTCCCGAGTTAAAGGCTCTGGCAACGGGTATTATCGGCTCAAACGATAACGGCGCCGTTGTGAAATGGCTCTCGGAAAATGTAATATCCTAAAAGAATCCGCGTCACGGTAACATAAAATTACCGCTGTATCTTTCGATACAGCGGATTTTTTATTTTGCGTAGTCGATTGCGCGGCTTTCGCGAATCATGTGAACCTTTATCTGTCCGGGGTACTGCAGCTCGCTTTCGATCTTCTGAACGATCTCACGTGCAATAACCACCATCTGCTCGTCGTTAACCTCGTCGGGCTTAACTGCGATTCTGATTTCGCGGCCTGCCTGAATTGCGTAGGACTTGTCCACGCCGGGGAAGCTGTAGGTGATTTCCTCAAGCTTCTGGAGTCGCTTGATATAGTTTTCAAGATCCTCGCGTCTTGCGCCGGGACGTGCCGCCGAAATGGCGTCTGCCGCCTGAACGATGATAGCAGTGATGGTCTGCGGTTCAACGTCGTTGTGGTGCGCTTCGATTGCGTGGATAACGTCTTTGTTTTCCTTGAATTTCTTTGCTATATCAACACCGAGCTGTACGTGTGAGCCCTCGATTTCCTGGGTGAGAGCCTTTCCGATGTCGTGAAGAAGACCTGCGCGCTTTGCGAGTGTGCTGTCAACTCCAAGCTCATCGGCAATCATGCCGGAAAGGGTTGCAACCTCGATGGAATGGTCGAGTACATTCTGACCGTAGCTGGTACGGAAACGGAGTCTGCCAAGCAGCTTGATAAGCTCAAGGCTGAGTCCGTGAATACCGGTGTCGTATGTAGCCTTTTCGCCGGCCTGCTTGATCATGGCATCAACATCACGCTTTGCCTTTTCAACCATCTCTTCGATGCGCGCCGGGTGAATACGTCCGTCTGCAAT
>JAZQXA010000158.1:0-2020 GCA_045632605.1 Candidatus Flemingiibacterium sp. | reverse complement strand
CTAAGCGAGGTTTGCGAGCTTTCCTGGGCATGGATCGTCTTTCCGATCGCAACGTTGCGCATGAAGAACGGCGAGCAGTTTAAGTTTATGATCTTCAACAAGAAGCGCTTCACAAAATACTATAACGAGGTCAAGCAGCAGTGACCGATTATAAAAGAGGCGGTACCATTAGGGTCGTACCCTGAAGGACAGTTTTGCAAGAATACGGTATATCTCGAAAGAGGTATGCCGTATTCTTGTTTTTGTTTCTTGGTTTAAGCACTTTTGGCACTTTGGATTTCCTGCATCATTTCAATAAGTTCCTTTTCGCCGGGGATATCAATAAGACCTACCGCCGTAAAGTAAACATCAAGACGCACTTGCTTTCTTCCGTCGATCTTTTCGCTATTATGCACTTCTATACGCCGAATGAGCCTATTAACAATGGCGGGTGTTAGTTCTTTAATGTCAGTACATTGGCGAATCGTTTCAAGAAACGCGCGGAGATCCACCTTGTCTTGTTCCATCGTCTTTAAGGACTCTTCAGCTTTTGCTGTTTCTGTAACCAACTGATTTTGTTCTGCTTCATAGTTCGCCATCATTTTGGAGAAACGTGCATCGGGGATTTTACCAAGTACGTTATCTTCGTAAATGCGTTCAATCAGTTTATCAAGCTCCTTTATTCTTCGCTTGTTTCGCTCGATAGTGGCTTTCATATTACGGGAGTTTACCTCTTTCGTAATATTATGCTTCTTGGCGTACATATAGAGGAATACCGCCTCATATTGCTGAATGAACAGTGCCACTCTTTTCACAAGTTCAAGAATGGCTTCCCGAAGGACAACCTCTCTGATAAAATGAATGGAACAAGAACCTCTATTTTCTTTGTAGGCAGAACATCTGTGAAACTCTTGCTCCGGCTTTATGCTTTTAGCCGCGCAAAAATAGAGCTTAGATTTACAATCAGCGCAGTAGAGCAATCCCGAAAACAGACTTTCTCTACCTGTAGCGGTATTTCGTCTACGGCTGTCTCGAAGTTCTTGAGCGCGATTGAAGGTGTCTTCGTCGATAATGGCTTCTTGTGTATTGGGAATGATCTGCCACTCCTCCTCGGGATTATAAACCGTTTTGTGCACCTTGTAACTGACAAGTGAAGTTTTGAAGTTGACCGTACACCCCGTATATTGACGATTTTCCAAAATGTGTCGGACAGAGGTTGTACTCCATGCGCATTTTCCGCGAGCCGAAATATCATTGTAGGATTTTCTGCCGTTTTCCAAATAATATGCAGTTGGAGATAATATTTGTTCATCCTCCAATCTACGGGCAATTTTCATGGGTCCAAGTCCTTCAAGCGTTAATTCAAAAATATAGCGAACAACCTTCGCCGCTTCCTCATCAATAATCCATTGTTTGGGATCATCTTGGGATTTGATATATCCATAAGGGATAGCTGCGGCAATTCGTTCTCCTTTGTCCGCCTTGGACTTCCACACAGCACGGATCTTCTTGCTCGTCTGCGCTGCGTACCACTCGTTGAAGATGTTGTTGAACGGCATCATCTCCGTTCCGGTGTTCTTCAGAGTGTCAACATTTTCTTGAATTGCTATGAAGCGTACACCGAGTGTCGGATATTTGATCTCCAAGTATTCGCCAACATCAAGGTAGTTACGACCAAAACGGCTGAGGTCTTTTACAATGACCACGCCGATCTCTCCGTTTTCGATCATCCGCTGCATACGCTGAAAGTCCGGACGATCAAAGGTCGTACCCGATATGCCGTCGTCTACAAAGAACATTGTGTTGTGGAATCCGTTTGCCCTCGCATATTGGGCAAGGATTTCTTTTTGGTTGGATATACTGTTGCTTTCGCCCTCGCGCCCGTCGTCCTGTGACAGACGGCAGTAAAGGGCGGTTATTTTATTCTCGGCTTGTTTTATCATGATTCACCTTTTCCTTTCTGTAAGCCGAGCATTGCTGTAAGGTAGCCCTATTATACAATGCCCGGCGCATCCTTGCAATTCTGTCACGGCAAATCATC
>JAZQXA010000157.1:0-5156 GCA_045632605.1 Candidatus Flemingiibacterium sp. | reverse complement strand
GGTCCAGGTACCGTCGCCGTTATCAGTTATATTATATTCAATTTTCAAATGAGGGTCTTTATAAATATACTCGGTCGGATTGAAATGGCATATGACCGAAGTCTCTGCATTTTCGCAACTTAGACCATAATATCCATTTTTTTCTTTCAGCACAACGTCTGCATCGAGTTCAACAGTTCCACCTCGACACAGCACAACAGCATACACGGTAGAGTTGGAAATCTTTGTATATACACCGTAGGATGAGATAGCATATACGGCTCCGTTGATTGTACAATCGCTTATTGTAAGTTCACCACCATAGTTGCCCGGACGCATGTTAATCGTGCCGCCCGAGATGCTGACGTTGGCATTTTCAATAACCGTAAAATTGATTCCGTCGAATGTAAAGCCATTCAAATCAATGGCAACATCTGAGTTAATCTCTAAAACATCGCTCATCTCAATGTCGTTGTTAAACTTAATCCTACTATAGCCATTCAACAGTGCGTTCAGCAGTTCCGTTTCGTTGGAAACGGGTTCCACATCTTCAAACTCAGTTTCGCTGATGTGTATGGTAACAGCACCGATCTTCTGCCCGTTCAGAACTTGTTCAGGCTTGTTATTCAGAGAAAGCTTGAAGGAACGGCTTTCATTTGCTGCCAGCTGTGTCACGCCATGGTCAAATGAGCCTCTGATATTCATATAACGCAGCTCTGCGTTGTAGATAGCCTTTGTGTAGAAGGTTGCTTCGCCGGAGTTCGTTACCGTAACGGTACCGGCGTCAGATGCGTTACTGTCATTCTGCCAGCCATTCTCATCGGTGTAGGTGTATGCCATAGGGCCCCAGACGATGTCGACAGAGATGATGCGGATTTCCTCAAATACTGCCTCTACGGTAACGTCGGAAGTGGGCATTATGAAGGTGCAGGCGGTCAAGCCCTGATCGACATCTATCTTCTCGCCATTGGCATCGGTAACTGTGATGCTTCCAAGTTCATAGACCTGCTCAGCAGTCCAATTCAGCGTAACAGTCTCTCCTGCGACAGCAGTCAGCTTGTCAGCAGAAACAGTACCGTTTTCAGAATCCACAATGGTGACTGCGTGGGGAATCTTCTCAAAGGTAGCAGTTACAGAAGTTTCTACATTGGGCATCACAAACGTATATGTGTTATCGTTAATCTTTGTAACTTCCACAGTACCGTCATTTACGGTCAGTTCAGCCAGACGGTAATCATCAACGGGCGTCACTGTCAGCGCAACGGTGGTGCCTACGGATGCTTCGTTAGCTTCAGAAGTAACTGTACCGTTCTCGGAAGCATTGACGGTGATCTTCCGAGGTGGAGCAACCTTAAAGGTCGCGCTAACGGTAACCGCTTCGGCGGGCATAGTGAAGGAATTATTTGTAACTTCCAGCTCCGTCTCACCGTTCATAACGGTCAAGGCTTGCAGTTCATAGCCCGGCGCGGGAGTTACTGTAAGATCGACAGTCTCTCCGTCAAACGCACACCCATTGGCGGTAACAGTGCCGTTTTCGGATTCGGATACATTTACATAATAGGACTGCTTGATTTCAAACATATAGGTAGTCCAGCTTTCGCCGCCATCATTAGTATAGGAGATCTTTTCACGATGACCGTCTTTTCCGTATACGGACCAGCCAAAAGAACCATAGCTCCTCAGAAAGCTTACGATTTCATCATATGGTTCTTCATTCTCCCAGTCATCTTCTTCCATTTTCACAGTCAGCTTAGTATTATCATCGGGCGTGTATTGCAGATTCGTACCAACCACATCGAAATACAAGACTGCGCTACCGCCAATTTTGTCCGGAGCAACCAAAATGGTATATGTATGACCGGCTTCATCAAATCGGTATTCGCTGTTTGAATCTGTCTCATTAACGGCAATTCCGTTAAATTCAATCTTACCGGGATCAAACGTACCGCTGACATTACCGGATGTACTACCGTTAACGGTGGGTTCTGCTGCCATAGCGGGCATAGCCAGAGAGAACAGCAGAGCAAAGATCAGAATAAAATAAGTTAGTTTCTTCACAATTTGATTTCCTTTCATTTTTAAGTTTACTCAATCGTCACGGTGACGTTAGGCTTATCGGATACTTTTTTATCCAACCACATTGATCGTGATGGGGATCTCCGTGTTGACTATGGATCTTTCACCGTCGATCGGATCGTAATAGAGGACGATAAGCTTACCCTCATAGCTGCCCGGATGGAGTCCCTCTTCTGCTCCATCCGCCAAGCTCAGTAGCTTCACTTGGTTGCCGGGCTTCAAGGTCTCGGACTGAATGAGGACGGTATCCTGTATCGCGATCTTAATCACCATATCCTGATTTGACTTGTCGGGGTTTGCAAAATAAAGACCTGCCGCTTCGTCGCTGATGTCGATCGTGACTTTGTTGGAATAGTTGAGGCTTACGGCGCCACCGCCTTCGGATGCTTCCATCTTTTCCCCCGTATAATCGGGGATGGTTTCTGCATTTTGCTCCTGCTTCTGCGGCGCGTAGTCGGGGGGCAGGATGGTCTTGTTGCCATCATCTGCTGCAGGCGGTTCTCGGAAGAACAGCGCCCACATCGTAACACCGAGAGCTGCAACGGCAATCAGAGCAAGAATCGCTATGATGATCGTTGCTGTTTTCTTGCTTAGGTTCATAATATATCTCCTTTAATTTATTACTGTAGTTTTTCATTCATTATTTATTGTTGTCCATCAACTTACTCTCAGAGAATGTGCAAATGCCAAACCATTCCTCGCCATGACCAAAATGCCTGCATTCCAAGCAGGTAGAGTCCTGCGTTCGTTTGTTCTTTCCTTTAAAATATTCGCAAGCATCCTGCAGCATCGTAACGAACGGCTCCCCTCTGTCGGTGAAAAGCGGCTCTCGGATAAAGTCGGGATAGATGATCGCCGGCTCGCACAGCGGACTTTGCCGATCCCGTTCCTCGTAAAATCCATACCTCAGCTCAAAGGTTTTTCCGAACGTCGTTACAATCTTGTAGAGATCTCCTTCTTTTGGAGTGGTCTTTGCTTGCGAAGTGTCAGCTTCAAAATTCATCTTTAACATAGTCGCTCCTTTCGGCAGTTTTTTTGGAAAAGAAAAATCTGCCATACCTTTATGATAAAAGTATAGCAGATCATTTTCGTTTGCGGTACTACCTAAAACGCATTATTTTGATATATAGTTTTGCGATTTTTTATATCTTTTTGGGGGTGTTTTGGATATATAAAATTACAAGATCGCGGCAAAATCGGCTCTCGAAAGACCGGATTTTTCACTTACAATTCGGATCGCTTGCTTAACGATCGGAATGGAAATTCCCAGCTTGTCGGCAATCTCCTGATTGGAAAGACCGAAGGCGGCGAGCTTGGCAACCTCACGTTCCTTGGCGGTAAGTGTTGTCAAAATGTTCTTACCGCGCACCTTGCCCGAGAGCCTTGACCAGCCCTCGTTATAGATCTTATAAAGGACCTTGACCTCGCTCCAAGCCTCGGGATCGGCAAGAGTGAGTCGCTTTTCCATCAGCGTGTCAAGGGCGCGACAATACTCGGCAAGCACGCCGTACAGCTTATCCGGAAGCGCCAGCTCGATCGCTTTGTCAATGTGGTAGATCGCGTCGTCCTCTTTGCCGCAATTGTGATAGATCGCGGCGCAGGTCAGGCGCAGATAGATCTCGGACATTATCGTGTTGTTCGCTCTCGCCCAAGAGATCATGGGCTCAACGGAGAAGGATATGACAGACATAATGTAAAGTCCTTGTGTTCCTTCTACCTTCACAAGACCCATGGCAACGGCATAACCGAGAGCATACAGATATTTGGCGTAATACACCTTCGCCGCAGGATACGCATCCTTGTGAATGGGGTCAAAACGCCCCTTTTTGAACCATTCGGGAAAGTTTTCAACGCTATAAAGCATAATATCTACGGCGCTGATTGCAAGCTGCATGGCATCGCGGTCAAGGTCGGTTTTGGCAGGTGCTTCGGCAATATGTACCTTGGCTCTGCGCCACATTTCAATATCGCCCTTCCAGATCGCGCACTGTGCAAGAAGCATACCTGCAGAGAGAACGGCGTAAAAGCCCGAGTGCTTTCCAAGTAGGTAATTGGCACTCTCATACACCTTGTCGATGTCGCCTCGGGAGTAGGCTACCTCGGCTTCAAAAAGCACCTGCGCCTCATGGTTGTAGGCAAGACTCTCGCCCACACTATCGGCAGTTCCGGGCGTGTGGTAGAGGTCACTCATATAGAGAAACGGTGTCTTTCGAGGCAGAGGCATATCTTCATTGGCGTGTGCCTTGCCCGACTTGGTTCTTCCGTCAATAGGCTTCTTTGCGTTCTTCGGGATCATCCAAGAGCGACCGAAACGGGTTGCTCCCTCAATCTTACCCTGCGCACAAAGTGCCTGTACACCTCGCTCGGAAAGCCCCCATATTTTCGCCACTTCACATATCTTTAAGTATTCCATTTTACACCTCGAAATACCAATTTTGTATACTTCGTTTATCCGCACAATACAAGACATATATACTGCGGATATCCGCATAATATTATACAACTTTTTGGAAAGGTTGTCAATAGATTTTTCGCCATTCCCTATCCACTGTTGAATTATGTTGGATTGTATGATATAATAGAGATAGACTTAAGCGAAGGAGGTAACTTTCATGAAAAAGGATCTATTAACTGAGAATGAGGTAATCGATGCTGTAGTAAATTATTTCAATACTAAGGGACGAACCGAAGTAAAGAAAGTGGTATCTCGAGCCGATGCATCTCAAAAAGAGCACGGCGTTGATCTTCAAATTAAATTAGCCAATGCTAAAGGTAATGGCAACAAATATTTCATTGAAGCCAAGGGAAATAAGCGAGCCGATGGAACAGCTATGCGCTCTACGTTGGGGTAAAGCCAGGAAGCAAAATCACCAGAAAATCAAAGCAGACTATATGTACTAGTTATCACTAAACGACACTAAACAGCACTAAAAAGACTAAATAACACGAAAATTTTGGCATATTTTTTCTCATTTTGGTGTTAGAATTTGTTCCAAAGCGAGGTTTTTACACACAAAAATGCAAAAACAAAGGAGACTTTTAAAATTTCTTTCCAACGTGATAGAGACAAATTGTTCAAGTCTCCTTTTTATATGTTGCAA
>JAZQXA010000156.1:0-10042 GCA_045632605.1 Candidatus Flemingiibacterium sp. | reverse complement strand
TTTCCAACATTGTTTCCACCTGCCTTTTCACAAGCGGTCGCGGAGATATACCTTTCACAGATGACGATAAACTGATTCACTCCAAAATTGACAGCGAATCCGGAGAACCTGTTCACGTTGTGCTCATAGACGGCAGTGAGGAAGAAAACGACGATGACGTAAGCATACGCGAAGCTGAATACATAGCATGCGAAATCTCGCGCATCATGAGAGAAGAAAAAAAGAATAACGGTGAAGCAATAAAGCCGTCAGACATCGCTATACTAATGCGAAGCGCAAAAGCACATTCCGCCGCCCTCGAAACAGCATTCGACAAGTATGGTATTCCCTATTACAATAATGTCAGCAGCAGTTTTTTTGAAAACGGAGAAGTTTTGCTTGCCCTTTGCTTGCTTAATATTATAGACAACCCCACACGTGATATTTATCTTGCCGGGGCACTGCGGAGTCCGGTTTTCGCTTTTTCTCTTGATGAGCTTATCACTGTCAGAAAATTTTCACCGGACGGCTGTCTTTACGATGCACTGCGCATATATTGCGAGAAAAACGATTTTTCTAAAGGAAACGAATTTTTGCAGACACTTGTGCGCTGGAGAAATAAAGCCGTGGGAATGCCGGTTGACCGTTTGCTATGGTACATTTACACCGACACAGACCTTCCGGCTCTTGTCTATGATAAAGAAAATGCCGTCCGCCGTGCCAATCTCATGCTTCTCTATGAATATGCCCGACGCTTCGAAGCCTCATCCTTCAAGGGATTATATAACTTTATCCGCTATATTAACGATATTCTCGAAGAAAAGCAAGAGCTCGAAAACGCCAAAATATTCGGTGAGAGCAGTGACACAGTTAAGCTCATGACTATACATCAGTCAAAAGGTCTTGAATTTCCCGTCTGCTTCATCTGCGGCACCGGAAAGAAATTCAACGAAAACGACCTGCGTGCCAATGTCGTTATTGAACGCAGTCTTGGAATTGCGCTCAAGCTCTCCGATTCGACCGGTTTTGCACGTTACGACACCCCGATACGTCAGGCACTTGTAAAACGGCTTGCCGATAGTCAGCTCGAAGAAGAAATGCGCATACTTTACGTTGCAATGACAAGAGCACGGGAAAGATTATATGTCACCGCCCTCTGCAATGATGCGCAGAAAACTCTCGACACCGCACGTGAAAACGCCGAACATCTGTCACGGTATGCGATAATGAAAAACGGCGGATACATGAGTTGGATACTGACGGCGCTCGCGCATCACAATCTGACGGAAAGCGTCCCTGCCCCGGTTACTGTGGAAACGGTAATTAAAACGGAATCGACTGAAAAAATGTCACACGAAGCCAACTTTCCCGATAAACCCGCAGCCGATGGACAGACCACAGATTTAACCGAGCTTATACATGAGCGTTTTGACTTTGTTTACCCAACCCCGGCAACTTCAAAACTTCCGGCAAAGCTGTCTGTTTCAAAGCTGACCCCTACAATTTTAGATGATGACGCGGCAGAGCTTGAGGGTGAATATACCCCGTATGACTTTAATGCAAAACGTCCGCTTTTTCTTGATGCTGATGCAGCACCGACTGTAAGCGGAGCCGAACGCGGTACTGCAACGCACCTGTTCATGCAGTTCTGCGATTTTTCACGTTTTGCTTCTCTTCCCGAAAACCTTTCTGAGGCTATTGAAGATGAAGCAGAAAGGCTCGCCGAGAATAAATTTATAACAAAACGTGCCGCATCACTTGTCAACGTGCGCGGACTCGCAAGATTTTTCGTTGGTGAAACCTTCGCCGAGATTTCCACTTCGTCGAACGTATGGCGTGAACATAGATTTAATGTAAATCTGCCGGCTTCCGATTTCACCGCCGACCCAACACTTGCAAACGAATTATCCGGCGAAAACATTCTCGTTCAGGGTGTTATCGACTGCTTTTATGAAAATCCGGATGGAACACTAACTGTAATCGACTATAAGACGGACTACATCCCACCCGAGCTCGACCAAAATGAGGCTGAGAAAATGCTCATCGAACGCCACAAACTCCAACTTTCATATTACAAAGCCGCCTTGGAAAAAATCAGCGCAAAAAAAGTATCCCGTGTTGCAATATATTCGTTTGCTCTCGGTTGCGCAATAGATGTTTTATAAAACAAAAATCCTCTGCTTCGGAATAAAAACGAAACAGAGGATAATTTTTTCAAAAAAGCCTTTACAAACATATTTTTGTGTGTTATAATATAAAAAGAACATTTGTTTGGAGGAACAATATGATTTTGCCTGTTGACAAATCATGCTGCTTTACGGGGCACAGAAAAATATCTCCCGCTAATCTTAGCAGAATGATTGACAAACTCAATCTCGAAATTGCTTATCTCGCAGAGCACGGAGTCGAAAATTTCTACGCCGGTGGGGCACTCGGATTTGATACAATAGCCGCACTTTCTGTTTTGAAATATAAAGAATCAAACAGCGAAATAAAGCTTCACCTGATGATTCCCTGTCAGGGGCAAAGCCGCGGATGGAGTGACCGTGATATCGAGATATATAAAGACATACGCAGACGTGCCGACAGCGTTCAGATTATTTCTGACACATATCATGCCGGTGTCATGCATATGCGAAACCGTGCTATGGTAGATGCCAGCAAATACTGCATTTGCTATTGGGAAAAGAATCCCGTGCAGCAGAGCCACGGCGGAACACTTTATACCGTTGACTACGCACGAAAGCTCGGCAGAAAAATCATAAATCTCTGGGATGAACCACCTGAGGACGTTCAGTTGGAGTTTGATTTTTCATGAATTATTATATCGGAAAGCTCACGTTTCGGAACAAGATGGATACCGTTTTCACGGTAATATTTCGTTTGTCCCTCTTTTAACGGGACAATTTTACGTTCTTCTGACTCTTTCCCGAGAGCGATGATAAGAAGCGGTTCTGTATTTTTGGGAAGCGATAATGCCTCTTTGGTTCTCGCTTTGTCAAACGAACCTATCATACATCCTGCGAGCCCCATTTCAGCGGCACGCATATATATCGCAAGCGCACAGACTCCAACATCAACCCTAAACTTTGAAGCATCTCCGAATTTTTCTGTGTCCTGACAAATTACAATAAATGCCGTCGGAAAGTTTCCCTTTGGCGGAAGCTCCAGCTCCGGGAGAGCACCTGCCCATTTTGTAAGCGGCAGAAGCGTGTCACGCTCCTCTTTTTCGAAAACAAGTCTGTAGGATAACGGTTGAATATTTGCCGACGACGGCGTAACTCTCGCGCAGTCCACCATGTCGCAAAGTTCTTCATATGTCACTGTACGGCACTCATCAAATGTGCGGCAGGTTCGAGTTTCGTAAAATAATTCTTTTAACATTTTTACCCCATAATTTTATTTCAGGACGGCTTTTCAGCCGTCCTGATTTTTAGTATTGCATAAATTATTTTGATTTAGGCATAAAATATATGTACTCGCCCGGCTTCTGACCGAAGACAGTAAAGTCTTCTGCGTGTTTTGCAACGGCATCAGAATGTCCGCAGTCACGGAAATAAAGCGTTCCGCCAAAAGAGTTTGAAACTGCCGTGCCGTCAAGTCCCTGCGAATAATACTGATTCATCTGACGGTATCTCTCAAACGGAGCCGGAGATGAACCGCAAAGGTATCTGTCACTATCTTTCTGAAGCTCCTCGCCCGCACACGGGTCATCCGGAATACTTCCGTCCGGAAGCGGCCAAAGCGGGTCTTCCTTTTCGGTTTTGTAATATGGTGTATAATCCTCGAGAACTCCGTGAAGCTGTACGCCGTATTTGTGAGCGATCTTGACATATTTCTCATGATCAAGCGCCTGCAAGCAGATGAAATCGAGTGCACCGGAAGCACAAAGTCCCTCAAAGTCGATCGCCTGTGCTTCAAGAGTTGTTCCCGAATGGAAATATTCAACCATTGTAAGGCTGACTCTGATTCTGTGTCCGCGCTTCTGTTCAAATTCACGTGCAATTTCTTTCATACCCTTGCAGAGATTAATGAGAATTTCAGGGCCGTGAAGCTCTGCTATAAGGCATCTCGGCCAACGTGTAAGGTCAAGGTTGATACCGTCAATATCGAATTTTTCAAGCGTATCGCGATAAAGAGCAAGATGATAGTCCTGAACCTCTTTTTTACCGAAGTCAAGCTGTGCGCTGTTCGGCAGACAGCAGGTTTCATGGTGCTCATTCCACCAGCGGCCGTTCCAGTCATTGTTGCCCTTCATGTATTTTGTGTCACCCTTCCAATAGAGGTTTGCTCTTATTGAAAGATGGTTTTCCATGCCGTTCTTGTGACACTCCTCGGTGAAACGGCGAATCGCCTCGTTGCCGTTTTTGATAGTGTCCTCAACATACTTTACAATACGTCTGTCGCCGGCGCGCTTGCCCTCAAACTGCTCCTCGGTCATGCCCTCGCCAATGTAGGAATTGATGTCGCTCTTCCAGTTAAGCGGTCCCATTATCTGCGTAAAAAATGTCTTAACGTCACTGCCCTTGTATGCGCGCACAAGACGGTTGTCGATGCATTCACCGAGTATGCCCGAGCTAAAATAATGAGAAAAGCCGTCAACGATAACGATAAATTCCTTATCCGCCTTATCGTCCACAGGAGTAAGCGGTGCATCGTCGGGAAGACGAACGAACTGCAAAGAGGTTGCCGAGCCGGAAACATTACCGAGCGGATGACTTTTATATGTGCCTCTTATTGCTCTAATGCGGATGACCGAATTTTCATCAAGATCCGCTTTTCTCCAGAATACATTATATTCACGGTTGACCTCGCAAAGTCCGCGTCCGCGCCGTCCGCCGTGTGCAGCACCGATTCCGATATAATCTTCATCATTCAGCGCAACGTCACAGGCACCGTCAAATTCATTTCCGACGTAAATCGCATATCTGCCCTTGAACGGAACTCTGACCTCAACTGCAGGGGGGATTCCCTTGCTGGTGTAGTGAAGCACATCATCGATAAAATAATCACAGAACAGCTTCTTACCCGGAGTGCCGTCGATAAGCATATAATCGGCAAGCTCCCACTTTTCTCTTTTGTCGGCATTATCTTCATCAGCCAACGCCCCCTCGGGGATAAACGGTGTGAAATCGCGCAGCTCGACGCAATCTCCAATTTTGATGTCATCCGAACAAAGCTCGGACGTAAATGGTAAACAGTTCTTCCTAAGCATAGTTGCCTCCCTGGTTTAAATTTTTATAAAAAACCATGTTTTCTCCGGCATTCTATCAAAAAAACAAACTTCGGTATATTACCGATTCAAAAACGGAAACTTGTCCTGCTCCGTAAGGTCAAGCAATTCCACCGCACGCTCAAAGAGCTGCTTTGCATTTTCAAAAGCCGACGGACGGTGTGAATCACTTCCGAAATAAAACTTACAGCCGCAGGCTTTTGCAATTTTGTAAGGTCTTAAAACAATATCGGCTTCCTCACTGGAGAATGAGAGATCTCTTGCATTAAGCTCAATGCCAACTCCAAGCTTTGCCGCCTTTTCAAATATCCGTTCCATTTCACACGACGGTATCGCCTCAAGTACAGCCAAATATTCCTCTCTTGTCGGAGCAATAAGCGAGCAGGTCAGATGCGACAGTCCAATTTTATTAAATGGAAAATCCTGTTCAAGCACAAAACCGACGCGCTTTACCCAAGCTGCCGCACGGGATTTAATATTTGCGGCATCTTCCTCACTGATTGCACCGCCGACCGAATGGAAATGCGTTGTCGATATGATAACAAAGTCAAATAAGTCCATACGCTCACGCGAAATTCCAATCGTCAGGAATTGATTTATATCTGCCTCACATCCAAAAAGAAACCGGACATTTTCAGACTGCGGAAGCGGAAGTGCCGCGCTTATATATTCATAATTAAGCCGCGGATAAATATCATATGCTCCATCTACTGTTTCATCCCAGAAATGGTCAGTAAGACATATTGTTTTGAGTCCGTTGTCTTCGGCATATTTGAGGATATTCGCCGGCGTTTGAAGCGGATCCTGCGAACAGCGCGAAAGCTCTGAATGAATATGAAGATCGTTGTCTACAATATATTTCATGCTAACTCTCCTTATTGACTTTTTAATGTAATTTTATTTTCGAAACGTGAATATTGAGAAGAATCTTAATCATACTGACAGTTAAAAGGAACAGCCCAATTAACCCGAATAAATTATATCATAATGAACACAAAAAAACAACCCCTGTCAGTGGAAATTTCAATAGATTTTCAACCTTTTTTGCCTCAAAACTTTATATAAAAGTCCCATCTGAAAGTATGTACACTCAAATATCCCATTTTTTCTAAAAAACGTCCTATTTCGTTCCTTGACAACTCATGTGCAAATCTTTTATAATATTATATATTAGGGAGGTGTTTTTATGATGCCGGACAGCGTTTATTTAAAACGCGAAACTGTTGAATTCTGCGATGCTTCCATTACACTTTTCGGTTCAAACAATTCCTTTGGACCTAGCCAAGAATTGCTTCAACTGTTTCACAACCATTCACATTTTGAAATTCACGTTTGCATGAATGATGAATTTAAAATAGCCATTTCTTCAAAAGAAATAATACTCAAAAAGAATGAAATGCTGGTAATTCCTCCGGGGAAATATCATTACACCGCACCTCTTATATCTTCAAGCGGTATCCTCATCCTTGCGTTTTCTGTACAGCAGATTCCAAGCAGAGAAAAGCTTTTTGGCGAAATAATCAATCACCTCGAAGCCATTTCCACTACGCCTTTTCGGCTCAGCGACAGCCTTATTGAACAGCTTGTAAAATTCAAAACCTCTGTTGCCGAAACTCTTTATGAGCTTTCCGAAATGAAGGTGGAAACCTACCGCATGATGCTGAATCTTTTTAATGAGATCGGAGTTTTTAAGCATCCGATTGAATCAAACCCGACATACCGCAACCCAAACGACGATATGCTTATGCTTGAACGCTTTATCAACGCCCGGCTTTATAATCTCGCAACAATTTCCGAAATTCTCGGCTACTCGGTAAAGCAGGTTCAGCGAATGATAAAAAAGAACTACGGTATGTCATACCGTGAGCTCCACAAAAAAATGCTGCATGAGGATATCAAGAAGCTCCTTTCCGATTATCCCGATATGCCGCTTTCAACAGTCGCCTCCCTCTGCGGTTTCACATCAACAACGGCCTTTTACAAAACCTTTAAGCAGCTCGAAGGCTGTTCCCCACGCGAATATAAAGACAAATACCGAAAAAATGATGATTCTCTCCCCGTTTCCGATGAGCAGGAATAAATGCAATATTTCCCGTTGAAATCCCGAAAAGCATAGAAAAATCGCCTCCGCACATTTGTGACGGAGGCGATGCTGTTTTATGATTATCTGTTATTGATAAGCTTTGTGAGCTCAACGGGATCAACAATCTTGTCGCCTTTGTAAACTCTCATATTGCCGGATGCAATCTCGTCGATAAGAATAACCTCACCGTTATTGTAGCCGAACTCGAACTTTATATCCCAAAGATCAAGACCGATTGTCTTTAAGTCGTCTGCGACGATCTTTGTGATCTTGAGTGTCTGCTCTTTCATCGACTCAAACATTGCAGGAGTCATAACCTTGAGTGCAGCAAGACCTTCGCCGGTTACCAGCGGATCGCCCTTTTCGTCATTCTTGAATGTACACTCAACATAACCACCCTCGAGGACAGTGCCGTCCTTGATATACTCGCCGTATCTGCGAATGAAGCTGCCGGTAGCAACAAGACGGCAGATAACTTCAAGACCGTTACCGCCGAGATCCTTACCGAAGCATTCAGCAGGAAGAACTTCCATTGTTGCATTGTCGATATCAGCCGAAATATAGTGAGTCTTGATTCCGGCCTTCTTTAAAAGCTCGAAATAATAAACCGATGTCTGGAGATTAGCCTTACCGATGCCTTCGATAGTAAGACCTACGCTGTTTTCACCGGGATCGAAAACGCCGTCTTTACCGGTACAGTCATCCTTAAATTTGAGCAATACATTGCCATTTTCAAGAGCATATACGTCTTTGGTTTTGCCGCAATAAATCTGTTTCATTGATTCGCACTCCTTATATATTATCACATTTCGTGAATACTATCACAGATAACATTATAGCATATTTTACTGCAAATATCAATAGAAATTTTTAATTTTTACATATGGCTTGTCATTTTTTGGCAGTATAATCAAAAAGCCGGTTCTATATACAAAAATTTTTTATGATATCATTACCGAAAAATTTCAGAAAAAATATTGAAAAAAATAATATAGTGTGGTATAATATATAATCGGTGTGATTTAGATGATAAATCATCAAGCTGTAAATTACACAAAGGAGTATTAATAATTATGAGTCGTATGATTGGCACAGTATCCCGCGGCGTCAGAGCACCCATTATCAGAAACGGTGATGACATCGTTGAGATTGTTGTTTCTTCTATTCTCGAAGCACAGAAGGATGATGGATTCACTTTCCATGATCGCGACATTGTCGCTATGACTGAAGCCGTTGTTGCAAGAGCACAGGGCAATTATGCAACTGTAGATGATATCGCTGCTGATATTAAAGCAAAGTTTGGCGGCGAAACAGTTGGTGTTATCCTCCCCATTCTCAGCCGCAACCGTTTTTCAATCTGTCTGCGCGGTATTGCAAAAGGAGCAAAGAAAATCGTTCTTATGCTCTCCTACCCATCCGATGAGGTCGGCAATCATCTTGTCAGCATAGATGCACTCGACGAAAAAGGCGTTGATCCTTATAAGGATGTCCTCTCGCTCGAAAAATACCGTGAGCTTTTCGGCTATGAAAAGCACAGATTCACCGGCGTTGACTACGTTGAATACTATGAGGAGCTTATCCGTGGCTGCGGTGCAGACTGCGAGATTATCTTCGCAAACAATCCCAAAGCTATTCTCGACTATACAAAAAATGTTCTCTGCTGCGACATTCATACAAGAGCACGCACAAAGCGTATTCTCAAAGCAGCAGGCGGAGAAATCGTTCTCGGTCTTGACGATATTCTTACCGCACCAATAAACGGCAGCGGTTACAACGAAAACTACGGTCTGCTCGGTTCAAACAAGGCAACCGAAGAGCAGGTCAAGCTCTTCCCCCGCGACTGCCAGCCGGTCGTTGATGCAATTCAAAAAAAGCTCTTTGAAGCCACCGGAAAGACCATCGAAGTTATGGTATACGGCGACGGCGCATTCAAGGATCCCGTCGGAAAGATTTGGGAGCTTGCAGACCCGGTTGTTGCTCCGGCATACACAAAGGGACTCGAAGGCACACCTAACGAGCTCAAGCTCAAGTACCTCGCAGACAACGATTTTGCAGACCTTTCGGGCGATGCACTGAAGGAAGCAATCAAGACAAAAATTTCCGAAAAGGACGATAACCTCGTTGGAAAGATGGCATCCGAGGGTACAACTCCTCGTCAGCTCACCGACCTTATCGGTTCGCTCTGCGACCTGACTTCCGGTTCGGGCGACAAGGGTACTCCGATTGTCTTCATTCAGGGTTATTTCGACAACTACACTGCTGAATAATAAAGCTGAACGCCGCACAAATAATGTGCGGCGTATTTTTATGCCTATATGCAAAAATCTGCCGCCCCGAGTGGGGCGGGAGAAGGTTTATTTTGTTTATTTAACATCGATCAAAAGCTGAATACCGCTTAAAGTATAAGTCTCACCGGAAGTAGTTGGTATAAGCTCAAATACTGCATATCCTGCATCAAGAGCAGATGCCGGAACTGTGTAGTCGAATGTGGTGGCATTGTAACCGCGTTCCATCCAGCTGCCGGAAACCTTTACACCGTCTACATAGGTCTTATATGTACAAAGTTGAGAGTTTATATAAATATTAGGATAGGTATATGTGCTGCTGTACAAGAAATTAGTGGAGATAAAGTATGTGGTATTATAAGTTATACGAACAGTAACAGTTGCGTTATCCGGCACATTGCCCATCGGGATACGTATAGCATTTGTGGATGTGGTGAATGATCTCGGAACCTGATTGTGTGC
>JAZQXA010000155.1:0-28881 GCA_045632605.1 Candidatus Flemingiibacterium sp. | reverse complement strand
TCGGGATCCTGCGCTTCGAGGAAAAGAAGCTGGGCAACAACGAGAGATGCTGTTGTGTCATTAACCTCGTCGGAGAGGAAAACGATACGGTCATTGAGAAGTCTGGAATAGATGTCATAGGAGCGTTCGCCGCGGACGGTCTGCTCCACAACCATTGGTACAAGTGCCATATTAAAATTACCTTTCTTTCGCCATAAGGCGACATATTTCTTAAAAAGAACCACACGGGCGACAAAATTGCCGCCCGTCAGTTAATATTCATTACAGGCGATAATTATTCAGCCTTGGGTGCTTCCCATGCCTTTTCGGTAACTACTGCCTTTTCCTTTACGAGGTCAACTGCCTTCTTTACAGAAACGTCTGCTGTAACCATTGCGAGGTCAACCATATCCTTTACCTTGTCAAGCTCCATGTTGTAAGCCTTTGCGATGCGGTCGTATTCTTCGTTGATTTCGTCCTCAGAGGGAACGATTTTTTCGAGGTCAACGATCTTTTCGAGTGCAAGTCTGGTCTTAACCTGACGCTCTGCCTGAGGAGCCATCTGCTTACGGAGTGCGTCGAGATCAAGTCCTGTGTACTGGAAGTAGGTCTTGAGGTCGAGTCCCTGCATGCGGAGTCTGCCGTCGAAGTCACGAACAAAGTTCTCGGTTTCAGCGTCGAACATCGGCTGGGGAATTTCAGCATCAAGCTTTTCGATAAGCGCATTAATGAGCTGCTCCTCTACTTCGCCGTCAGCGGTCTTGTTGTATCTGTCCTGGATTTTTGCCTTAACATCTGCTTTATATTCAGCGAATGTATCAAATTCGGAAACATCCTTTGCAAACTCGTCGTCAAGCTCGGGAAGCTCATTGAACTTGATTTCGTGGAGCTTACACTTGAATACTGCGGGCTTGCCTGCAAGCTCTGCTGCATGGTATTCTTCGGGGAATGTTACGTTTACATCGAACTCGTCACCGATATTCTTTCCGACGATCTGATCCTCGAAGCCGGGGATGAACGAGCCGGAGCCAAGAGTGAGAGTGTACTTTTCAGCCTTTCCGCCGTCGAATGCAACGCCGTCAACATAACCGTCAAAATCGATTACGGTGATATCGCCGTTCTGTGCGGCACGGTCGGAAACTTCAATCTGACGGGAGTTGCGTGCACGAATCTGTTCGATGTCGGCATCAGCGTCAGCGTCGGTTGCTTCGCGTACAGTCTTGGTAACTTCGATTCCGAGGTAGTCTGCAATCTTAACCTCGGGCTTTACATAGAACTTTGCCTTAAAGGTAACGCCGTCATCATCGATGGATACAACGTCAAATTCAGGCTGGCTTACGATGTCGAAGCTCTGATCCTTCATAGCATCTTCATATGCCGGGCCAACGATCTCGTTAAGAGCATCATCATAGAACACTCCCTTGCCGTACATCTTTTCAATCATGTTTCTGGGAGCCTTGCCCTTGCGGAAGCCGGGAAGTGTGATGTTTTTTGCATTCTTTTTGAATGCCTTGTCAACAGCCGCATCGAAGGTTGCCTTGTCAGCAGTGAATTCGATTTCGACTACATTGGTTTCGGGTTTGTTTACATTTTTTAAGCTCATGGTTTTTATCCTCCAAATGATATTGCCGCACGTTATAACAGCAATATCATAAGCTGTACACAGTCTGCGAGCATTATAATTTTTTATACTAAATAATATTATACTATATTTTTGCGTAAAGTCAAGGATTTACACGATAAATTTTATTTTATTTCAGAATTTTGTAAAAATTAGTTATCAGGTAGTACCGGAAGCGGTGAAAAATCAAGGAAATCTGCCGAAGTTAAAGTGTGTCTTATGCCTTCTGACACTTCGCTGCGCGGTATATCGTAAACTCCGTGTATGTGACCGTAGTAGCAGCGCTTGATATCAAACTTCTTCATCACGTCAACAATCTCCGGGCAAACATACCCGCGAAAATCGGCTGGGAAGTGAAGAAATACGAGTATCTCACGCAAAACTCCATCTTCACTAAATTTTTCTTCGCGAAGCCGAACCGCTTCTTCCAGACTGATTTCCAAACGTATTGCTTCTCTTGCCACTATCTTTTTGTAGTCAGCTTCTTCGGGCATATTACGGTTTGAGTCGTCAATATACCATCCGCGTGAACCGCAGACGATAAAATCTTCAACACAGTAAGCATTATTGTAAAGAAATTTTATCGACTTGAACCCATTCTCCTCGCAAAGCGTATTCAGCTTCTTGAGGGAAGTCCACCAATAATCGTGATTGCCTCTTCCGATTATTTTATTACCGTTGAGATTTTCGATAAAACGTAAATCCTCAATCGCTCCCGTGTGACTCATTGCCCACGAAATATCGCCGGCAATAACCACGGTATCCTCCGGCGTGACAACCCGATTCCAACGAGTGCGAAGCTTTTCGGTATATCCCGTCCAGCGAGCACCGAAAATATCCATCGGCTTGTTGTCACTTATTGAAAGATGTGTATCGGATAAAACATACAGCGACATACAAAACCTCCTGACATTTTGTTGAAATTGGGCAGTTACCTCTTACTCTATTCCGAGAGTTTTCTTAACCTGTGTGGGCATATCCTGCTTTGCGATAACGGTCTTGAAACGAACCTCACGCTTATCGATATCTTTAAGCGGATAAGGGATTTCCACGCCGGTAAGAGCGGAAAGCTCGTCGAGCGCGGAAAGCTCGTCTGTCGGTGCTTTGCCGGTGATTGACTTGTAAACATCAGATGCGAATTTGTAAGGGCTTGCTGTTGAAGCAACGACCATCTTGAGTCCGTCGCGAGATTTTGCCATGTACTGCTTTGCACAGTTAAGACCTACCGCAGTGTGTGTGTCAATGAGGTACTTGTCCTCTTCAAATGTACGTTTAATTTCAGCGGCGGTATTTGTTTCGTCGCAGAAAAGACCGGTGAAATGCTCGTCGAGCTTTGCCTTGAGATCGGCATCAACAGTGTAGCAGCCCTCGCTGTTCAGCTTTTTCATAAGCTCCGCCGTGTTCTTTGCACCGGAGAGTACATATAAAAGACGCTCGAGGTTCGACGAAATAAGTATATCCATCGACGGTGACATTGTAGTATAAAAGCTTCTGTTGCGGTCATAAGTACCCGTTGCGAGGAAATCGGTGAGAATATTATTCTTGTTTGAAGCGCAGACAAGACGGTTTATCGGAAGTCCCATCATTTTTGCAATATATGCCGCAAAGATGTTTCCGAAGTTGCCGGTCGGGACTGTGACATCAATCTTTTCGCCGGAGATAATTTCGCCGTTCTCAATAAGGTCACAGTAAGCCGAAACGTAATAAACAATCTGCGGTGCGAGTCTGCCCCAGTTTATCGAGTTTGCGCTGGAGAGGAATACTCCGTTCGAGTCGAGTAGTGCCGCCATTTCAGCGTCGGAGAAAATCTTCTTTACACCTGTCTGTGCATCGTCGAAGTTACCCTCGATTGCACAAACGGAAACATTTTCGCCGAGCTGTGTTGCCATCTGTAATTTCTGCACACGGCTTACACCGTCAACGGGATAGAATACCATAATCTTAACGCCGTCAACATCACGGTAACCCTCAAGTGCTGCCTTTCCTGTGTCGCCGCTTGTTGCAACGAGAATGAACGCGGTGCGTTCTTCACCGGTCTTTTTAAGAGCCGAGGATAGAAGCTTAGGCATAATCTGAAGTGCCATATCCTTGAATGCAGATGTCGGGCCGTGCCAGAGCTCGAGAACGAATGTATCATCGTTTAACTTGTGAATCGGTGCGGCACCTCCGACAAAACGGTCGGTTGAATATGCCTTTTCACAGTCTGCTAACAGTTCATCATATGTATAATCGGTGAGGAAAAGCGAGAGAATGTAAGCTGCACGCTCGGGGTATGACATTGCACAGAGCTTTGAAATAGCTTTTGCATCAAGTGTCGGAATCGACTCGGGCATAAAAAGACCGCCGTCCGAGGCAAGTCCCTGCTTTATGGCTCCTGCGGCAGAAACGCAGTCCTTGCCGCCTCTTGTTGTAATATAGTTCATAGGAACCTCCGTATATTTTATTATTTCCGCCATTCGGCGATTTTTAGTTTCATTATACCTTATATATTCTACCATAAAAATTTCATTTTAGCCATAGGGAAATGAAATTTCGGGCGTTTGCATAAAATATCTTTTTAATTAATTCGTCCGTATAGTTAATTCGTCCGAGTTCGTCGGCTATTTTGTAAAGGTCAGACACGCCGCTAATACCTTTTGGGAGAGGTTCAACGCCGTCAAGGTCACATCCAAGGCAGACTGTGTCCTTACCGTCCAGCGACATATAATGCTCGATGTGACGGACAATATCGCTTATTTCACATACTTCATTGTGCGTCAGATGCATCGGTGCAAGGCTTATTCCGACGATTCCGCCGAGCTTTGCGATTCGGCAGAAACGCTCATCCGTAAGATTGCGGCTGTGCTTGCATACGGTGCGTGAATTTGAGTGAGTTGCGATACAGACCTTATTTTGTTCTTCTGCGAGCGAAATTACCTCGTCGCACATCTTGTCTGACGCGTGAGAGAGGTCGGGAATGATGCCGAGCGAAAAACAGCGGTTTACCGCAGATATGCCGAAATCGGTAAGTCCGTCGTCACATCCGTTTGAGCCGCCGATTTTGCAAGGGTCATTCCAAACGAGAGTGAGAAAACGTACACCGCATGAGTAAAGCGCATCAAGCCTTGATAAATCCTCGCCGATAAGCTTTCCGCCTTCAACGGCTAAAAATACAGCGTTTTCGTTGTTGCTTTGGGCAAATGTAAGCTCGTCGCCGTTTGTAACAAGCCTTACGGGAATGTCACTTTCATTGGCATTGTTAAGGTCGCATTTTAATTTTTCATATGCTTCGAAAAAGCGGTTATATGCGGTGTTGCCGTCAATTGTTTTGTCGCTCCACATCGCGAGTATCTGACAGAAGGGCGTGTATTCGGACAGTCTCGAAAAATCAATGTGTAACTCATTCTTCAATAGACTGACATTTCGTTTGTGTGACTCATAAAGCGTGTCGCAGTGCAAATCGAAAAGGGGGAGCTTTTTCATGAAAAATCCTTTCGTGCGCGTCACTTGTGTACCGCATTTCGGATGTGATTTATCCGTATCGGTATTAACTTTGCGATATCTATCGGAGTGCTTTCGCTTATCGGCGGAAAATAGACTTCAATCACATCGATTCGCGGAGCTTTTGACGGCTTTTCACGACGGAGATATTCTTCTGCCGAGCGAATCAGCTTTTGCTTTTTATAATAATTCACCGCCGATGCAGGACGGCCGTATCGCATATTGGAAGCAGTTTCGGCGCGGGTTTTTACTTCCACGAAAACAATATATTTTTCATCCTCTGCGATTATGTCAATTTCATCGTGGGAAATGTGCAGATTACGCGCTGTTACCGTATATCCGTTTGCGGTAAGATATTCTGCGGCAAGCTCCTCACCGCGTGCACCGACTCTGTTATTATAGCTCATTTCGAATCGAGATTTTTAAGAAAGCTGTGGCGGTAAATTGGCGGAATTTCGCCGTTTTCGGATATGTACACTTTAAGTGCCTCGTAATGCGCTTTTGTCGGATATCCTTTATGCTTTGCGAGCATAAGTGTTGGATACTCTTTATCCAGCTCATAAAGCTGGCGGTCACGGGTGACCTTGGCGAGAATTGATGCCGCGGCAATCGACGGAGATTTTGCATCACCGCCTACGACTGTAACTGCATCCATCGGGAATTCTCTTGCCACATTTCCGTCAACGAGCGCAAGGTCGGGGGTCGGTTCTAACTTTGCCACTGCACGGCGCATTGCAAGTTGGGAAGCATTCAGTATGTTGTACTTGTCGATCTCCTCGGGAGTCGCTTCGCCAACTGCCCACGAAACGGCAGATGCCGTGATAAGCTCATAAAGCTTTTCACGGCGCTTCTCTGTCAGCTTTTTTGAATCGTTGAGATAGGGTAGGTCGATGCCGTTCGGCAATATACATGCACCTGCGACAACATTTCCGCAGAGAGGGCCGCGTCCGGCTTCATCCGTACCGCAAATTATTTTATATCCCTTTGCGAGGTATTCGTTTTCAATGGTAAACTCCACTGTTTTAATCCTCCCCGAAAATGAGTTTATTTATTAATTGGCGGGAGCTCGAGAGTAATACGTCCGATTTTTGCACCGCGGAATTCATCAAGCAGCATTGCGGCGGTACGCTCATAATTAATTTCGCCCCCCGAGATGAGGAATCCGCGTTTTTTGCCGATAACTTCAAAAAGCTCCCAGTCGGCGAGGTCCTCATATTGCGACATTTCGCCGAGCTTATAGCGCGCCGAGAGCTTATCTGGGGCGACTTTTCGCAGTCTTCCCACGAGCAGAATTGCAATATGCTCCGTATCGAGGATATCGTCCTTGATTGCGCCCGTCATGGCAAGGTTTTCTCCGACGATTCTGTCTTCGAATTTAGGCCAGAGTACGCCGGGCATATCGAGTAAGTCAATGCCGATAGTCGTGGGTATCCACTGCTTTGTGCGAGTAACGCCGGGACGGTCTTCAACTTTGGCTTTGCCCGAGCCGGCAAGCTTATTTATAAGCGAAGATTTTCCGACGTTTGGTATACCTACCATCATTGCCTTGAGTCGGCGACCGGTCATGCCTTTGGATTCATAACGGTCAATTTTTTCTTCGAGTATACGTTTTACCGCAGGGGCAATGGCGTTAAGATTATCACCGCCGTGGCAGTCGTAGAAAATTGCTTCCTTGCCTTGCGATTTATAATAATCATGCCAGAGTTTGCTTATCTCCGGGTCGGCAAGTCCGGATTTACTCAGCACCGTAAGGCGCGGTTTGTTTTCGCAAAGACGTTCCAAATCGGGATTCTTCGAGCTTTGGGGTATACGGGCATCAAGTATTTCGATTACAATATCGACAAGCGGCAGACATTCGGTGATAAGCCGCTTGGTTTTCGCCATGTGACCGGGAAACCACTGGATTATATCAGATGGCATTGTTCTGCCTCCTTGTTGTTTGATGTTGGGTAACCTAAAAAAGTTTAATCGATTTTTCCAAACTGTGACAGGGGTGTTATGCGGAAAAGTACACGTCCGAAAACAAAGCGCGTGTCAACACAACCGATTCGGCTTCCGCGGCTGTCGTTTGAAAAGTTACGGTTATCGCCCATTACAAAGATGTGTCCTTCGGGAACGGTAAGGGGGAATTCAACGTCGTCCTCGCGCATATAGAGTCCGGCAAGGTAATTGACATACGGTTCGTCAAGCTCTACGCCGTCAACCCATACTGTCCATGTAGCGAAATCAATATCGACGGTCTGTCCCTCGGTTGCGATAACTCGCTTTACGATACCGCCTTCAATTCCGCTGTCGGGAGATTGGAACACGACTATATCCCCGTTTTTCGGAGTATAGAAAAGGTTGCTGACGGCAAGGGTATCCTTGTCATGCAGGGTATTATTCATAGACGGGCCGTCAACGTATGCAATTCTTATTACAAATGTGAATATAAGCAAAATAACCGATATCGTTATTACAAATATTTCAATCCAGTCGTAAAGCTCACGCATGAGCTTCATAGCACCGGATGGGGACGGCGTGTTTTCTTCGTGTTCTTTTATGTTCGGAGTCATTACTGTATCTCCTTTCGGGGCATTATTTTTCAATCATATAGGAGAGCAGGTCATAGCCGTGCTCAAGATAGAAGCCCTTCGCTTCACAGGTTTCTTCGGTGAATGTGTCAACACCGTCCTTTTCCTCTTTCGAAGAATAGATGATGAACGGAACGGGCTCCATTGAGTGTGTACGGAGTACGAGAGGGGTCGGATGGTCGGGAAGAATCATTATTTTAAAGTCTTCACCGGTTGACACAAGGTAGTCGTAAACGGGACGGAGAATAAGCTCGTCGATTCTTTCGATTGAAAGGATTTTATTGTCGAGCTCGGCTCTGTGACCGCATTCGTCGGGAGCTTCAACGTGGATATAAACGAAATCCTTTTCATTTTCGAAGGCTTCGATTGCGGCATCAGCCTTGCCGGAGAAGTTTGTGTGTACATTACCGGTTGCGCCTTCGACGTCGATGGACTGCATACCTGCGCAGAGTCCGATACCCTTTATCAAGTCAACCGCAGAGATTACCGCACCGCGCAGACCCCATTTTTCGTAGAAATTGGGAAGTGCGGGCTTCTTTCCGGGACTCCAGAGCCAGATTGAGTTTGCCGGGCGCAGACCGCGTGCACGGCGAGCCTCGTTTATCGGATGGTGATTCAGAATATCGTAGCTTGCGCGCATAAGCTCGTAAAACGGCTTGCCTGCCTCTCCGCTCGGAAGATATTCTTTGATTTTACGACCGAGGATATCGTGCGGACGCATGAAATTATATTCACTTGGCGTGTTGTTCCAAATCATGCAGTGACGGTAGCTGACGCCCGTATAGAAATGACGGAATTCAGTTCCGAAATGTTCCTCGACGGCACGGATAAGCTCACTTGCTTCTGCGGTGGTGATTTCATCGGCAGAATGGTCGAGCATGATTTTGTCGTCGTAGTCTTCTTCCTCCTCGCTGATTGTTACAACATTACAGCGATAAGCTGTGTCTTCGGGGCGCATTGTGAGTCCCATTGAAACAGCTTCAAGCGGAGAGCGTCCCTTAGAGTAAATTTTCGGGTCATATGAGAGCACGGCGATATTGGCTGTGTCAGATTCGGGAACCATTCCTTCGGGGACGTTTGAAACAGTGCCGGCGAGAGCTTTTTTGGCAAGCTCATCCATCATCGGCTTATTTGCCGCTGCCATGGGAGTTTTGTCGCCGAGAGCTTCGATTTTATAGTCTGCCATTCCGTCGCAGAGTAAAACAAGATATTTCATAAAGAATTCCTCATAATCAAAATCTGTTGTTTTTGAGTTATGCAAAAGCATAAATACTCATTATATATTATACCACAACTCTTTCTTTTCTACAAGTGGGAATACGGAAAATATTTCACAAAAAAACACGCTCGGAATGTCGATTTTTCCGAGCGTATGTTAAAATCTTTTAGTATGATTGAAAACTTATCCTTTTTTCTCACGGAGCTGCCTGAAAAACTTTTGAAGCAATTCTGTTGCTTCCCGCTCAAGTACGCCGAATATTACTTCCGGCTTATGATTAAGCGGATAGAAGTTAAGATTAATAAGACTTCCGAGCGCACCGGCTTTTGAATCCTTTGAACCGATTACAACTCGCTTGATGCGTGAATTTACGATAGCGCCGGCACACATCGGGCAGGGCTCGAGCGTGCCGTAAAGCTCACATTTGTGCAGTCGCCATCCGCCAAGCTTTTTGCAGGCGGCGTCAATCGCAAGCAGCTCTGCGTGCGCGGTGGCATTTTTGTCAATTTCGCGTCGGTTGTATGCTTCGGATACAATTTCGCCGTCCATTACGATAACAGCACCGACCGGAACTTCGCCGAGTGAAGCCGCTTCTTCGGCAAGCTCAATCGCACGGCGCATGAATTTTTCACCGTTACTGTTCACCGCTTGAGTCCTCCGCTGTTTCTTTTGGGGCAACGAGCCATGCATTTGGCAATCTTCTGCCGTAGGTTGGATTGAGAGAGCTGTTTTTATTTAAAACCTCGTTATTATAAGCTAAAACACTGCTTGAACCGCCGTCACAGCAGGCGGCATTGATAACTCCGTATTTTTGGAGTACCTCAACCATGTCGCCAAGCGTACATCCGATGCTCCAGGTCGGCTGTCTGCCATCGATTACGATAAAGACGATAACTCCGTCCTCTCGCTGACCTATTGCGGTGCGCGGCTGTATACCGTAGCCTCCGGAGCCTTCAATCTGCGATTTACCATCTGCAATCAGTACGGGACCGAACTGTATTCCGGCACGAATGTCATAGTTCTGCCAATCGCGCACATTTCCGACAACGAGCTTATTATCCTCTGTCATGAGTACAGCCCCATAATAATCTACCGCCGTGCCCCAAAATTCTCCCTCGGAAAACGAAAGTCCGATAATATCTCCGCCGTGTCCCGAGTCGTTAGGGTCAGAGAAGCCGCTTGCGTTTATGCCGGCTATTGCTCCGTGATGCTCCATCATTTTTTTGATACGCAGTCCCTCTGTATGCTTGTACGGTGTTGAGCCGAGATATACTCTCTCCGGGTCATCGACGAGCATGACGAGTCCTTTATATGAGCTTCCGGTTATTTCCGAAACGACGAGTCCTTGTTCGATATCATTTATAATCACCGTATATCCGGCGTAGTCTGTGTCGCCGACCTTGAGTTCATTTTGTCCGAGAATATCGTCGGGATATTCATCCTCTGGCACCTCGTCGGAATTGTTAAGAAAATCCTCTCCGCCGATGACTTCGGAAGTGTCGGTTTTCTGACTCATGACATCGTCTATGATATATTTGGGTATAAACGCTGTGGCGAGCCATTGATGGTCTGCAGTGGTCATTGCCGTTTCTATGTAAATCGTTCGCCAGTATTTTATAAACGGAATGCTCGAAAACACGAATACCGAGTACATAAATATTACTGCAAGCAAGAGTGCAAGAGGTATTATTACGCGTTTTTTGCGAAAAATATCAGATAAGCTGAAGTTTTTGGGCTTGCGCTTGTTTTTTTGCATATCAATCCTCCTAAATTTAGGGTTTTGTGTATATTTAGGACGTATATTCATGAAAAATGTTCCAATATGAGATATGTTATATTATAAATTATCTCCTGCGATTTGGTGTTAAGAATGTGTAAATTTTTACTTATCCGCTCCGATAAACGAAAAAATACGTTTACAATACAATGCGAGTATAAACATCCTTACGGGACAAATATTGTTACTCATAAATCAGCGTCTTATGCGCAAATTAGATTCGCGGTGAATTTTCGCCGCAAATAACTTTTTTATTTCGGAGAACATTTAATGAGAGCGAAAAAGCTGAAAATTCTATCCACGGCGGTACTGTCGCTTTTGTGTGCCGCCGCGGTTTTTGTGGGGATATGCGATGCGGCTGTTCCCGACAGTATAACTGCACGTGCCGGGGACACGGAAGCACTTTCGCCGATTTTTGACGGCGAGGCTGCAGAAGTTCTTGCATCCGGCAAAAACAACTCTGTTTTTCGAACGACACAAGACGTTAAGCTCTTCGGTGCTGTACCGATAAAATCGGTTGACGTAACCGTTATAGGGGACGTTAATCTTATACCCGGCGGTGTGCCGTTTGGAGTGAAGCTGTATTCACACGGAGTTACAGTCATCGGGGTTGGGGATGTGAGCAGTGCAGGAAAGACGGTAAGTCCGGCGAGAGATGCGGGATTTATGGAAAAGGATATAATACGTGCGGTAAACGGAATGGCGGTAAGCGAAGCCGAGGAGGTATCGGAACTTGTGAGTGCGAGCGAGGGTAAGCCTATTGAGTTTACGGTATATCGGAGCGACAAGGAGCTTACTATAAATGTTACGCCTGTTATATCCGAAACTGACGGAAAATACAAAACGGGTTTACTGATACGCGACAGCACTGCCGGGATCGGTACTGTGACGTATATTGAACCCGAAGTCGGCAGCTTTGCCGGACTTGGACACGGAATTTGTGACGTGGACACGGGTGAGCTTGTTGAGCTGACTCGCGGAACGGTCGTCAATGTGGCGATAAGCGATGTTGTAAAAGGTCAACCGGGGATGCCCGGGGAACTAAAAGGATATTTCAGTTCGGGAAAAATAGGAACGATTTTCGGTAACAATGAATGCGGCGTTTACGGCGTATTCAGCGAGTATCCGGAAGGTATCGGAAGCGAAGCACTGCCGATAGCATTGTCGAGCGAGATTCACGAGGGTGAAGCAGAGGTTTGGTGTACGACCGACTGCGACGGTGTTAGAAAGTACAAGGTAAATATATCGAATATTGACCATTCCGGACGGCATATCAAGAATTTTGTTGTTACGGTAACAGACCCCGCACTGCTCGAATGTACGGGCGGAATTGTTCAGGGAATGTCAGGCAGTCCGCTGGTTCAGGACGGAAAGTTAATCGGAGCCGTAACTCATGTCCTCATTAACGACCCGTCACGTGGGTATGGTATTTTTATTGAGAATATGCTTGCATCGGCAGGATAAATCAAACAAGAAGAATGCTCGTCTGTAAAACAGGCGAGCATTTGCTTTGTAAGAAGATAAGAGCTGCGAACACATTTTCATGAAACGGTTATCCGATAACTCATTTATCAGTTTTTCCGAACTGAAATGATAGGAAATATATATTAGACAAAAAATTATGATCGGTGTATAATATTTAAGTGTGAATAATATTTTTGCTTTGTAAAGGTTAAAGCATTAAATCATATAATTATCATGAAAGGACAATGAATTTATGAAAGCTCTTGTAAAAAAATATCCTCAAAAAGGTTTATGGTTTGAGGATGTAGCCGAACCGACTGTAGGGGGGAATGATGTAAAAATAAAAATACATAAGACCGCTATTTGCGGAACGGATTTACACATATATAACTGGGACGAGTGGTCGCAAAAAACGATAGAAACGCCCCGTGTTATAGGTCACGAATATGTCGGTGAAATTGTTGAGCTGGGAAGCAATGTAACTAACTGGAAAATCGGAGAGATTGTTTCCGGTGAGGGGCATATTGTCTGCGGAAAATGCAGAAACTGCCTTGCCGGAAACGGTCATCTGTGCAAGGATACAATTGGTGTTGGAGTAAACCGTGACGGTGCGTTTGCACAGTATTTGGTCATTCCTCAGGAAAATGTCAGGAAATGTGAAAAGGATATTCCTGAAGAGATGTATTCCATTTTCGATCCTTTTGGCAATGCTGTCCATACAGCACTTTCGTTCGAACTTACCGGTGAAGATGTTCTTATTACAGGTGCCGGTCCTATAGGAATTATGGCGGCGGCAGTTTGTAAGCACGTTGGCGCAAGACGGGTTGTTATTACAGACATTAACGATGAAAGACTTGAGCTTGCAAAAAAACTTGGCATAAAGTACACGGTAAATACATCGAAAGAAGAGCTTTCCACGATTATGGAAAAGCTGTCTATAAAAGAGGGCTTTGACGTGGGACTTGAAATGTCAGGCAGTGAAATTGCTCTTAACACAATGATTGACCACATGATACACGGCGGCAAAATAGCTCTTCTTGGAATTTTAAAAAGCGACTGCAAGGTTGACTGGTCGAAGATCATATTTAACGGATTGATTATAAAGGGTATATACGGCAGAGAGATGCATGAAACATGGTATAAAATGTCTGCAATGCTTCAGGGCGGACTTGATATATCAAACATAATAACTCACCGTATGGATATTACCGAATACGAAAAAGGATTTGAAGCGATGAACAGCGGTAAGTGCGGCAAGGTAATTCTTGACTGGACTACACTTTAAGAGAGGAGATTTAACATGAAAACAGCTTTAAAATACTTCAAAGAAGTGTGTGAAACTATAGAAAAAGAAGGACTTACAAAAAATGAAAAGGTGATTACCTCTCCTCAGGGGGCAAGGGTAAATTTAAATGATGGCAGAGAAGTTATAAATATGTGTGCCAATAACTATCTCGGTCTTGCAAATAATAAAGAAATCATCGAAGCCGCAAAGCTGAGTTATGATAATTATGGCTATGGTCTTTCGTCAGTACGATTTATTTGCGGAACCCAAAAGCTTCACAAAGAGCTTGAAGAAAAGCTCAGCAGATTCCTTGGCACAGAGGATACAATTTTGTATTCCTCATGCTTTGACGCTAACGGCGGACTTTTTGAAACCTTACTCGGCCCCGAAGATGCCATTATCAGTGATGAGTTAAATCACGCAAGCATTATAGACGGAATCAGACTGTGTAAGGCTCAAAGATTTCGTTACAAAAATAATGACATGGAAGATTTGCGCTCAAAGCTTGAAGAAGCAAAGAATTGCCGTATAAAGCTTATAGCAACAGACGGTGTGTTTTCCATGGACGGAACTGTGGCAAATCTAAAATGCATTTGTGAGCTTGCACAAGAATACGATGCACTTGTTATGGTGGACGACAGCCATGCAGCAGGCTTTATGGGCGACACCGGCAGAGGTACACCGGAATACTGCGGAGTGCGCGGTAAAGTTGATATTATAACAGGAACATTTGGAAAAGCACTCGGCGGTGCATCGGGCGGCTTTGCTTCGGGAAGAAAAGAGATAATCGACCTGCTCCGTCAGCGTTCAAGACCTTATCTGTTTTCAAACACTTTAGCACCGGCGGTTGCTGCCGGCTCGTTGAAGGTTCTTGAAATTATTGAAAACGATTTTTCAATGAGAGAAAAACTCTTCAAAAATACTAAGCTTTTTGCGGAGAAAATCAAAGAAATCGGGCTTGATGTTATGGATGGCGGTACGCCGATTATTCCGATTATGCTTTATGATGAACATAAGGCTGTTGAAATGGCAAAACGCATGATGGAAAAGGGCGTTTATGTGGTTGCTTTTTCATATCCTGTCGTTCCGAAAGGCAAAGCAAGAATACGTACACAGCTTTCAGCGGCGCTTAACGAAGAAGATATTTTGTATATTGTGGATTGCTTCAAGCAGGTAAAAGAAGAAATGAATATTTAGGCTGTAACTATTGAATCGGCAATTCTATACAGAGTTGTCGGTTCTGCTTTTTTTCGAACTTACTGCTGCCTACGATTACCCAAATAACACCGTGATAACGTTGTGCTTATCGGTGTATAGGTATATGCTTTAACCGTATGTTTATGGCAAAACGGATGGAATTTATCAAAAGAATTGAGCGCGTAGATATCTGAATACCCCCACGATTATTTAGTAAGTTTTGCCCGATTCGACAATTTTTCGACGTATTTCGAGAAAAGTATGTCTATTAACACTAAATATGACAGTTGCAGTTAGTTGGTATTGCCGATTGAAATTTTCTTCTGTTTATGGTAAAATATTATTATGGTAAAGTAGTGCCTCGGGGCATTTAACATTGTAACAACCCTTAACAGGAGAAGCAAATGACATTCAGCAAACTCACTCCTAAACCCTCGCCCGAAGAAATACTGTCGGCGAGGCTCGATGTTCTGATCTATGATATGATGCTTGAGTTCGGTATACCGGCTAATCTTAAAGGCTATCGCTATTTGAGCGATGCTATAAGAATTACATATTATGAGCCGCAGCTTGCCTCAAGAATTATGGAAGGTCTTTACACGAGAATTGCAGAAGAAAACAACACTTCGGTACAGTGTGTGGAGCGTTCACTTCGCACTGCACTGGGACGCGTTGATGCTTTGCGCGATAAGAGCATATTGATGAAATATTTTGGCACGGATAAGTGTCCGCCGACAAAAAAATTCATCTGCTCTGTTGCGGACAGATTAAGGCGCATAAACCTTAAGGAATACAAGGATGGTCGAACCCCACCGATTTAGGTGGGGTTTGATTGTTTATATACTCAATATGTCTGCAGTGGATAGATAGATTTTCACAAAATCGGCAAAAACTCTATTGAACATAGGGTTTGCTGTGTAAAAAAAGTATAAAATCTTCGATTGATAGGTTGACTTTTTCTGATTTGTATATTAGAATTAAAGCAAGTAAGATATTTACTTTTTAAATAATAATTTAGCGCCGAAAAAACGGCGGAAAGGCAAGGTGACAATTATGGCAAAGCTCGCCAAAAAACGCTCCGAATCCTTCTTCGGACTTCACTTCGACTTCCATCCCACCGCAGATATCGTTGTCGGTGACAATCTCCGCTACGATGTTATCGCAAAGCTGCTTGATGAAGTAAAACCGGACTATGTTCAGATCGACACAAAGGGACATCCCGGACTTTCATCCTACCCGACAAAGGTCGGTCAGCCTGCTCCCTTAATGCGCGGTGATCAGATCAAGATGTGGCGTGAGCTCACCGCAGAGCGCGGAATCGCACTTTACGGTCACCATTCCGGTCTTTTTGACATCTATCAGGCAACTCACCATCCCGAATGGGCTATTGTTAACGAAGACGGCACCTTCGACACCGGATTTATGTCGCTTTTCGGCGAGTATGACGATAAGTTCCTCATTCCCCAGCTCAAGGAGCTTGCTCTCGACTATAAGCTCGACGGCGCATGGGTTGACGGCGAATGCTGGGGCGTCAGAAGCGACTATTCCGTAATGGCTCAGGAAGCATGGGCAAAGGTTTCAAATATTCCGATCCCGAAAAAGGGCGAGCCGGATTACCCGGTGTACGCACAGTTCCTGCGCGACAAATTCAAGGAACACGTTACTCACTATATCACCGAGCTTAAAAAGGTTGCTCCCAACTTCCAGATTACAAGTAACTGGGTGAGTGCTTCCCCCGTTCCCGGCAAGGTTGAGCTCCCGATCGACTTCATCTCCGGCGACTACGATTCCGGAAACTCGCTTAACAGCGCGCGTATCCAGGGCCGCTTCATCGCTAACCAGAATACTCCCTGGGACCTCATGGCTTGGGGTCACAACTGCCGCTGCAACTGGCAGGAAAAGAACCGCAGCACCAAGGAATATGCACAGCACTGCCAGGAAGCATCCTTCGTTATGGCGCAGGGCGGCGGATTCCAGTTCTATAACTGGCAGTACGGCGGCGGCTCAACCGTTCAGGAGTGGGCAATCCCGATGTGGGCGCGCGTTGGACAGTATGTTCGTGAGCGTGAGCCGTTCTGCAAGGGAACAAAGCCGATGCCGCAGCTCGGTATCTTCTTCCCGACAGAATCGCATTACTACGAAAACGACGGTATCCACGGCGGTTCTCTTGTAAGAGTCGCTGCAACCGGTCTTATCCACGCAGGTCTTGACTGCGGATATGCAACCGAGCTTCTCGAAACACACAACCTTGACGACCGTGATCTTTCCGAATACGGCACGCTCGTTGTTCCGCACGCGGCTTGGATAGCAAACGAAACCCGTGAAAAGCTCCTCAAATACGTTGAAAATGGCGGCGGACTTATTCTTGCAGACCCGATTACCGCAAAGCAGTTTGGATTTGGTGTTTCCGATGCACAGGATAAGCTCATCCACATAAGTGACGGTGAGGTTGTTGCTCCGCTTCAAACCGTTTCGGCTGACCTTGCAATGGGTAAGGATACCACAGTTTGCGCTACATACTACCTCGACAACTTCATGGAAAACGGCCCGTACGCAGCGGCTGTAACCAAGAAGTACGGCAAGGGTAACATCGTGGCTCTCGGCTTTGATTTCGGCAGCGTATATACCTCTAACCGTACCACCTGCGCCAAGAACTTCTTCAAGCAGCTCGCGGCTATCACATTCCCGAATCCGGCAGTTAAGGTTGAAGGCTCCGACTATGTTGAGCTTAATATCACCCGCCGCGACAACATGATGTTCATCCATCTGCTCAATTACGGCGGACCTCACGAGGTTCCCTCGATTCGTACCTTCAACGAGATTCCGAAGCTCGGACCGCTTACCGTTACAATCTCCGATGCTCTCTCTCCGAAGTCGGTTACAATTGAGCCCGAGCATAAGGCTTGGACGGGCGATGCACACAAGATTGTCATTGACTCTCTTGAAATCCACACTGTTATCGCAGTTGAACTTTAAAAAATTTCGGCAGACACCAAATTTTCGGTGTCTGCCGTTTTTTATATAAAATTATAATTCATCAGCCGGGAATTTTTTCATTATGGTTTTTAGACGCACAATGAATACTGCTAACATTATCACAGCGGTTACTGTCCATGTTATCGGATATACAGAGAACAGTGTGCCGAGATTATGATATTTGGGAATACGTAATACCGTATTTATAAAGACAAGTCGGAGCACAACTGTGGTGAAAACATTTATGAGCATTGGCAACAGCGAACAGTCGAGTCCGCGAAGTCCGGCGGTAAGAATGTCGATTATTCCGTATATAAAATAGAGCTTAACAACATAATTGAAGCGAAGCAGGCCTGCTGCCATTGCTTCCGGAGAATCAACGTATATTCCAAGCAGAGCTTTGCCGAATACTGTCATTATAAGGGCAATCAACAGTGCCGCGCCAATGACGCAGATGTGACCTATGAGCTGTGATTTTACAATGCGCTTATAATTTCGCTTTCCGAAATTTTGTGAGGTTGAAGAAACAACGACAACTGTCCAGGCGTTCATTGCCATGTAGGCAAAATTTTCGAGTGTTTCTGCCGCACCGCTGCCTGAAATTACACTGTCGCCGAATGAATTTATTGACGACTGAATCGCGATATTCGATATTGAAAACAGAGCGGTTTGAAGGCCTGCCGGAATACCGATGCGAAGTATCTGTGAGGTGATTGCCTTGTCAAATTTGAGCTTTCGGAAGTCAAGATGCATGGGGCCGGTTTCACGGATTAAACAGCGAATTATAAGTGCCATTGCCGCAGATTGAGAAATTACCGTTGCTATGGCAACTCCGGCAACATCAAGGTGGAATATAGACACAAAGGTGATGTTAAGCACGAAATTCAGTGCACCGGCGAAGGTTAGATAATAAAGCGGACGCTTTGTATCGCCAACGGCACGAAGCACTGCGGCGGCGTATGTAAATATTACAGTTGGGATTATACCGATGAAATATATAAAAAGATACAGCTTTGAGAGTGGAACGATATTGTCGGGGACATTCGTTGCTTTTAATAAGATGGGCGCGAAAACAAGACCGAGTACGGTTATTAAAAGCCCGGCGATGAGTGAAAAAACAAGCGAGGTGTGAACTGATTTTGAAAGCTGTTCATCATCTTTGGCACCGAAATGTCTTGCGGCGACAACATTGGCTCCGATTGATATGCCAAGCAAAAGCCCGGTCAGAAGCGCACATATTGAGGCTGTTGATGTAATTGCTGCAAGGGAAGTGTCATCGCAGAAAATTCCGACAACCATCATATCAGCGGCACTGAATAGCTGCTGAAGTACGTTGGAGAGCATTATCGGTATAGCGAATTTTACGAATTTTGGAAACAGCGGTCCCTCGCACATATTTATTTGATTTTTGTTTATCTTTGGGGTGCTCATTCAATAATTATTCCTTTCTTTCTGCTGTCACTGAAGCGTAGCCCGCGAAAGCTTTCTGAATGTGAAGATAAACATAACAAGCAGGATACAGGAGGTTAATACCCACGATACTGGGTATATGAAAAATACAGTGGAAAGGAGCTTATATTTGGGAATCATAAAGACTGTATTGACCCATACTATACGCAAAAGCACCGAGCCGAAAAGGCTGACTATCATCGGAATAAATGAACGTCCGAGTCCTCTAAGCCCGGATGTCAGCACATCCATCATTCCGCAGGTGAAATAAATTTTTCCGATATAGTTCATTCGAAGCAGTCCTGCCTCAAGAGCTTCCTTTGAATCAACGAAGATTCCGAGCAGTGTTTTTCCGCAGAGAGTGTAAACAAGCGAGAATAGCACACCGACGGTTATTACACATGCCTGACCGAGAAGCTGTGTTTTCAGAATTCGCTTGTAGTTATGTACTCCGTAATTCTGCGATGTGGACGAAACGACAACGGTGGTCCATGCGTTCATGGCAACGTAAGATATACTTTCGATGGTTGCCATCGCGCCGCTTCCGGAAATGGCGGCATCGCCGAAATAATTTACTGATGACTGTATTGCAATATTAGATATTGAAAAGAGTGAAGTCTGAAGTCCTGCAGGAAGACCGATTCGAATTATCTGCAGAGCAATTGTTTTGTCAAGTGATAATTTTTTTACATCGAAGCGGAGTGCGCCTGTTTCGCGGAGCAGACAGCGGATAATAAGAACTGTAGCAAGAGTTTGTGCGATTACAGTTGCCAAAGCAACACCCGCCACATCAAGCTTTACTGCGGTGACAAAAACGACATTCAATAATACGTTGAGTGTGCCCGATGCCATGAGAAAATAAAGCGGACGCCTTGTGTCGCCGACGGCACGGAGTACTGCGGCGGCATAGTTAAAAACAATGGTCGGGGTGATTCCGAGGAAATATATGAAAAGATATGTTTTTGAAAGCGGCAGAACATTATCGGGGACGTTCATCATTTCAAGCATCATAGGGGCGAAAATCAGACCGATGACGGTAATGATAACTCCGGCTATGACAGACATGACAAGGGAGGTGTGCAAAGTTTTTGAGAGCTGTTCATCGTCTTTTGCACCGAAGAAACGTGCGGCGAGTACGTTTGAACCGACGGAAAGTCCCATCAAAAGTCCGGTCAAAAAAGCACAAAGTGAACCCGTGGAGCTTATTGCCGCGAGAGAAACGTCACCGCAGAAGATTCCGATAATCGCCATATCGGCAGCGTTGAAGAGGGTTTGAAACATATTGGCTAACATTACCGGGATGGCAAAGGCTATAAATTTCGGGAACAGTGCACCCTCACACATATTTATCTGGTTTGCCCTTTGTTTCTTGACGACGTTACCCATCTTCACATTCTCCTCTCACGCATCAAAGCTTAATTATATTGTATTCTTTTCGCAAAGCAAAGTCAAGAGGCAAAAGAGAGATAAAAATAGTTTTTATAATGTTAATTTTGGATGAATTTCAAATTTTCTATTGAATAGTTTAAGGGTTTGTGATAAAATAAATGTGGCATAAATGAAAAATAATGTAAAATATAACATTTTATATATTTCCCTGCGATGAAAGGAACACAAAATGACTCAGAAACGCAAAACTAAAATAGTATGTACAATAGGTCCGGCTTCCGCAAATCCCGAAACTGTACGTGAAATGATAAAGGCCGGCATGGATGTTGCAAGACTCAATTTTTCTCACGGTGACCATGAGGGACACAAGCGTATTGCCGATATGATAAAAGAGGCAAGAACCGAACTCGGAGCTCATACGGCACTTCTGCTTGACACAAAGGGCCCGGAGATACGTGTCGGCACATTTGCTGAACCGGTTATACTCGAAAAAGATGCCGAGTTTAAGCTGGTATTTGACGATATTATAGGAGATAAAACAAAGGTTTCGGTAACATATAAGGATTTATGGCGCGACGTAAGTGTCGGCAGTAGGATTCTCATTGATGACGGACTTATTGAGCTTCGTGTCACCGAAACAAACTGCACTGAAATAGCTTGCAGGGTGGTCAACGGCGGAAAAATATCAAATCGCAAGGGAGTTAATGTCCCCGGTGTTAAGCTGTCGCTTCCGTTCTTGTCGGAGCGGGATATTTCGGATATTGAGTTCGGTATCGAGCAGGATTTCGATTTCATCGCGGCATCGTTCACACAGTGTGCAGCGGATATAATCAGTATCCGCGACCTGCTTGAACGCAATAATTGCCATAATATACGTATCATCGCGAAAATCGAAAACGCCGCAGGTGTTGAAAACATAGACGAAATTATAAAGGTTTCGGATGCTATAATGGTTGCACGCGGAGATATGGGCGTTGAGATACCGATGGAGGATATTCCGATTGTTCAGAAGCGTCTTATTTCAAAGGCGTACAGCGCAGGTAAGCCTGCAATTACCGCTACACAGATGCTTGAATCAATGACAAAGAATCCGCGTCCGACCCGTGCGGAAATTACCGACGTAGCGAACGCTATATATGACGGTACATCGGCAATAATGCTTTCAGGCGAAACGGCGGCAGGAAATTATCCTATCGAAAGTGTACGCATGATGTCATCAATTGCGACGAGAACAGAGGGGGATATCAGTTATACCGAGCGTTTTTCACGTATGCAGTCGGGATTTTCAAATGTTACGACGGCAATTTCTCATGCGGCGTGTACAACTGCAAATGACCTCGGGGCTAATGCAATTATTACAGTTACAAAATCGGGACAAACGGCACGAATGATAAGCCGTTTCCGCCCCGAAACACCGATAATCGGTTGTTCGCCGAGCGAAAAGGTTTGCCGTCAGTTAGCGCTGTCGTGGGGAGTTTCACCGCTTCACATCGAAGAGCAGACAAACAGTGATTCGCTCTTTGACCATGCGCTTGACAGAGCATATGAGGAAAAGCTCGTTAATTACGGTGACCTTGCCGTAATTACCGCCGGACTGCCGCTCGGTGTTGCAGGTACGACAAACATTCTTAAGGTGCAGATAGTCGGAGACGTTCTGACAAGCGGAACCGGTATTGCATCATGGGGAGTTGAAAGCGTTTGCGGTACGATATGTGTTTGCCGCGACGAGGACGAAATGCGTCAGAAATTCAAGGGTGACGAAATTCTCGTAATCCCCTCAACCTCAAACAAGGTCATCGACTTACTCCGACATGCACGCGGAATCATTTGCGAAATTGACGGCGACGATTCTCATGCGGCAATTGTTGGACAGGCACTCGGTATTCCCGTAATAGTGGGGGCTCTCGGTGCAACACGCATTCTCAAAAGCGGTACTGCGGTTACGCTTGATGCAAAGCGCGGTATGGTTTACTGTGGGAGATAATGCTGACTGCGTATGAACGCAAGGATATTATAGCTATAATAAGAATTATGACAGAGAAATTTCATGTTCTCTGTCATATATTTGAATTTCACTGCCGAAAAAAGAATATCAATAGTCTGTGGAAAATTCATTTAAATATTTATAGACTATATATAGAAAAATAAAGGTGGGGATAATTATGAGTAATATTGCAAAGGATCTGGGGCAGAGAATCAGAAAATACAGAGTGGCTAAGGAATTTAGCCAGGAAAAACTTGCGGAGCTTTCAGGCTGCCATCCCACATATATTGGTCAAATTGAGCGCGGAGAGAAAAACGCGACTATTGAAAGTATAGAAAAGATTTCAAACGCTTTGAATATTTCGTTATCAACATTATTTGAGAAGCTTGACGGGCAAGAGAGTGAAAAACACAGTATTCCGCTTAAATGCTACGAATTTCTCTTGGCAAAGTCGAGAGCGGAACAAGAACACATTTACCGTATTTTGCTTGAAATGAACGAATATAAAAATAATTGAATAATCTTAGCAAAGAAAAACCGGTCAGCTTTTTTGAGCTGACCGGTTTCATATGTCTTATTAGAATATCATGATTAAGAACTGCGATGCGAGTACAACCGCAACGAGTGCTATGGGGTAAGTTGCCGCATAAGCTGCCGCAACGTCCTCTGTTCCTGCAACATTGATAAGTGTTCCGAGCGCGGGAGTGGAGGTCATACCGCCGGTGATAGAGCCGAGATTGTTGAGAAGGCTCAGTTTCAAAACATATTTCGCAAACAGGAAGCCGACTATCATAGGAATTACAGTCATAAGTGCGCCGTAGAGGAAGTATATGGGCTGGAAGCATTCGATAAACTTTGCTCCGCCTGCAATTCCGGCACCGATGAGGAATAGCATAAGTCCGAATTCACGAAAAACCTTAAGCGTTGCCGCAGGGGGCATAAAGTTTATCTTGCCGATGCGTCCGAAATGTCCGAATACAAGGGAGATAAGGAGATATCCGCCGGTTGTGGTCAGGGAGAAGGATCCGATCTTGATACTGCCAATAAGCAGTCCCACGATAGCCGCAATTGCAAAAGGCGCAATTCCGAAGGAATCGATATTTATAAACTTTTTGCCAGTGTTTGTATCTACCGGGTCTTCAGCATTTCCGTCACTTTCGGCGAGTTTCTTGCGTTCTTCTGTCATATCTGCCTTTACAAATTTCGGAATGAGCTGAACGAAAAGAACAACTCCGATTACGCCGAAGATATATGCGATACCGTTTCCGACAGCGACGTAGCTTGCGTATTCACTGCCGATTGCTTCTTTAGCGGCAGAGAAAGCGGGGGTGGAGGTAAGAGCACCGGAGAAGAGTCCTGTCATAATGGCGGTGAGCTCTTCAGTTGGAACATCTTTCATAGTTACTTTAGCAAATGCGATGCAGCCTGCACATACGAGTGCGCCTGACATGATGATAAGCAAACCGAGAAGTATGTAGGTCTTGAAGTTCTTTTTCAGATTTCCAAAGAACTTGGGACCTGCGATAAAGCCTACCGATGTTACGAAAAGCATAAGACCGAGGTTTTCGATAATTTTAAGCGCTTCGGTGGTATATGCCGGTGTCTGCTCTCCAAGATTTCCGTAGAAAAGGCAGCCAAAGAGCAAAGCAATAAGGAAAACGCCGGCAGTGCCGAGGTTTACACCCTTGATAGTTACTCTGCCGAGTAAATATCCAACCGCGGCGATAACGAGAACAGAAAAGATAAGAAAGGAAATGCCGGTTATGTTAAGATTAAATTTCCCATCAAAAAATTCAAAGATTTTCATTTTTTCCTCCAAATGATATTACTGTATCGGCGATTATATCAATATATTCACCGCAAATCCGTATTTCAGGCGAGTCCGCTTTATACGAACTCGCCTTTAAAATACAATTATTTCATAAGCTTCGCGTTAGCTTCGTCATAAACAGGATTACCGTGAGTGTAGCGAGGAAGCAACTTCGGAGAAACAACGTCAGTCTTGATACCTGCATCTGCCATTTCCTTCACGAAATCGTCAACGTGAGAAAGTGAAAGCTTTTCTGCAGCCTTGGTAGCCTTTGCAGCAGCTGCCGCATTAACGCCGGCATTACGTCCGAATACGATGATGTCGAGAAGGCTGTTACCCATGAGTCTGTTTTCGCCGTGGATACCGCCGACTGCCTCACCTGCAACAAAGAGATTTTCAACTCCGGACATACCGTTTGCGCCGATCTTGATACCGCCGTTCTGATAGTGGAGGGTGGGGTAAATGAGGATCGGCTGCTTGCGCATATCGATGCCATACTTTAAGTACATACGCATCATTGCCGGAATTCTCTTTTCGATAGTACCCTCACCGTGAATAAGCTCAATCATCGGAGAGTCGAGCCAGATACCCTGACCGCCGTCGAAGGTTTCAACGCCCTTGCCTCTGCGGCATTCGCGGATAACGGTTGAAGCGCATACGTCACGGGTTTCAAGAGGATACATGAACGCTTCGCCGTCAGCGTTGATGAGCTGTGCGCCGATGGAACGAACCTTTTCGGTTACGAGCGCACCGAATATCTGAGAGGGGAACGCCGCACCGGTGGGATGATACTGAAGTGTATGTGCATAAAGCAGAGGTGCACCGGCTCTGTAAGCGAGAACAAGTCCGTCTGCAGTTGCGCCGTAGTGGTTGGAGGTGGGGAAGCCCTGATAGTGCATACGTCCTGCACCGCCGGTTGCAATTACAACAGTCTTTGCTCTTGCGATGAGGATTTCCTTTGTTTCCATGTTCATGAGAACTGCGCCGGCTGCCTTGCCGTTCTCGTCCTTGATAATCTCGATTGCCGAGGTGAAATCAACAACGGGAATCTGTCTGTTCTGAACCTCGTCGCGAAGAACTCTCATGATTTCTGCGCCCGAATAGTCCTTGCAGGCGTGCATACGCTTTCTCGCAGTACCGCCGCCGTGGGTTGTTACCATTGTGCCGTCAGCTTCCTTGTCGAACATTACGCCAAGGTCGTTAAGCCACTTGATACATACGGGAGCGTCGTTTACGAGCTTATAAACCAGCTCGGGGATATTCTTGAAGTGACCGCCGCCCATAACGTCAAGATAATGCTGTGCCGGGCTGTCGTTAGGCTTGTCAGCCGCCTGAATGCCGCCCTCTGCCATCATGGTGTTGGCGTCGCCGTGACGGGGCTTTGTAACGATCATTACGTTTGCGCCGTTTTCGTGAGCCATAATAGCCGCCGCAGAACCTGCTCCGCCGCCGCCGATGATGAGTACGTCAACATCATAGTCGATTTTTGTAAGGTCAATGTCTGCAGGCTTAACTCTGGGGTTTGCCTGAAGAATTTCAGCCAGTTCGAGCGGAACCTTTTCGCCCTTATTGGGGCCGATAACAAGCTCTGCAAACTGGGATTTTATATGGTCGGGATGGTTTTCTAGAAGAACCTGATCTTTTTCCTCTGCGGTCATACGGCGAGGATGATTGCCGGCGAGAACCGCTTCAAGACGTGCCGGACGGGTCGCTTCCACTTTCTTGATGGATTCAAGCATTTCGTTAGTATACATTTTTGACGCCCTCCTTATTTCTCAAAATCGCGGTTGTTGTACATTTCTTTGAGTTCTTCAGCGGTCTTTTTCATGATGTCCTGAAGAGCTGCCTCACAGTCGCCGGCTTCAATCTCGGCAACGCGTGCAAGAAGATGTTCGGTTTCGGGGGCGAGATATTTGCCGGTAAGACGTCTTGCAAGAAGACCAACCTGCGGATGTGTGATTCCTGCCGGGCAACGTGAGGAGCATACTCCGCACATTACGCAGTCGAACGATTCCTCAGCGCACTTTTCAAATTCGCCTCTCTGGGCATATGCGATATACTGCATTACATTAAGATCCTGTGTGCAGGACTTTGTGCAGGCGTTGCATCCGATGCAGGCGTAAATTTCCGGATAGAGCTGCATCATAATCTGCTCTGTGGGTTTTACCTTCTTGATATCATAGGGCTGCTTCACAAGCGGGAAGAAGGGAAGAGTTGCAATATACATATTGTCTTCAACCTTCGTCTGGCAGGCAAGACAGGTCTTGAGCTCCTGCTGACCCTTGATGCGGTAAATAGTTGCACACGCGCCGCAGAATCCGCAGCGGCATCCGACTCCGCGAACGAGCTGATAGCCTGCGTATTCCATAGCGTTTATGATGGTAAGGCTTGCGGGAACTTCGTATTTTTTACCGTAGAGGTAAATGTTTACCATATTTTCCATGTCAATAAATCTCCTAAATTATCAATATTCGTCCGGAAGCTCGTCCAGCTCGTCACAGCGGAATACCGGGCCGTCCTTGCAGACATACTTTGCGCCGACATTACAGCGTCCGCATTTGCCGACACCGCACTTCATGCGAAGCTCAAGCGTTGTGTAAATCTGCGTCTTGTCAAAGCCAAGATCCATGAGGCCCTGAAGCGTGAATTTGATCATGATCGGAGGTCCGCAGAGGACTGCCATCTTGTTTGTGTCAAAATTCAGCTCCTTGACGTAGTTCGGAACAAATCCGACGTGTCCGTCCCAGCCCTCCTGCTCACGGTCGATAGTAAGGTGAACGTGTACATCCGCATCGGTTTGCCATTCCTCAATGATCTCCTTATAGTCGAGAAGGTCATCCTTTGAGCGTGAACCGTAAACGATGTCGATACGACCGTATCTGTCGCGGTAGTGGCGGCAGTAATTGATTACTGAGCGAAGCGGAGCAAGGCCGACACCGCCGGCGATAAAGAGCATATCGTGACCGGCGAATACGTCATCAACCGGAAAAGGATTTCCATACGGTCCGCGGACGGTTATCATCTGACCGACCTCTGCGGAATGGAGCCATTCGGTAACGCAGCCGCACTTCTTGATGGAAAATTCCATAAATTCCGTGTTTGTGGGCGAGGATGTTATCGAGAACATAGCCTCACCGACACCGGGAATTGACAGCATTGCACACTGTCCCGGTCTGTGATCGAACGGTTTTTTGCCGTCGGGAGTTACAACACGGAAGGTTTTGATATCGGGTGTATCAATGCGTACATCGGTAATCACGCCGACAACGGGAATTAAGGTTTCATTGATTTCAGCCATTGTTATCGCCCTCCAGTGTTTTCATAACCTTAACAATATTCATAGAAATCGGACACTTTGCAAGGCATCTGCCGCAGCCGACGCACGAGAACATTCCCTCGTTGTTTTCGGGGAAGTAAACGAGCTTGTGCATAAATCTCTGACGGAAGCGTTCCTTCTGCGAATTACGGTTGTTGCCGTGTGCCATTCTTGTGAACTGCGAGTACATACATGAGTCCCAGCAACGGTAACGCACGACGCCGTCGTTTGTCTTAAAGTCGCGGATATCGTAGCACTGACAGGTCGGACAGACGAATGTGCATGTGCCGCATCCAAGACAGCTTTCGGAAAGCTTTTCCCATTCGGGAGAATTAAAGAACTTATCTGTTTTTCCTCCGCCAAATGCATCTGTTTTGAGGTTTGCAAGCGGAAGCTTTGTCATACGCTCGCTGATGAGCTTTTTCTGCTCATCAACAGCAGTTGTATCAGCATCCTCTGTGATGCCGGAGAGGGAATCGAGCAGTGCTGCACCCTTTTCGGTGACTGCGTTCATGTAAAGTGCGTCGTCGGTCATATGGCAGACGATGTCACCCTCGGGATTTGCCGCATCAATACCGAATGTACCGCAGAAGCAGGTTTCGGCAGGACGTGTGCAGGCGAGCGACATGATAACGCCGTGTTCGCGGCGGTTTTTATAGAAGGTGTCAACGGGTTCTGCATGGAGAAATACTCTGTCGAGCACTGTCATTGCGCGTACGTCGCAGGCACGGGCACCGAAGATTACAAAATCCTCATTCTCATCGCGGATGTCAATAACCTCGATATTCTTGCCCTGCATCTTGAATTTCATTAAATCCTCGCTCTGGGGAAAGAAGAAATCCTTTATGCCACGGACGGTATTAAGCGAATTTGAAAGAGTTACACCCATGTTCCACTTTGTGAATTTTGCGCCTTCTAAAGAATCAGAGGGGATGTAGAGCGACTGCTTTTCCCCAATAGCGGCAAACAGAGCGTCAATTTTATCAATTGAAATTTTACGCATTCTTATCGCCCCTTTCCACAGCCTCACCCGGCTCCATGTCATCGAGAGTATAGTTTACAAGCGGAGCACGGCTGCCAACCTCGGCACCTGCCTGATAGTCGCCCCAAAGCTCGTTTATATCCTTGATGAACTTGCGGTTTAAGAGATGAAGCGGTATATTCTGCGGACATACACGTGAGCATTCTCCGCAGTCGGTACAGCGTCCGGTAACGTGGAACGCTCTTATAATATGGAACATTTTTTCTTCAAAGCTGTCAGACGGAGCTTTCGATTCAACGCCGGAGTTCGGGTTGTCGAATACGCATTTTTCGCAGGTGCAAGCCGGGCAAACATTACGGCAGGCATTGCAGCGGATGCAG
>JAZQXA010000154.1:0-1729 GCA_045632605.1 Candidatus Flemingiibacterium sp. | reverse complement strand
CTCTTTGACCGTCATTTCAACGTATTTCGCAATTTTCTTAATGCGGCAAAGCTCATGCATAATCTGATTTGTGACGAAATTAAACTTCGCCGAAATGTCGGGATCATCCGTAAGATGCTTGCTGTCGGGATTCAATTCTTCGATAAGCGCAAGCGTTTTCTTTTTTATATCAAGTAAGGTCATAAATGTGTTCCTTTCGTTTGTTAGTCGGCGCCGATGCTTCCGTTGATATAGTCAAGAATGTTCTCCCTGTCTTTTTCAGACCGAGCCTCGCCGAGCACACCGCACGCGCAACCTTCGTTTGCACCCAGTCTGCAGACAGCAGAGGATGTAGTGCGCTCCTCGCCGTCTTCTGGTATGCATGTAAGCTTACAAACCATATTCAGCTTATCCCTCCTCGTAATCAGCGCCGAAACGGTCAAATATCGCTTTGACCTGCTCGTTTCTGACGAGCTTCTTTTTCTGGCCGTTGTTAAGCTCATCGTAAACCGCCTGCAAAGCCTCTCTGGTGTCAAGCTTTGCCGCTTCAACTGCACTGTTAAGTACCTCTTTTTTTATACGTTTCATAGCTTCACTCCCATCTCGCCGAGTGCGGCGATATAGTCCTCTGTGGTTGCTTCATCAGGCGAAGCGGAAGGCTCAATCGGAAGCTCGTCCGTCTGCTGTTCTGCCATAATCGCCGCATATTCCTCCTCGGTTATCTCATGAAACGCAGAAGCATCCACATCGTCAGCAAGGTGTATGGTTTCCCCGTAAATCTCGCCGTCCGTGAGAATATGCCCCTCGGATGCTGTAATTGTTTTTCTCATGAATTAACCTCCTTACACAAGCGATATTGTCCAATTGGACTTGGTTGCGATGAGCGCCGCCCATTCAGCGGAGCTTACGCCGTCGTTAGCGCCGGATGATGTTTCAAACGCTTTGTCGACGGCTGTTTTCGATAATGTTACCGTACATCCGCTCACCGAGGCTGAAAGAACGCCGATAATGTTTTCAATGCTTGCTTTCCGCAAAGCCTCACAAGAGCTAAAATTTATATTATTTCCTATACTTCCATCTATGTTTACTACTTGTAAGTTTTTACAATTTAAAAAAGCATTATCGTAAGTGAGATTCTCATGCACAACAAGTTTTTTTATGGTGGTGAGATTAATACACCCCGAAAACATTCTTGTTGCTTGAGTACCATTTGCATAAATAGTAACTTTTGTATCAGTTATTGCTTGAGCGTTATAAAATATAAATTGTCCCGATGATACCGCATCCGTTTGGCAAACTATATCATGTGCAGGGGTGTAATTACTGTCATTGAATCTGCCGTAAGCAAACGCATATTGGTAGTTAACCTCGCCGCCATTGTTTTGAAAAGCATCCCAGAAGCGGTCATGTTCGGATTTCGCCCCCACTTCCTCGCCCTTGTCATAGCATTCTTTAAGCTTTCCCGGCGTTTCCCCAATTGCGTGCGGACTGTTAATTGCTTCAAGCGGTGCAATCGCTTCCACGCTTTGCGGAATCTCACCGTTGATTTCCGCTATAATGTAGTTACACGTTGCCGCAATATCATCAACTTCTTGCGTCAGCTCTGCTGTAATATTGTCTGCCACATTAACCACCGCCTGCGGCACGTCCGATAAGCTTTCGGCTTCGCTTACACCATATGCTGTAACTTTGGTGTTGATATTTGCAAGATACTGTGCCTCTCTGGCATCCCTCGCCGCTGCCTCGGCTT
>JAZQXA010000153.1:0-5719 GCA_045632605.1 Candidatus Flemingiibacterium sp. | reverse complement strand
CAGCTCCTTACTGCTTTTTCATTTGCCCGAGAAAACAGAGCACTGCCGCCACTGTTATAACTATACTATATAAAAGTACCGGGAGTATGTGTACCGCCGCAGCCGCAAAATCCCCTTTGAATAACGCTTTTTCCATTTCTGCTGCGTGAACGAACGGAAGCACATTTGCTAATTTTTCGAAAAAGCTTCCAACAAGCTTCAAATCGAACCACACACCCGAAAGCCAAGCGGAAAGATTCGTCAGCAATGCTCCGCAAATTCCCCCAACCTGTTTGACTCCCAATAAGCTGCCGCACAAAAGACCGAGTGCAATGTTGAAAATCGCCATAGGTATTATCCCTATAATTGCATAAATAACATTTACGCTTACAGTCAGTCCGAGTCCGGCCGCAAACAGATAGCAAATTACGGTCTGTCCAAGCGCGATGGGTAAAAACGGAAGCATATATCCGATTATAAAATCAAATCCGGTCAGCGGTGTTGTATATAATCTCTGCAAAAGGGCACTTTCACGGTCTTTGGCAATTAGTGTTGCCGAAAAAAGAGTCATGAACGACATTCCGAATACGGTAATACCCGGAGTCAGAGTATCAATTTCAAACATACTCACCGGAATATTTGCCTGAATGGTGCTTAGGAGCAGCAGCAAAATCAAAGGGAAACCAAGCCCAAAACCGATGCTTATCGGGTCACGCAAAATCTCCTTTGCACATCGCTTGGCAAATGTCATCATTTTCATATTCTCCCCTCCTTTACAATAGAAACAAAAGCGTTTTCAAAGTCATCTGTTCCTGCGGCTTTCTTCAGTTCTTCAGCCGTACCAACAGCAAGCAGTCTCCCGTTTTTCATAATACCGATTCTGTCGGAAAGTGCCTCTGCTTCCTCCATGTAATGTGTAGTCAGGACAACGGTCACTTTCCCCTTCAACGAGCGAACCGTTTCCCAAAGCTCGTGCCTCGCGATGACGTCAAGCCCGAGTGTAGGTTCATCCAAAAACAAAATTTTAGGCTCGCTTATCAGTGCCATCGCAATACTGACACGTCGCTGCATACCGCCGGATAATTTGCCGACTCTTCTCTTTAAAACATAATCCAAGGCAAATTGTTCTGACAGTTCTTCGATTTTTGCCACAGTTTTTTCTTTTGAAAAACCGTAAATGCCGCATATAAGCTCCAGGTTTTCTTTAACTGAAAGATTTTGTGCAACGGCTGTTTCCTGGGGGGATACACCGATAATCCGTTTTACCTGTTCCGATTGATTGATTATGCTGTAACCGTCAACAAAAGCATCTCCGGCAGAGGGTTTTGTAAGGCAAGTCAACATTTTTACAGTTGTTGTCTTCCCTGCACCGTTAACCCCAAGCAGCGAAAAAAGTTCTCCCTGTCCGATTTCCAAGCTGAGTTCATCCACTGCGGTCAAATTTTTATACCGTTTGATGAGATTACTGATTTTTATAGCTTGCATTCGTCCTATCCTCCGTTCTGTTTTATATAATTATACCATATAAAAACGGAGAAATTCAGTTTTTTGTCTGTTCGGTCGTTTGTAATGTCTTATCGGTTATTGAGGGCATAATCGTGAGCATAAAAAGTCGCCGTGAGCCACCAAACGGTCACTCCCGGCGATATTTTATGTAGTTAATTACTTCTCGACTACAACACCGTTTTCGGCAACAAATGAAGGCAGACGATGCTGGAACAGAATAAACTGCTTCATATAAGGCTCGCCGTACATTTCGAGATAAGAAGAATATCCCCCGTCAATAACATCCTGACTCGAAATTATAATGCCCTCGATTTCAGCTATTGCCTGTGCAGCAAGATAGAGTATTGCGTCTGCCTTATAGCTTTCTGCCTGTGCGGCAAAATATTCGTCCATGGTTTCGCAGCCGTTTATTGTCTGAATATAGTTTTCGAGAGTATATCCGTAGTTTGTTGCTGTATATTCAATATTGAGCAAATCGAGATTCTTGATATAGTCAATAGCTGCCTGCGGAACATCTTCACACTCTGCCTTCTTAAGAACTTCAACAAAGAAATAGAATCTTGCGTTTCCGAGAAGGAACGATTCGATATCCTCGATAAGCGAATCAACAGTACTGAAGCCGTAATCCTTTGCAATTTCATCGCTCATTTCAGCCTTGATAACTTCACCGTGAATATGATTGATTGTTATAGCAAATCTTGCTTCCTTGCCGTTGAGCTCTTCCTTGCCGTAATCCTCGGGGAATGTTACATATATGTCGAACGATTCGCCGGGATGATGACCGATAAGCTGCTCAAGAAAATCGTCAATATACTGTGTTACACCGATTGTAACGTCAACACCGAGTTTGCCTGTGTTACCGCCGTCAAACTGTACTTCATCGACATATCCAACATAGTCAATATTTACAGTGTCACCGTCTTTGATAACAGCACTCTCATCTGTAATTTCGACATAAGTTTCATATCTTGCAAGAATCTGATCGACCTCGTTCTGAATATCCTCCTCGGAAACCTCCATAAGCGACTTGTCAATTTCAAGACCCTTATATTCGGGAAGCGTTACATAGTCAGATGCCTTTATGCCCTTGAGGAAGCCGTTTTCGTCAAGTCCTTTGCTGTAGGCAGGAGTGCCGTCATCGTCGGGAGCAGCTGTCACTTCTCCGTCTTCAACTGTGGTGTCATCTGAAGTGGTAGTGTCTGCTGTGTCATTGCCGTTTATTCCGCAAGCGGCAAGCTGTGCACCGATAAGCGCAGATGCAAGTAAAAGTGCAATAAGTTTAGTTGATTTCATAAAAAATTCTCCGTTTCTCGCATTTTTGCGAATCAAATTTATATTTCCCACCTACAAAACTATTTTGCAGGATAATAGGGCTTACAAATGTGTGCGTTAATTCCGAGAGCCGCAATTTTCCCGGCAGCCTCTGCCGCCGACTGTTCTGTGTCAAATATCCCGAAAACCGAGGGGCCGCTTCCGCTCATCATCGCCGATTTTGCACCGCACTCAAGCAGCATATCGCGTATACGGCACGCCGCTTCGTGCTCGGGCAATACCGCCGACTCAAATATATTGGTCATTTCGGAAGCAACGGCGAGCAAATCACCGGCTGACAGTGCCGATATAAATTTGTCGGCAGACACCTCACGTGCGGTAAAATCATACATCTCATCAAGGCGTTTATATGCCAACGGGGTTGAAACACCTGCCCCGTCGCACGCTATCACAATGAAACACTCGGGAAGCATTTCACACGGCGAAAAAACATCTCCGATTCCGCGTGTCACACTAATTCCCTGCATTATACAAAAAGGTACGTCCGCACCGATTTTTGAACCGATTCTGCAAAGTGCCCATTCATCAAACCGAAAGCCGTAAAGCTCATTTAATAGAAGCAGTGTCGCCGCTGCATCGGAGCTTCCTCCTCCAAGCCCTGCCGCCATCGGAATATGTTTTTCGATATTCAGCGAAATGTCATAATTATTTATGTCCGCCGCTTCAAAAAACAGCTTCGCCGCACGGTAACAAAGATTACGCTCGTCACACGGAACATCCCCGTTTGTACATTCAATTAAAATTTTCTGTCCGTCTGTTGCTCTCGATGTGAGAGTCAGCTTATCGAATAAATCCACCGTCTGCATCACGCTTTCAATATCGTGATATCCGTCTGGACGTTTGGCAGTAACCTCAAGATAAAGATTTATCTTCGCCGGTGCAAGCCGGGAAATTGTTTTCAAACTCAAAATTCATCCTCCGATCAGTTTTATTATCGGATTTTTCTTTATTTTCACCGCTTTCAGGGGACAAAGCTCCTGACAGCAGTAGCATTTAATACATTTGTCGTCGATGATATATGCCTGTTTTTTGCCGCCCGAAGCGTTTCTCATTTCAATAGTGTGCTTGGGACAGCTTTTTTCGCATTCCCCACATCCGACACAAAGCTTTTTATTAATAACCGGACGAGGCTGAAACCATGCATTAAGCCGTCCGCCGAACATATTTGGAAGACGGGCGAGAAGTGAGCTGCCGCCTTTCTTTTTTGTATCCGGCTTCGCAAAATCGCTTACAGTAAAATCAGCCGCAGTTTCATCACTTATTAGCGAAACTGCCTCTGCCCTTTCGGGACAGTAACCGCGGCGTACTCCCTCATCAAGCATGAGTACTCCCTCAGCCTTGATTATTGATGTGCCGATTACATCGACTGTAAACGGATTCATTCCCGAAATCAGACATCCGAGAGCCCGCGGCTCACCGCCGGTCGGACCGTTGCCCTCCATGGCAATTATACCGTCGAGGACATTAAACGTCGGCTTCATGCTGTGAAGCATTTCGCACAGGTCAACGAGCATCGAAGAAAAATCGTTATAATCCGGGAAACGGGCGTGCATCTCGAATTTTGTAACACCCGGTACAGTACCGAAATAATTTTTAACAGCGCCGCTGTAACCGGTCAGCGAATGACTCTTGAGCTTCGCCAAATTCACAATAACATCGGCATCGATTATAGGCGTGATAATGTCAAACATCTTTGAAGTCTTTCCGAGAGGCGCTTCTACCGACTTTGACGATGTATCAAAATTAAGCTTTACATTATATCTCTCTGCCACATCATAAATACCGCAGCCCTTATATGTACCGGAAAGAGTTTGCGGCGTATAAAGTCCGCCCGGACTTTCGGCAATAATTATATCAGCGGCGGAATCCTTTAAAATCCGAATTATTGCTTCAAGTACAGCAGGATGAGTTGTTGCCGCCGCTTCGGGACTTTTTTTCATGACCAGATTCGGCTTTATGACAACGCGCTTATTTTTAAACATATCCGTCTGACCGAGGGCTTTGAGCTGACGGCGTATTACCGCTTCAATTATGTCAGCGTCATAACCGCATACACGGTCAATGCACACACTGTCGCTTGACTCTATCATGAAAAATCTCCTTGATTTCTGAAACGTAGTTTTTAATTCAATTTACCGTAACAGCAGTAAAATCGCGGACGAACTCCGGATAAGATTTGTTTATACAACTCATATCGTCAACAGTTACATCACCGATACATCCGGCAGATGCCGCAGCTGCCGCCATAGCGATACGGTGATCGTTATACGAGCATACTGCTCCACCGGTAAGCCTGTCCCGACCAACGATAATAAGTCCGTCGTCAGTTTGGCTCACATCTGCACCGAGCGAGGTGAGCATCGCCGCAGTAGAAGCGATTCTGTCGCTTTCTTTTATGCGGAGTCTGCCGGCATTGTAAATGTGAGTTGTTCCCTCCGCAAGGGATGCCATAACGGCAAGTGCCGGCACAAGATCGGGGATATCGGCGGCATCAATGTCGCTCGCGCAAAGCTTGTCTGTGCGTGTCACAGTTACCGCATCGCCGTCCCATTTAACGTCTGCACCAAAGCGGCTGACTATATCAAACAGCGCAAAATCGCCCTGCTTTGTGTCTCTGTTAATACCGGTCATTGTCACGCTTCCTCCGATAGCCGCCGCAACAGCGAAAAACGCCGCCTGCGAGCAATCGCCCTCAACTTCAATGTCGAGCGGAGAAAGTCTTGTTCCATTGATTTTATAAGCAGAATCCCCCTCGCAGATCTCCGCACCGAAGCGGCGCAGAACATCAACTGTAAGGTCTGCATACGGCTTGCTTTCAAGCCTGCTTGTAAGTTTTATTTCACTCTCACCGCCAACCTGGGTCAAGGCAAGAAGGAGTCCGGTAACAAACTGCGAGGATATG
>JAZQXA010000152.1:0-3943 GCA_045632605.1 Candidatus Flemingiibacterium sp. | reverse complement strand
GACTACATATGAAACTATTTATGTAGCACCCGGGGAAAATTATTTCACTGCTCCAACAAAGTGGAAATACAATGAGGTTGTGTTTACCACTAAAGCGAGTGAGGGTGTTACTTTGGATAAAGCTACACTTGAATTTATAAGTGGCGCTAATGAGCGTGATACCGGTGCATTTGACATTGACGGTGTTTCGCTTGTTGAAGTGCAGAAGGAGACTTCGACCGGTTACTACCGACCGGTGGCAAACTCCGAAGAATATATATCCGGCCTTTATGATATCAGTAAATACAGTGCTGTTCTTGACGGCTCTGCCGTTACTGTGATTGATGACAGTGAAGACTATTATTCAAAAAACGCAGGCAGTGCTAATACTGTTATCATGCCGAGCGTAACCGGTGATCTCGAACCCGGAAAATATACTGTCTCCGGCGATTTTCGCTTTGATGGACTTCTCGGAACCGGTAATACCAATGAACTGTATACGCAGTATCCGAACATAGCATCCAACATTTCTGTTATTGACAGAACACTTACTGCAAAGTACGGTGATGCTGAGGCCGGTGTCGCAGATATAAATGCGTTTGATTGGACAAATGTGCAGTTTACAATTGATCTTCCAAATGGCGGCAAAATTGAGGAAATTTCACTTGTTCTCGATTCGGCACGTGCAATTGAATACAAAAATCTTACACTCGTAAAGAGCTATACATATACATTCAACGAGGAATGGGAAAGCAACAACAATAAGGGTATTCTGCTTATGCAGAACTCTCAGATTATTCTTGAATATGATCAGAACAATCCTCCGACAGGTACGGACAGCAAGTATGCTTGCTTTGATGTGGCTGAACTCGAAGATGCTGTCACATACAAGGTGTCCTTGCGTGCGCGTAATATTACCGGCACAAACAGACTTATGATCCGTTACGGTACCCCGGGAGGAGAATGGAACTCTGCATATTCGGTTCTCAATACCGTGAGTGTTTCTGCCTTTGCACCCGTGGATATTAAATCCGCAAGCGTGAACGGTTCACCCATTACATGGCTCACATATCACTATCCGGATCTTAGCAACGAATGGACAATCATAGAATCTGTATTTACAACCAAAACGGCCGGAATGCTCGGTTTCAGCATCGCCGATGTTTCATATTCGGCTCTGCCCGGAAAGGTTGAGATCGCCGATTTTACCATCTCTAAGCTTGATTCAAATCTAAATCCGATTGAAAATGTTGTATGCAAGTTCAGTGCACCGGTTGGCACGGCTGCAAACAATACTCCAGGTATTGTTCCTGTAACCGAGTTTTACACCACATCGGGAACTGATGCAACCGGTCTTGACTATATCGGAGATAACACAGCAGTGCTGACTCCGGGCCGATATACTCTTTCAATGATGGCTCGCGCATCTGCTGACACAACTCTCACTGCGACTGTTGAAAATGTCGGTGCTGGCGGCAGTAATACAGGTACGGCAGACCTCACAAAAGCATGGTCTGATGTGAATATCACATTTGACATCCGTGAGGACTTTACAATGGCTGACCTCGATATTTCGTGGTTAAGTGCTGACATTGACTTCACTGATATCGCTTTCACTTGCGTGGATTCTTATACGTTCAGCAATAAGTGGGTAGCTGAAAACGGCGCGGAGCTTCCTTATATTGATAATGGGGATAATTATATTCGTATATCCAGACCCGACAGTTCGCGTTATCAGTTCCGTTATTTTGACTCTTCAAATACTGCTCTTGCGGCAGGCGACTACACACTCAAGCTCAAGGTGCGCTATGGAGAAGTGGCAACATATCCTCGTATGGAGCTGTTCTTTAATGCAAGAATGGGCAACTGCCTGTCAAATCCCTCCACTGACAATGACGTAATTAAGGTGACAGACATTACTGCAGACAATGCGACTCTTGACCCGAGCGGATTTTTAACTCCCGAAAGCGAATGGGCAACTGTTACCGTTGATTTTACACTTAAAAAGGAACAGGCAATTTCAGATTACGGAGTTGTTAATTTCCTGATCGGTAATTACGGCCCTGCAACACTTCCGGTTGAAATTGCAGATATTTCTCTGAAGAACCGGAATACAGATGAAGAATGGATTGAGAAAAACACACTTCAATGCTGGGGTGCTTATGAGGATGCTTACATTCTTCCGGCAACTGATGTCAATGAATTTTACTCATACCATACTCTCGAAAATTCCGGCTCTGACACAATCAAGCCGAAGTTTGATAATGCATATAAGCCGGGTGTTTACACCTTCTCCGGAACTGTAAGAGCAAACGCTGATGATACTGCACTTGCCATATCTATTGGCGGCGCGAATATCGTTACCGAAAATATTGGAACAGAATGGAAGCACTTTGAGCTTACATTTGATATGCGCAGTGACTTCAGGGCAGATATGATCAGCATCACTGCTCCTGAGCTGCAGTTTGCCTCACTCGATTTCGACGGGGAAGAATATGTTGGAAACGATAAATATATCGGAAATAACGATTGGATAGTTACCGTCAGCAGCGAAAACGATGACGATTATATCCAGCTTGCTACAGATCCTGACAATTTGCCGGATGACGGTTGCGCATACCGTTACGATATTGCAAAGCTTACTGCGGGCACATATGAGGTTTCCTTCAAGGTGCGTAACGATCCTTTGTCGGCCGGAGCAAGCAACAAGATTACAGTTGCTTTAGGAAACAAGGAGCAGGTTACTTCGCAGTATTCTCTCGTTATATCAGGCTGTCCGACCGCTGACATAATAAGCGCAACCTGCGATGGAAATGATATTATAAGCACATGGAACAACCAGACCGCACTCACGGATGCATGGCAGACATTCAAATTCAACTTTACGCCTAAAGGAAACTATAAGCTCAAGCTTCTTTTCAGCGATAAAAATGCAGCCGTCAATATTAAGGACATTTCAATTGTCAACACCGACACGGGTGAGGTGTCCGAGCCTGTATTCGGAATCTCTGAAGATACTCTTTACGGCGGAAAGCCCGGCATCTATAAGCTGTTTACTTACAATACCACAGAAGAAAGCGGAGCCAACGGTATCAAGTTTGCCGGCGATGAAGCGAAAGGCGAGCTTGTTCCCGGCCTTTATACAATAAAGGGTGATATCTGGGCAAATGCTGCCGGAACCTTCTCCTGCACCGCAAATGTGAACAGCAAGGAAAGCGGTATCTCCACTGCTTCCACAAGTGTTGATACAAATTGGAAGCATTTCGAATTTGTGCTTGATCTTCGTGAAACGGTAAAGAAGAGCGATATCACTTTTGCTTTTGACACTGACTACATTAAGTTCACTGATATTACCGTTACCGGAGAACCCTATACCACGCTCGGTGAATGGGCAGGCACAAACGGTGCGGCTATTCTCCTCACCGGTGAAAACGATCCGTATTATGTAGTTCGTTCGAGCGCAGATCATGAGGACGAAAACGGTTATACTTTAAAGCTTATTCCCGACAGTGAATATCAGCTCACAACCGGAAATTACAGGGTATCGTTTGATATCCGCAACGATCCGTCAAGCATCGGTGCCGCAACGGAATTTGATCTTGGCTTCGGTTCGATCTACAGCGACGGACATCTCGATTACCTCGGACAGAAACAGCGCAGCGGTGTTAATACCGCTAACGTCAAGTCTATAAAAATTAACGGTACAGATTTCACATCAACTCTTGATGTTGCACATAGCGTTGGTGATGAATGGACCACATACACCGTTGAATTTGAAATTAATTCACTGAAGGTATCAGGCGAATTTGATGTCAATGGCAACGGATTTGTCCTTTGCTTTGGCGGCGAAAGAGGACAGATCAACTACAGAAACTTCACCGTGGAAAATCTTGATGACGGTACAACAGTAGGAGCGGATGCATTCACTCATACAGGTTTTGATTTGGTTATTCCTTTTGCCGAT
>JAZQXA010000151.1:0-3470 GCA_045632605.1 Candidatus Flemingiibacterium sp. | reverse complement strand
TATATCGACTCCACTCGTATCTTCAGCTCCAGCTTTACCTGGGCATCCAGCGCAGTTGCTCTGTTCCGTAACAGCTTGACGGGCAACGATAGTAACTGGACTGCAAAAATCAAGGGCGCTTCCCGCAACATCAATAAGGTGTTTGCGAGCATCTCCGAATCTCTCAAATAAAAGATATGAAAAAAACGAGTTTTATACTTGCACTATTAATATTAACGATAACATTGGCAGGATGTCATCCTGCCAATGTTCCCTCTGCGGATACTACCGTCGGGGATACCACTGCGGCAGAGGTAGCTGATACCACTGCGTCTGACAGCCTTGTCAGAATAGTGGCGGACGGTGAGAGCGACTATATGGTATTGCGCGCAGATTTGGCGTCCGGGACCGAGATTGACGCGGCAGTTGAGTTGCGCAACGCCATCGACGAAACGTACGGTGTCCGTTTGCGCATCGGTAACGAGATCGATGCCAAGCCCGACCGAGCAATAATCGTTGGCAATGTAAACTACGGCGGGGCGGCAGAAATTTCTTCCTCCTTGAGCTATTATGACTATGTCATTACATTTTCGGGACAACATATCGTCATTTGCGGCGGCAGTCCCGAGGCAACCATGACGGCAGTCAACGTCTTTATAGATAAATATCTGAGCAAAGATTCCGCGATACTGGCCCTCCCCGATGATCTGAACGACTCTTACCGCGCCCAGACCTTGGCAACCGACGTCACTATCGGCGGAGAAAGCCTCAAAAATTTTGGCATATTCATCAGCTCTACTGCCGTATATAGCGAACAGCGTGCGGCTCAAAGCATACGCTCGGCACTTCTCGAAACCCTTGGCATTAATATTTCGATTGACGACAGGGGCGCAGTACCCGGTGACTGTGCAATAATCATAGGTAACGTTAAAAATGCAACCTCAGCCGGTTGTGACGCTGCGCTTGCGGCGTGCGACGATGGTCAGGGACTTGTGTATTTCGAGGGCACAAGAGTTTATATTACGGGTAAGGATACCGATGCAACCTGCCGCGCAGCGGAGCTGTTTGTCAAAGACTGTCTGTCGGCAGACCACGTGAAGGACGGTGTGCTGACCGTGCCCACTGACACGCTGAAGGTATCGACCCCCGCCGAAATATATACCGTTATGAGCTTTAACTTGCTTGTGGCAAAGGAGTCGGAGCCCGACCGCTTCAATGCGGCGCTGACACAGATAAATGCGGCTGACCCCGATATTTTGGGCGTTCAGGAATGCTCGGTTTTGTGGTATGATTTCCTCTGCCAGAAACTTGGCGACAGATATAATGTGGTTGGCGAGCTTAATCACACCTCTACACAGAAGTGGCGCAACGCCATTTTCTACAAAAAAGACAAGTTCGAGCTGCTCGAGACCAAAACGCAGTGGCTGTCGGCAAATCCGAGCAATGCCAGCCGTCTTACGGGTGAAACACAGTATCGCATACTGACGTATGCCGTGCTGAAGGATGTCAAAACCGGTGCCACATTTGCGCATTGCAACACGCATATGACCATAATCGAGGAAGTGCGCGAATCGCAGTTCAGGGTGTTGGTCAAATTGCTTGAAAAGCTGGACTACCCCATCGTTATGACGGGTGACTTCAACACGCGCGAGAACTCGCAGTATTATCAGAAGATAACCAATTTCGGGCTGTACAGCGCGCACGTTATGACGTCGGCAAACGATCCCGCACATACGGTTTCGTCCTCGACCATAGACTTTTGCTTTGTTGACCCCGCGCATATGGGCGTGGTCAGACACGAGGTAATTGAGGAGAACGTGAACGGCGTCGAGCCCTCCGACCATAACGCAGTAGTGGTCAAGTTCAGGTTTTATGAATAATATGAAAACGGCAAGGATTTTCGTCCTTGCCGTTTAGTTTATATATGATATTAAGTGATATTAAGCTCCGGATAGCTTTTTGAGCTTTTTCAGTTTTTCGCGGATCTCGATGTTCTGGGGGCAGATCTTTTCGCATTTTCCGCATTCGATACAGTCGCCCGCCTTGACGTCGAAGGAATTAAGTCCCGCCTTTGTTTCCTTTTTTGTTACCTTTGCCAGAGCGTATTCGTTATACACGGCAAACAGATCTGCGATCGGAACGTTTTTGGGGCAAACCTCTGCGCAATATCTGCATTTGGTGCAGGGGATCTGATTGTACTGACGAATGATCTCCCTTGCCTTGTCGGTCGCCGCAATCTCCTCCTCGTTCAGCGGAACGAAGGGATGCATCGTGCGGATATTGGATTCCATCATCTCCATATTTCCCATGCCCGAAAGCACCATAAATACCTCGGGGAAGCTTGCGGCATAGCGGAGAGCATAGGACACGGGTGTCGCATCGCCAAGCTTTTTGAATTCTGCCACGGCGGCATCGGGGAGATTTACAAGCGCGCCGCCCTTAACGGGCTCCATTACGATGACCTTTTTGCCGTGCTTGACGGCAACATCATAGCACTTCTTGCTCTGAACGGTGGGATCGTCATAATCGAGATAGTTGATCTGCAGCTGAACTGCCTCGATCTGCGGCTGTTCGGTAAGTATCATATCGAGAATGTCTGCAGTATCGTGGAAGGACATTGCGATATGCTTTACTTTTCCGTCCTTTTTGAGCCCGTCAACGATCTTGAAGCTGTTGCACTCCTTGTGCTTTTTATAAGAGTTACGGTTGAGCGCGTGGAAGAGATAAAAGTCGAAATATTCAACCCCGCAGATCTCAAGCTGAGATTCAAATAAGGGAAGGATCTCCTCCTCACTTTGGAAAAACCAATCCGAAAGCTTGTTGGCAAGGATATAGCTATCTCTCTCGTAACGGGAGGTCAGGCAGGTCTTGACTGCCTTTTCGCTTTTGCCGTCGATATAGCCGTGCGCGGTGTCAAAATAATTAAATCCGTTTGAAATAAAAGAGTCTACCATTCGATTGCATTCTGCTATATCAACCTCACCGTCTATCATCGGCAAACGCATACAGCCAAATCCGAAATTGCGTTTTACATTGTCAAACATAGTGTACCTCATCTTTTACATTAAATGTTTTAATGAGTATATTATAATATACAACTCGATTGTTGTCAATATTTTTAAGAAATTTTGCCGCATTTTGATATACCGCAGAACTCACCCGAAATGTCTGTTTCAGTATTTGTACTTTGTTTTTGAACAAGTTTAATCGGATTATTTATGAAATATGCCAAAATAATGAACATTTCATCTTGACAAAATTTTGAATTCGTGGTATATTAATAGTGCATTTTAGAAAGGTGGTAAAAACCATGAAAAGAATTCTTGCAATCATACTCTCGCTGCTGACTCTCGCAGCACTCTTCGCAATTCCCATGAACGCATCTGCTCCTTCTGTCGTCGCCGGCGGCCTCGTTATTCACTATGACGGTGCAAACAATACCGGTGCCGGTCAGGATAATAAGACTACTGTTTGGAAAGACGTTTCCGGCA
>JAZQXA010000150.1:0-27619 GCA_045632605.1 Candidatus Flemingiibacterium sp. | reverse complement strand
AACAGATATATGATACCATATTTGAGCGCATCTGTCAAGGGGTTTTTCGAAAAAAACTGAATTTTATTGTAAAGTCTTGATTGGGTGTCGGCAACATAGACAAATGTTTCTTATATGTTTTTTACTTGACAAGCACATGGTAATGTGATAAAATATATATGCACATATAGTTGCATAAACTAAATGTATTTTTGGCGGATTTATAAGCAACCGTTGCAAAATACCAAAAGAAAGCGAGAACAAATCATGGCAAAAACAAAACTTTTAACTCGAATTGGAACGTTCGTACTTGCAGTTATAACTTCCGTGACATTTGCATCGTGCACTGCAAAAAAATCGCCGATGGAAATGATTGAAGAGGCGGCGGATGTAAATTATACGGCCATTTCCGAAAAATCCGAAATGGTTAAGAAGCTTGAAAAATTTTCAAACAGCGGAAGCTTTGAAATAAAGGCAGATGTCGGAAAGCTTCTCGGCATGGCCGGACTCGGCGGTCTTGACCTTTCGGCATCTGTTAAGGCTTTTGGCGATATCGAAAACGAAAAGGCTGCACTCACTGCTGACATTATATCGGGCGGAGCTTCTGTAGCTGATATTCTTCTTTACATAGCCGACAAATCTGTTTCGGCTTCGTCAAATGCACTTTTTGGTGATACAGCATACGGTTTCTCGACTGAGGATTTCTTTACTGCGTTTGATAACTCCGAGTTTGGCGAAAACGGCGCATATTCCCTCGGCATTGCAAGCAAGAATATCCAAAATTATCTTGACTCAATCGGTTTGTACGCGAAATCAGCGGAAGCCATGCAGGAATATGAAGATAAGATCGCAGTTTCTTGCGAAAAAATTAAAGAAGAGCTTTATCCGCTTTTTGAAAACACAGGAACGTCCTCGATAGCAACAGGAACTCTTGAAATCGCCAATAACAGCATAAAGACCACCGATGTATGTTTCACATATGTCGGAGAGCAGATTGTAACTCTTGCAGAGGGCATACTCAATCTACTTGAAACGAATGAGGCGGTTCCCGAAATGATTGAAGCTTTATATGATATGCAGGCGTCAATTTTATCGGCAGAGTTGCTGCAGGACGAGAGCTTTGGTGGCTTTACTGTAGAAGAGCTTATGAATGAAGTTCAGAGTTTTATCGACGAGGCGCGCGGTGAACTTGATTCTTTCAGAGAAGTTGCAGACGGATATACAGTTTCTTATACAGTACATATATCCAAGGCAACCAAAGAGCTTATTGGAGCTACTGTGCATATAACTGAAGGGGAAACCTATTATGGAAATGTCAAGATTATTTGCGGACCGTCTATGACTGATATAAACGAAATCAGCGTTAATATTGAGCTTTACGACGGCGAGTATGATGAAAAGGTTAATCAGTATGTCAAGTATGCTGTGAGCGAGGACAGCGCAGACAAATATGCGGCAGAGCTGACATATGATATTGAGGGTGAAAGCGGAAGGCTTGCCGGAATTGTCTGGAACAAGCAGAGCGGCGAGCTTGATATCAACCTTGATATTGAAGGAACTGCGGTCGCTGTTAAGGGCAAGCTCATTAATGAAAAGGATTCCGTAACACTTGCGGTTAATACTGTTTCATACGGTTTTGTCAGCCTTGATCTCGGTGAAATCGCGTTTATACTTCATACTAATGATACCATGCCTGCAGCTATAGAAAGCTACACTGATATTCTTTCAATGGATAAGGCCGGTATTGAAGATCTGCTTGGTGAAATTTCGGTGGGATTACAGAATATTTTAAGTGTAATCGGTGCCGGTTATTAAATAAACAAAACGGAGCCGCTGATAAAATCAGCGGCTCTGAATTTTTTATATATCCCAAAGCTCTGTGCGGCTGGTTGAAACAGCTGAAGCACCGCTTGTCAGTAATTCTCTGACGTCGCTCTCGGATTCTATGAGTCCTCCGGCGATTATCGGGACCTCGATTTTTTCGCGAAGCAAGCGTATTATACGCGGAATAATTCCCGGCATAATCTCAATCATATCGGCTTTTGACGCCTTAATCGATTCGAATGTGGTTATTATCGAGTGGGAATCCACGATGAAAAATCTTTGCACTGTGAATATTCCGTGTTCTCTTGCAATTTTTATGATATTTATGCGCGTGCTGATTATTCCGTCAACACCGAGATTTTTAAGGAAAACAATACCGCTCTCATCCTTGCCGATTCCAACAGCGAGGTCCATGTGTATGAAATAACGCTTGCCTGCACTGTGAGCGCGGTCGAGCTTTTCCTTTAAGCTGTTGATATCCGGGGCAAGGTCAAATATGACCGACGGTGCGCCATTTAGTGCGCTTTCAAAATCCTTGTCGGAGCGCAGTGCGGCGATTACATTGCCTGTATTCATCATAAACTCACTTTCTTTCCTGGGCTGCGACGATGTCGCTTCCGTATACATCTTTAATTATAACATCTCCGATGTGAATTGGCAAGCGTGCAAGTGAATTGTTTATAATTTTGATACAATCAAACATTTTTTCTTTCGGTATCGGTTTGCTTGTTTTTACAGCAACAAGTCCGCCGTCGTCGCATTTTACTGTGGATGTGACGGTGCGCATCGGGGCGGTGCATTCTGTAACGGCGTAATCTTTTCCTCTCGGGCAGGTGTTTCCCTCAACCGAAATAACAGTCTTGCCGTCAAGCTCGGCGGTAAGTGTGCATCCGAGCGGACAGACGATACAGGTGAGTGTTCGTTTCATTATGCTTCCTCCAATGCGAATTTGAGTGTATTTGCCGAGGAAATGAGTTCAGCGGTCAATTTAACCGTTTCCATTTCACCGGGGGCAACCTTCTGCTTCTTTTTCGAAAGAACGAGCTTTTCGCCGTCATAGACGTTGATTTTTACATTACGGTATACATCCGCAACACGGAAATATACAGTTACGTCCTTTGCCTCTGTGATGCGCTGTGGGACGGTGTAGCGAATCTTTCCGTCTGTGGATACCGGAATGTCGGTGGTCTTATTAATGTTTCCTCTGATATATTCAGCGGCGCTCTTGCCGGCAATTTCCGCTTCGTCCGAAACGTAGTCAACAAGGTCGTGAACGTGCAGTACGTTTCCGCAGGCGAATATTCCTGGAACAGAGGTTTCTCTGTTCTGGTCTACTGCCGCACCGCCGGTTATCGGCGAGAGGGATGCTTCGGTAAGCTTGGTAAGTTCATTTTCCGGAATGAGTCCGCAGGACAGAAGAAGTGTGTCGCACGGGATGTATTCTTTTGTTTCGGGGATGGGACGGCGCTTTTCGTCAACCCTTGCGATAGTTACGCCGGTAAGGCGCTCCTTGCCGTGTATTGCAACGACTGTGTGCGAGAGCTTGAGGGGAATGTTAAAATCGTTAAGGCACTGTTCTATATTACGTGCAAGACCGCCCGAATAAGGCATAAGCTCACACACAGCGGCAACCTTTGCGCCCTCGAGTGTCATACGTCTTGCCATGATAAGACCGATATCGCCCGAGCCGAGTATTACGACGTTTTTGCCGGGCATATAGCCTTTCATGTTAACGAGCTTCTGTGCTGTTCCGGCGCTGAATATTCCTGCCGGACGTGTGCCTGAGATGTTGAGTGCGCCCTTTGCACGCTCACGGCAGCCCATAGCAAGGATTATCGCCTTTGCATCAACTGTGAAGATTCCGTTCTCGGGATTAGTTGCGGTGATGCGTTTGTCTGCGGTTATGTCGAGCACCATTGTTCCGAGCTTAAAGGGGATGCCAAGCTCGCGTACTTTCTTTTCATATCTGTAGGCATATTCGGGACCGGTCAGCTCCTCACCGAATTTATGAAGTCCGAAGCCGTTGTGTATACACTGGCGCAGAATTCCTCCAAGACTGTCGTCACGTTCAAGGATAAGTATATCGCGTATACCGCTTTCGTATGCCGCGACAGCCGCACTCATTCCGGCAGGGCCGCCGCCGATTATTACAAGTTCTGTCATTATTTTATCTCCTTAGTTTTACCAAGTGACACGTACGATTCACCGCCGAATTTTGTGACTCCCTCGTAGGGGATATCAAGCTCACGGGCTAACATTTCAATTATATACGGACTGCAGAAGCCTCCCTGGCATCTGCCCATCTGAGCACGTGTACGGCGTTTTACTCCGTCGAGGTCGGTGGCTCTCGGGTTCATGTGTATCGCATCAAGGATTTCGCCTTCAGTGACGCTTTCACAGCGGCAGACGATTCTTCCGTATGCCGGATTTTCTTTTATCATGCGGTTCTTTTCTTCGATGCTTGCCTCACGGAAAGCGTGCATCGCACGTCGTATCGGGTTAAAGTCGGGGTTCTTTTCGAGGATGAGTCCGTCAGCTCCAAGCAGGGTGCGTACATATTCCGCAATTGCAGGTGAAGCCGAAAGTCCGGGCGATTCGATTCCGGCCGCATTTACAAAATGCTTCTTTGCGAGATTGATAATAAAGTCGCCGCTGTCGCCCACAGCACGAAGTCCGCAGAACGAGGTGATGGTTTTATTTCTCGGAATGTTTTTTACGCTTCTGCCTGCGATATCGAAAATTGATGCAAAAAATTCTTCGGTCGTAGATTTGTCGTTTTTGTCTTCGGTATCAACGGCGGTTGGACCGACGAGCAGATTGTTGTCAACTGTTGGGGAAACGAGTATACCCTTACCCATTTTACTCGGGGTCATGAATATGGTATGCGACACTGTTGAGCCGCACTCACGGTCAAGCAAGAGATATTCTCCGCGTCTTGGATGCACATTAAATGAATCATCGCCGACCATTTTTGCGATTTCATCGGAATATACGCCTGCCGCATTGACGACAAAGCGGGCGCTTACTGTTTCGGTGTCAGAGGAGATTTCGTAATAATCGCCGTATGAGGTAATTTTTTTAACTTCGAAATTACGTTTTAGATCTGCGCCGTTGTCCATAGCGTTTCCGATTGCGGCGACAGTCAGCTCATAAGGGCAGACGATTGCACCGGTTGGGGCATACAGTGCGCAAATAACCTCATCGCCGATATTCGGTTCAAGCTCAAGCACACGCTCACGCTCAATTATTTCGAGCCCCTCAACGCCGTTTGCATTGCCTCGGGTGAGCAGGGAAGCAAGTGTTTCTCTGTCTTCCTCGTTGAAGCCAACGACGAGTGAGCCGTTGCGGCTGTATTTTACGCCAAGCTCGGTTGTAACCTGCTCCATCATTTTCGAGCCTTTTACGTTGAGCTTTGCTTTAAGCGAGCCCTCCTTGGCATCGAATCCGGCGTGTACAATGGCGGAATTTGCTTTCGTTGCGCCCATTGCGACGTCGTGTTCCTTTTCTAAAATGCAGATGCTGAGCTTATATGCCGAAAGCTCTCTGGCAATCATTGCGCCGACAACACCGGCACCGATTATAACCACGTCATACATGATACTATCTCCTTTATTATTATATAGACAACAAAAAAAGACGCACAAAACAAAGGCGTTTACGCCCATGTTTTGATACGTCTCCAAATCTCTGTATCGCTATTATTGTAGCACGTTTCACGGGATTTGTCAATAGGAATCGAAAGATTTTCGGTTAGTTAAGTATAATAATTCCAAGATTAAGGTAAGCCGCATAAAAAAGCCACGCAAGATATATCACCATGACCGCCGCTGCGACTTTATAAATACGCGAGAAGAAGATGACGGTGAAAAACGTAAGTATTATCATCATAATAATGGCGCAGAATGCGGCGAAATATGCTCCTGCTCCGAAGAAAAGCGGGGACCATATAAAATTAAAAACCATCATGATGACAAAAAACAGCAGTCCCTTATATTTATCGGCTTCGCACGCACGGTCGCATACGCAGGCAACTGCTCCTGCCGCACCTCCGATGAGGGCATAGAGAATGGTCCAGACTATCGGAAAGATGAATGCAGGCGGTGAAAACGGAGGACGCTCAAGCTCACGGTAGAGTGTTGTCGGTCCGGCTATGAGCGCACTTATTGCACCGCAGATTAAAATTATAACCGCACCGATTATTACACACCGGAAATTGATTCTCGAAAGCTCCGAGCGTACTTCACATGAAATTTTACGCCCGAATTTTTTTGTACACGACATAAAAATCACCTCATACAAAATGTATGAGGTGATTTTAAGTTTAATTCATAAAGGTTTAGTGTTCGTCAGAATTTTCGGATGAATTTGTTGTATCCTCCGGTTCGGCAGTATCCTCATATCCCGTGTCATCCGGGGAATCGGGGTCTGTTGTTTCCTGGGTGTCCTCCGGCTCCGGTTCATCTATATGATGCTCATAACAATAGCTGTTATAAAGCCGCTTTTCTCCGACATCGGTGTACCCCGGATATTCGCCCTCGGCGTAAAGTCCGATATAGAACGGGACATCACCGCTTGTCGGCATCGGAGTGCCGTCGTGTACTTCGCGGTAGGTGTACTGCGCATCGGTAACCTTCACGTTCATCGGGAATATGCGGTCAACCTTTAAAAGACCGACGCTCTTAATGTTTTCTGCCGGGCATCCGTCATGAGCGATACCGCCCGTCACTGTGTCATACTCAACCATAACGTGACAGTCGCAGAACTCGGTCGGCAGAGTGGTGGTTGTAAAGTAACCTGTTTCCGCGCGGTTTCCTCTCGGGTCGGCGTAGCAAGCCGCACTCATGAGTTTTCCCGAATCCTTGCAGTAGGTGGCGGTGATGACATCATCCGCGGTTTCAAAGGATTTGAGCGGTTCATCTCCGTTGATATATTTTTCGTGAAGCTTTGTCATGATGATATCCCATGTCACAGTACCGGGATTCCATGCGAGCGTTCCGAGCGACTGGGGGATTTCATAACCGAACCAGATACCTCCGACATAGTATGGGGTGTATCCGATAAACCAACGGTCAACGTCGCTTGAGGTTGTTCCGGTTTTTCCGGCACAGTCAACCTTGCTCTTGAGTGTAACCGAGGTTGCGGTACCGCGGTTGACAACATTTTCAAGCATTTTTGTCATGATTGAAGCCGTCTGCTCGGTTATGACAACATAGCTTTCCGACATATTCTCGAGAAGTACTTCACCTTCTGAATCGAGTACGCGAAGCCATGTTCTCGGCTTGTTATAAACGCCGTTATTTGCAAAAATTTGATATGCGGCAGTGATTTCGAGGTTAGTGACACCGTAGTTCATACCACCAAGCGCAAGTGCGGATAGGTCCTTGTCGGTGATTCCAACTCCGCCTGCCAGCTCTGCGTATTCAATATAGCTGTGCATCTGAAGCTTATTCTTTACAAAATCAAAGGAAGTGTCAGTTGTAAGCTCCTGAAGAATACGTACAGCAACCGTGTTAACCGAACGGGTTACCGCATCATTTACTGTAGTACGTCCGCCATAAACCTCAGGCAGGTTCTTCGGCCAGGCGGATGGGTTCAGCTTTTCTTCATCGTCATCCGCATAATTGAACGTAACCGGAACGTCGTCATATACGCTTCCGTAAGTGATAAGCCCATATTCAAGCGCCGGAGCATATACAGACAGCGGTTTTATTGAAGAACCGGGGGAACGTGTGGTTTGAGTTGCCTTGTTGAGAAGCAGGTTTGCTTCTTTCGCGCCTCGTGCACCGACGAGTCCGAGTACGTCACCTGTTGCCGGGTCAACTATAACGGCCGACGACTGCGGCTGAACGGCATTGTTCGTTTTAGGGAAGTTTGCATCATCTGCATAAACTTCCTCTAAAACGCCCTGAACCTCGGGGTCTTGAAGGGTTATTATCTGCAGACCGCCGGTGTAAATGAGATTATATGCCATTTCGAGGTTATAACCCTTTTCCTTTACCAGCGCATTTGCAACTTCGCGCATTACCTGGTCGGTGTACCACGAGTTTGATGTGACAGAAGCATCCTTTGCGCGTCCCTGGTAGTCAAGAACAAGCTCTTTATCGTACGCACTGTCATATTCTCCCTGGGTAATATAACCCTGGTCGAGCATTTCCCAAAGAATCTGGTTACGTCTTTCCGCCTGCTTTGCGGGATTCTGAATCGGGTCATATCTCGTCGGCGAATTTGTAATCGAGGCAATAGCCGCACACTCGATAAGTGTCAGCTCGGATACATCCTTGTTAAAATAGGTATAAGCCGCCGCCTGAACGCCGTAGCAGTTCTGCGAGAGGTAAATATTATTGAGATAAAGCTCGAGAATCTGTGTCTTATCGAGCTGTTTTTCAAGATTAAGCGCACGGAGTATCTCCTGAATCTTACGCTGGGGCGTGTAATCCTTTTCCTCGGTGAGGTTCTTTATTGTCTGCTGGGTGATGGATGAACCGCCGCCCTGCTTTTCTTCAAAAGGTATGAAATAGTTGAGTATTGCCGCACCGGTACGCCAGATGTCAACGCCGTTATGACTCCAGAATCGCTTGTCCTCGATTGCAACAAAGGCATTTACAAGGTCTTCGGGAATTTGGGTATATGAAACCCAAACGCTGTTTTCCGAGCCGTAAAGCTGTTCGTCCTTGATTTCAATAGGGGTACCGATTCGGTTTTCACGGTCGGTATAGTCCATGTAAAAAATCTTCGTCGTCTGACTTGAATTCATGCGGAAGATTGCCGGGTCTATTGCCGGGTCGATGTAATTTTTAACGTAAACCGCAAAAACGGTTGCCACGATTATACCGGTTGTAAAACAGATGAGTACGAACGTAAGCAAGGCGTTTAGGATATAAGAAAATATCCGTCCGACAACCTTGCCTGCCAGCTTTCCGGAAGCTGCGGCTTCACTTGACCAATCGGTCTTTTTTTGTTTATTTGGTTTTCTCTGGTTACTGTTCAATTTAAAAATCCCTTTCTGAAACAAGGTGTTCTGCCATAAAAGACGGATTTAAACAGATTTTGTTTCCATAATTATAGCGTAATATAATTAATTTTTTATGAATTATCCTACTGTAGTATGAAAACTTTAAGCTTTTTCAATCTCATGTGAGTTAGAGGGCGCGGAGCCTTCGACGAAATTCTTTTCGCAGACGTTTCCGTAAACATAGGCGAGCACAATTATGAGCAGTCCCACCATAATGCCGCCGAGGTGCGGTTCAAATGCAAATTTTATTGTTTCGGGGGCGCTCACAAATGTTTTGACAAGCAAATAATTGTAAAAGCTTCGCGCTATACGAAGAAAAGTACTTCCTATCATAACAGAAAGACCGATATATATGATATAACGCGGATTTTTAAGATTATATTCCTCGCCCCTTGCAATATTTTTCGCAAGCTTGGAAAGGAACAGGCATACCGGCGCAAGGATACAGAATATTGCTCCAAGCATCATAAGCTCGGCGTAAATTACCGTTTTTATATCCCCGAGTTCAACGGCTGAATATTCGGCGTTGATACGTATGCCGTTGCCGATGGTTATTGAATAATAATCCTCGCCATGCACGCTCATAAACGGCGGAAGCAGGATATCTTCAGCAGCCGTATTCACAAAAAGCAATATAAGCGCGATTATTGCAAGCATAAAAATTCCGACGATAAGAGCATAATAAAGTCCTTTTAGAATCGGTGACGAAAGCCTTGATATTGTTGTGATTTTGCGGTAGGTGAATTTCTGCTTTGGCTTTTTTTCTTTTTTCGAAAAGATGCTCATTTCAATTCTCCTTATTTTATAACAACATTATCGTTTCCGAGAAGCTCACGGAATTCGTTTATAACAAACGGCGTTGCGAAAAGACGTATTCCGTTCATGCGCTTATATTCACCGATGGATTTATCAAAGAAAATGATTTCGGCTGTACCGTCGCAGAAAATGTGACAGAGATTCTGAGCCTTCATAAATGTGCGGTCAGATTCGGCGGTCGATTCGACACGAAGAAATATTTTAGTCGGTGCCGCAGATGGGGGCGTTGTCGGCTGTGTGAGGGGGCGCACAGGCTTAACTGCTGCTCCTCTGACCGGCGGAGGTACACGTCCGCCGCTTACGTGGTATACTTCGCCTGTGCTTTGCACCGGAGACGTTATTGTCTGCGGCTTCTGCATCGTAGGCGGCGTAACCGATTCTCTTGCGGATTGTGTGAGTGTATTTCGCCGTTCGAAGCGTTTTGCTGCCGGAACTTCGGAATTTTCTCCGAAATGCTCGTTATCATCAAGAGGAAACGCCGACTGACAGAGTATTTTCGGTTCTTCGTCATCACGGAGCGATATCTGTCCGATGATACAAACGGCGGCTTCCTGCATCAGTAAATGTCCGATGGCGTCAAAGGTTTTCGGAAAGACGATGACTTCCATCTCACCGAGCTTATCTTCAAGCGTCAGGAATGCCATCTGCGCTCCGTTTTTTGTAACCTTATTCTGTCTGCGTGAGATAACGCCGCAAAGCGTTACTGTCTGTTTATCGGCGAAAATTTCGTCGCTTTCGGTTTCATCCGAGAACGAAGCCAAAATATTACTTATGCCTGTGGGAGATATTTTTTCGATATGCTTTGAATAATCCTCGAGAACGTGACCCGAAAAATATATTCCCGAGCACTCCTTTTCAAGCCGCAGTTTTTCTCTGAACGACAGCTCTGGGATGTTTGGATATTCGAATGTGTCTGTCTGAACGCCGTCATCAAGCCCAATTGAAAAGAGGTCAAGCTGTCCCTCAACATTTGTGCGGTTGCGTTCCTGATAGTGGTCGACTATACGTTCATACGCGAGTAGAAGCCGGCTTCGGAAAATGCCGAGGCTGTCGAATGTACCGCTCTTTATGAGTGCTTCGACCTGACGCTTGTTCATGTCCTTTGCATACATTCGCTCGATAAAATCCTCAAACGTGCCAAACGGACGGTTCTTTCGCTCGGCGACTATACGGTCGATAAATCCCTCGCCAAGATTCTTAAGAGCCAGCAGTCCGAAGCGGATATAACTGCCGTTTTCGGTTACAATAGCTCGGTAATCCGCGGTGGATTCGTTAATATCGGGTGGAAGAATGCTTATTTTGTAGCGGGTACATTCCGCCACATATTCGGCAGTTTTTACGGCATTTCCCATAACAGATGTCATGAGCGCCGCAAGATATTCGCATGGATAATGACTCTTTAAATAAGCTGTGCGGTAAGAAATTATCGCGTAAGCCGCCGCATGGCTCTTATTGAACGCATACGAAGCAAAGCCGGACATCTCGTCGAAAAGCTCGTTTGCAATCTCAGCGGAAATTCCGTTTTTGCCTGCACCGTCAACAAAAACGGTACGCTCACGTTCCATGTCCTCTGCCTTCTTTTTCGCCATCATTCGGCGAACGAGGTCAGCCCGTCCGAATGTATAGCCGGCAACGCTTCGGCAGACCTGCATTACCTGCTCCTGATAAACCATACAGCCGTATGTCACGTCGAGTATCGGTTTTAAAAGCGGTGTTTTATAGGTTATTTTATCGCGGTTTTTGCGGTTTTCGATATATTTCGGAATTGAATCCATCGGGCCGGGACGGTAAAGCGATATTGCCGCAATGATATCCTCGATGCAGTCGGGACGCAGCTGCATTAACATCTGCCGCATACCGCCTGATTCAAGCTGGAAAATTCCATCTGTGTTTCCCGAAGAAATAAGCTCGTATGCAAGTGAATCGTCAAGCGGTACAGCCGTGATGTCAAAATCCGGCACACGTTCCCGTATCTGTTTTTCCGTGTCGGAAATTATCGTGAGATAACGTAAGGCAAGGAAATCGAACTTTAAGAGTCCGAGCTTTGCCGCGGTGTCCATATCGAACTGTGTCACGGGGATATTGCCGTTCATCGAAAGCGGCACATATTCGTGCACGGGACGGTCGGTTATAACAACGCCTGCCGCATGAGTTGACGAATGTCGGGGCATACCTTCAAGCGCACGTGCTGTGTCGATAAGCCTCTTTACCTCGGGCAAGTCCTCATACATTTCACGAAGTTCTTTGCTTATTTTCAGTGCCCCGTCGAGCGTCATATCAAGAGCATGGGGAATCTTTTTTGCGACTGCGTCACAGTCGGCATACGACATATCAAGCGCACGTCCGACATCGCGTACAGCCGCACGTGCCGCCATTGTTCCGAATGTGACAATCTGCGCAACATGGTCGTCCCCGTATCTGCGTCGGACGTAATCAATAACCTCGTCGCGTCGGTTATAGCAGAAATCTATATCAAAGTCGGGCATACTGACTCTCTCGGGATTAAGAAAACGCTCAAAGAGAAGCTCAAAAACGAGAGGGTCAACGTCCGTAATGCCGAGTAAAAATGCGGCAAGGCTTCCTGCGCCGGAGCCTCTGCCGGGACCGACGGGGATACCGTTTTTCTTTGCGTAACCGACAAAATCCTGAACTATCAGAAAATAGTCGGAGTAGCCCATTTTTGTTATAACGTCGAGCTCATATTCGATTCGCTCGGCATATTCACTTTCGGGATGCTTTTCGGTATATACAATTCGCCCGGATGAAAGCGAGTGCGCAAGTCCTTCAAAAGTAAGTTTGCGAAGATATTCCGGTGAAGTCAGTCCGTCCGGCGGAGTGAAAGCCGGCAGATACAGCTTTGAAAAATCGAAATCAAAATTACACTTCTCGGCAATTTTTGCCGTGTTTTCAATGGGGCTTCCAAGCTCATCTGTGTCAAGATAGGAAAAGAGCGAATGCATTTCCTCGGTCGTTTTATAGTAAAACTCGTCGGTTTCAAAGCCGAGCGGTCTTCCGTCGGTTATGACGTTTCCCGTTTGGATGCACATGAGAACCGCCTGGGTGTCGGCATCCTCGCGGCGAAGATAATGAGCATCGTTTGTCGCCGCCATGGGAATTGAAAGCTCATGTGAGAGCTTGATAAGCTCGCGGTTAACGAGCTTCTGTTCTTCAAGTCCGTGGTCCTGAAGCTCAAGGTAATAGTCCTCTCCGAAAATCGACTTCATCCTCATCGCGTGCTCGCGTGCCGACGAAATATCGCCGCTCATTATTGCACGGGGAATAAATCCGGCAAGGCAGGCAGACATCGCAACAAGTCCTTCATGATGAGCTTCGAGCAAGTCCATGTCAATACGCGGCTTCGAATAAAAGCCCTCTTTAAATGCGCTCGTCACCATGAATATGAGATTTTTGTAGCCGATTTCGTTTTTACAAAGGAGAATAAGGTGATAGCTTCCGCTGTCCTCCTCGTGGTCACGGTCAAAGCGTGTACGCTTCGCGAGATATACCTCACAGCCGATAACAGGTTTTATTCCTTCAGCTTTGCAGGCATTATAAAATGCCACTGCACCGTACATTACGCCGTGGTCAGTGAGCGCAACAGCCGTGTGCCCGCACTCTTTTGCACGGCGAGGTATCTCGGCAATGCGGCAGGCACCGTCGAGAAGACTGTATTCACTGTGCAGGTGAAGATGTACGAAATCGGGCATTTTTTAATTCCTCTATTTTTAAATTAAGTAGTTGACTTCCATTCAAGAATTTTTTTGAGTCGGTGGTTAACTCCCGATTTTGTAATCGGTGGATTATGCATTTCAGCAAGCTTCAGGAGTGAAGCATCGCTGTTTTCGAGCCGCAGATATGCCGTAATACGAAGCTCGTCCGGCATGCGTTCAAGCTCACCGCTTGCTTTGAGTTCCTTTATTGCGGCAATTTGTGCTCCTGCCGCTTTTGTGGTCTTTTCTATGTTTGCAACCTCGCCGTTTGCGATACGGTTGATGTCCGAGCGAAGCTCCCGCTCGATTTTTTTATTCATTATTGTAAATGCCGCATTGTTTGCGCCGATTAAGGCGAGAAAATTTTCAATGCTTTCGCTGTCCTTGTAGTAAATGACCTGTTCGGTCTTGCGGACTGTTGTTTTTGCTTCAAGTCCGAGGGAAACGAGCAATTTCGAGAGCTTGTCCGCCACGGATTTTTCGAGAAAATCCATTTCGAGATGATATCCCTTGTCGGGGTCTGTAACCGTTCCTGCCGATAAAAATACTCCGCGCAGAAACGCCGCCGCACAGTTCGGACAGCGGAAAAGCTCCTCTTTTATTTCGCTTTCATCCTCCGTTTCAAGATAACGGAATGCACGAAAAAGCTTTTCGAGCTCTTTTTTCTGTACGACCGTAATTTTGCAGCTCCGGCGTTCGTCCGCATCGCCGCTTTTTTTATCGGTGATATAAAGGTTTCCCTCGATGAAATGCTGGTCGTGCAGCCATTTGACTGTAAGGCTTGCCAGCTCCTCGCTCGAGGTGACGAGCTTTATTCTCATGCGGCTGAAAATTCCTGCAGCCCACAGTATTCCGTAAAGTTCTGAACGTCTGCAGCAATCATGCTTGACCGCTTCCGAAAGCGAAACAAGGTTCGCCTTGGTTTGTCTTGCAAAAGACATGACTTCCTCCCGAATGCCGGGAGCTTGCCCGACATAATTATTTTGTTATGTCACGGTGAATAATGACCGTTTTGCAGTCGCCCTTTCTCATATGAGCACCAAGCGCTTCACATATTGCGACAGAGCGGTGCTTTCCGCCCGTGCAGCCGATGGCGACTATAAGCTGTGTTTTGCCCTCACGCTTATAAAGCGGAAGCAGATAATCTATCATATCACAGAGTTTTTGCAAAAATATATTTGTTTCGTCATACGCAAAGACAAAATCGCGTACACATGCTTCAAGCCCCGTGTGATTTTTGAGCTCCTCCTGATAATACGGATTCGGGAAACAGCGCACATCAAAAACAAGGTCAGCTTCATTTGCCGCTCCGTGCTTGAAGCCAAACGACATACAAGTGACGAGCAAACCGTTCCCATCCTCGGTGTTTACAATGCCGAGAATTTTTTCTTTAAGCTGAACGGGTGTCAGCTTGGTTGTATCAATTGTATAATCGGCACGCTGAATTGCCACATTGAGCATTTCGCGCTCGGATTTAAGTGCTTCCGTTATGCTGATATTTTTTGCTGCCACAAGAGGATGAGTGCGTCTTGTGAACTTATATCGGCTGATTATAACATCGTCCGCACATTCGAGAAAGACGGTGCGGCAATTAAAGCCCTGCGAGCGCAGAACCTCAAGCTCCGCAAAAAGGGAATCAAATTCAACCTCTCCGCGTATATCAACGATAAACGCAACCTTATCAAGTTTTCCCGGAGTTGCGCTGTATATTTCCGCAAATTTCGGAATAAGACCGGATGGCATATTGTCGATGCAGTACCAGCCGAGGTCTTCAAGCGTATTTGCCGCCTGTGATTTTCCGGCACCAGACATTCCCGTGATTATTAGAAATTCCAATTTTTTGTTTCCTCTCGCTTTTACTTTATATATCTGATTTCACATTCAATATCATACCCGGCTTTTTCCTTTACCTCTGCCTTGATGATATCAATAAGCTCGAGCACGTCCTTTGCCGTTGCAGAGCCTTTGTTTATTACAAATCCTGCATGCTTTTCCGACACTTCCGCCCCGCCGACACTTCTGCCTTTGAGTCCCACCTCGTCGATTACCTGCGAGGTTATAAAACCGTTTCCGCGCTTGAATGTGCTGCCGGCACTCGGAAATTCAAGCGGCTGCTTTTCTTTGCGCTTCGACATATAGCCGTTCATTCGCTCCTCGATATAATCGCGCTGCCCCGGAACAAGCCGCAAGGTCGCCGAAAGTATAACCTTTCTGCTGTCCATATACACGCTGTGACGGTAAGCAAACTCATGCGCTTCGCCGATAATATCGCCGCTCTCGCCGGTTTCAAGGTCGTAATATCTGCTTGAGGTGATGACCTGCGACATATCGCCGCCGTATGCTCCGGCATTCATATAAATACCGCCTCCGAGCGTACCAGGTATACCGTAGGCAAATTCGAGTCCGGAAAGAGAGCTTTTCGCCGCAAGCAGTGCGAGCTTGGTCAGCGGCATACCTGCATCTGCAGTAATACGGTTGCCGTCAATGCTGTATGAGCGCATATCCGACAGTATCACGGCCGCACCGTCAAAGCCATCATCCGAAACAAGCACATTTGTACCGTTTCCGAGCACTACAGTGGGTATCCCCTCGCCGCGAAGAATATCAAGAACCTCAACGGCTTCTTCGACATTCTTCGGGAACACAAGAAGTCTGCCGGGACCGCCGATACGAAAACTCGTATACGGTGCAAGCGGCGTGTTTTCCGTATATTCAATTTTTCCTGCTTCAAGGTGCTCCTTTACGCGAGTGTAATCCATAAGTTCTCCTTACAGTAACAGTTCAAGTAGTTCTTCGTAGCTTTTTACGGTTTTTGTCGGAATGATGTCAGTGGTGTTTTCAGCACCGCCGGGATTGTACCAAACGGCAGCAATTCCTGCGTTGTTTCCGCCTTTGATATCACTTGACAGCGAGTCGCCGATAATAATGCTTCCTTCACGTTTTTCCTCACCTATGTGAGAAAAAACATAATTGAAATATTCCGCCATAGGCTTTGGTGCACCGGCATCCTCGCTGACAAATATATCCTTAAAGCAAGGGCATATCGGCGAGGCATAAAAACGCTTTTTCTGCGTATGTGAAACGCCGTTGGTTACGATATAAAGCTCATATTTTTCCGACAGCCTGCGGCAAAGCTCAACAGCACCGTCAAAAAGCTCCGAGCAATCGGCAAGGGCGTCAACATACTCTCGGTTTGCCGTTTTGCCGTCAACGGACGGGGGAATATCAAGCGTTTCAAAAAACAGCGAAAATCGGTTATCCTGCAGATATTCTTTCGTTATTTCACCGCGCCCGAACATTTCCCAAAGCCGTGAATTAATATTTCTGTACCGTTCAAAATCGTCGGCATTATATTGTATGCCGTGAGATGTCATTACTATACCAAATGCCGCTTTTTCTGCGCCCTCGAAGTCGAAAAGAGTCATGTCCGCATCAAAGAGCAGGGTGGTGTACTTTCTCATTTTGCAATAAATTTGTGGAATACCTTTTTGCCCTTTTTAATAATAACGCCCTCGGTGAGCTTTGTACCCTCAACTATGGCATCAAAACGCTCAACCTTAACATCGTCAACAGCAATACCGCCCTGCTGAATAAGACGCTTTGCCTCACCCTTTGACGGAGCCAGCTTTCCTGCAACGAGCAGGTCAACAACAGAGGTGTCAACAGCTTCTACCTCTGTGGTCGGCATATTCTCACTTGAACCGCCGCCGGAGAATACTGCACGTGCCGCTTCGAGAGCCTTATCTGCTTCTTCCTTGCCGTGAACCATGTTGGTGAGTTCGTATGCAAGAATTTCCTTTGCCTTGTTGAGCTGTGCGCCCTCCCAGCTTGACATTTCGCGAATCTGTTCCATCGGCAGGAATGTCAGCATACGGATGCATTTAAGTACGTCCGCATCTCCGACGTTACGCCAATACTGGAAGAAATCAAACGGAGAAGTTTTGTTGGGGTCAAGCCAAACAGCGTTTCCGGCAGTCTTACCCATCTTCTTGCCGTTTGAGTCGGTGAGAAGTGTGATTGTCATTGCATAAGCGTCCTTGCCGAGCTTCTTTCTGATAAGCTCAGTACCGCCGAGCATATTAGACCACTGGTCGTCACCGCCGAACTCCATGTTACAGCCATATTTCTTGAACATATAGTAAAAGTCGTAGGACTGCATAATCATATAGTTAAATTCAAGGAATGAAAGTCCCTTTTCCATTCTCTGCTTATAGCATTCAGCACGAAGCATATTATTAACCGAGAAGCAAGCACCGACCTCGCGGAGAAGCTCGACATAGTTGAGGTTGAGGAGCCAATCTGCGTTATTAACCATCATTGCCTTGCCCTCGCCAAACTCGATGAATCTCTCCATCTGGCGCTTGAAGCATTCTGCGTTATGGTCGATATCTTCCTTGGTAAGCATCTTTCTCATATCTGTGCGTCCAGACGGGTCGCCAATCATGGTTGTACCGCCGCCGATAAGTGCAATCGGCTTGTTTCCTGCCATCTGTAAACGCTTCATGAGTGTAAGCGCCATAAAGTGACCGGCTGTAAGCGAATCGGCTGTACAGTCGAAGCCGATATAGAATGTTGCTTTACCCTCGTTTATCATCTCTCGGATGTGTTCTTCATCTGTAACCTGCGCGATAAGTCCGCGCTCCACAAGCTCTTCGTATAATTTCATTGTTTTGTACCTTCCTTGTTTGTTTTTATGTTATTTTTATTATTTGCGTATTTAATTATATAACCTCATCCACCATTTCACGTGCCGTTTCCATGAGGGTGTCGGTTATGTTAATACCACCCATGATGCGCGCAACCTCGGAAATGCGCCCGTCGCGGTCAAGCGGCTTTACAGAGGTTGAAACTCTGCCGGACGATTCGCTTTTTGATATCAGGTAATGGTTTTCGCCACGTGCCGCAATTTGCGCCGCATGAGTTACACAGAATACCTGCGTATCACTGCTTTTTGCAAGCTCACGGAGTTTAATTCCGATTTTTTGTGAGGTCTTTCCCGAAACACCGGTATCAACCTCGTCGAATATTAATGTACCGGGTGCTTCAGCTTTTACAAGTACACTCTTAATTGCGAGCATTATTCGCGAGAGCTCGCCGCCCGATGCAATTTTTGCAAGCGGCTTTAATGGTTCGCCCTTGTTTGTCGATATAAGAAACTCAACATTGTCAACGCCGCGCTTTGTGTAATGCGAAGCGGTATTGTCACCGCTTGGAAGTTTTGTTTCAACTCCGCACGAAAAGCTGACGCCGCCCATATCCAGATAGGACAATTCTTCAACTATCATTTTTTCGAGCTTGGATGCCGCAGCTTTTCTTTTTTCAGTTAGAACTGTCGCCTTTGAATCCATAACGGAAATCACCTGATTTAATTCCGCGTTAAGCTCGGAGAGCCGTTCCTCGGAAAGCTCAATTGCTTCAAGCTCATCTTTTGCCGAATCGAGATACTTTAATACATCCTCAACGGTATCGCCGTATTTGCGTTCGAGCCGCGAAATTTCTTCGAGCCTCGTTTCCACCTTGTCAAGCTCTGCCGTCGGGTCGCCGATATCGTCATCACGCAGTCCGTCAACCGTCAGCGCAATATCTTCAAGCTCGCCCGCAACCGCATCAAGTCTGGTTATCAGCGAGTCCGCACCGTCAAATACAGGTGCTAACGCTTCGAGCGCACGAGATGCTTTGTTCACCTTGTCGAGCGCCGCAGTACTCTTTTCGTTACGGTATAAGAGAGAATATATCATGTCCGAAAGTTGAGTTATCTTTTCGCTGTTCTGAAGCTTTTTGCGTTTTGCGAGAAGCTTGTCCTCCTCGCCCTCTTTTAGCTTTACAGTCTCAATTTCGTTTATCTGATACCGCAAAAATTCGAGCTTCTGCGCCTTTTCGCGTTCGTTTTTCGTTATGTCGGAAATTTTTCTGGTTATCTCACAGTATAGGTCGTAGCTTTCCCGGTATTCGTTAAGCTCGGCCTCGATTCCGGCAAACTCATCGAGATATGTCATGTGATTGTCAGCAGTAAGCAGTGCCATATTATCGTGCTGACCGTGTATCGCAATAAGGCTCTTCATTGCTTCTTTTTGAAGCGACAGCGGTATAACTCTGCCGTTTAGCCTTGATGTCGATTTGCCCTGCGCCGTTATCGCACGCTCAAACATCAGAACTCCGTCCTCGTCGGCTGTAATTCCAAGCTCGGCAAGCGATTCTGACGAGCGTTCACTGATATCCGTGAATACAGCGGATACCTTTGCTGAATCCTCGCCGTTTCGTATAAGCTCACGCGACTGCTTTGCGCCGCAGATAAGCCCGAGGCTGTCAATGATTATCGACTTTCCTGCACCGGTTTCACCGGTAAGCACTGTGAATCCGTTTTTAAAATCTATATCAGCCGACTTTATTACGGCGATATTTTCAATATGAAGTGAAGACAGCAATAAGAGTCACCCCTCTCGCCCTAAAGTTTTTCATCTTCCTTGACTTATGATTTCACCGAGGTCGTCAATCAAAGACTGCGCCGCCTCGTTTGTTCTCATAACTATAATAATTGTATCATCCCCCGCAACACTTCCGACAACATCGTCACGCTTCATCGAATCAATTGCTGCAGCCGCACCGGATGCCATACCGACAATGGTTTTTACCACAGCAATATTGTTCGCGCGGTCGATTTTTTCAACTGTTTCAATAAGCAGATTACGGTACTTTTTGCTAATTGTGTTTTCCTCACGGTGAGGCATAGCATATTTATAGCGACCTCCCACACCGGTTGAAACCTTGACGAGCTTAAGCTCACGTATATCACGTGATATTGTTGCCTGCGTTACAATATATCCCTTCGAGCGAAGACCCTCAAGAAGTTCCTCTTGGGTTTCAATCTCTTTTTCACCGATAAGTGCGATTATTTCCGATTGACGATCGTATTTCATAATTCACCTCTTGTCGCTTAGTGTACGTCAGCCATTTTGTGGCGAAGCACCTGATAGAATCCGCCGTCTTTCAGTCTTATGAATCCGACGATCTTGTCACTTTTTCGCAGAGTGACTGTGTTACCGTATGTAAGTATACGAGGCTCGCTTCCGTCAACATTAAGATAAAGCTTTTCCTCTCTGTCTGTGACATTTTTGATGATAAGCTCCGACTCTGCCGAGAAAACAAGCGGTGTTGCATTCAGTGAATGTGAGCATATCGGCGTGACTATCATCGCATCCATACGCGGGTCAACAACGGCTCCGCCTGCCGACATCGAATATGCCGTTGAGCCGGTCGGGGTTGATGCAATAAGTCCGTCCGCACGGTAACGGTTAACCATATTCCCGTCGCAGTAAAGCTCAATTTCAACTATGCGGAATATGGAAGCTCCGCCCACAACCGCTTCATTGAGCGCGTACAGCTTTTCGCCGCCGATTTCGGCTTCGAGCATCATTCTTTTTTCAACTCTGTAATCTCCCGCGGCAATTCGGTCAAGCAGTGAAAGCTCATCGATTTCAAGCTCTGCCATATAACCGATTCTGCCGAGATTTATTCCGAGTATCGGAACGTCCCCCCCGGCACATCTGCGTGCCGCTTTAAGTATCGAGCCGTCTCCGCCGAGAACGATGAGTACATCGGGTAAGGTGTAAAATTCCTCATCACTGACAAAACTGACTCGTTCGCTTATATAATCGCCGAAGCAGCGGAGAATATCTCTTTGGAGAGATTCGTGAATCAGCAGCTTGGCTTTTGTATAAAGCTGTTCGATAACTCTCGATGTTCCTATAAAATCTATATCGTTTGCCCTGCTCGGACAAATTCCGATTGTTTTCATGTGTTATCACCGCCCTGTAAAGGTGTGTTATTGTTCAAATGCAATCTTTTTTATTAGTGTATGTTCAAGACCGCCGGTGCGGTCAAACGCCGCCAGATATTCTCTGTTTCCGTCTCCGCCGAGTATCGGGGAAACGGTGAGCGAGGCACAGTAAAGTCCGCATTCTTTTGCCGAAGCTATCACTCGCTCTATGACCTCGGCGTGGATATTTCTGTCTTTTACGATTCCGTTCTTTCCGATATTTTCGCGGCCTGCCTCAAACTGCGGCTTTATAAGGGCAATAAAACGTCCTTCGGGCAAAAGCAGCCCCGACACCGCCGGAAGTATAAGCGTCAGCGAGATAAACGAAACGTCACATACCGCCAACTGACATTTGCCGCCGATATCCTCGGGTATAATATACCGTGCATTCATTCCCTCAAATGAGGTAACTCGCGCATCCTTTTCAATCGAAGCGTCGAGCTGTGAGCGCCCCACATCGACAGCACGAACATGTGCCGCTCCTCGCTGTAGGAGGCAATCGGTAAATCCGCCGGTGGAAGCACCGATGTCAACGCAGTCAAGCCCGGAAACATCAATTCCGAATTCATCGAGTGCACGCTCGAGCTTGAGTCCGCCGCGACTGACATATTTAAGTGTTTCACCGATTATTTTTATGTCACAGTCATCCGGAACATCAAGGGAAGACTTGGTTATGACTTTACCGTTAACCGAAATATTCCCCTCCCGAATCATGCGCTGTGCCGCCTCACGGCTTTTGGCGAGTCCGCGTGAAAATAACAGCTTGTCGATACGCATATCAGAAAACGGGAATCAAAAGCGGTATAACGATACCAAGCAATCCTCCGACTACAACTTGAAACGGAGTGTGTCCGATAAATTCCTTCAAGTCCTTGTCGAGATATTTTGTCTCACCCTCGGATATGTCCTGTGCAATTCGGTTTAATACCTTTGCCTGCTCTCCTGCGGCACGTCTGACTCCTGCGGCATCATACATTACAATGAATGCGAGTATGAATGCAAGGGCGAATTCCGCAGAGTTCGTTCCGCATATTTTTGCCGTTGCAGTGACAACCGCACAAACGGTTGCCGAATGGGAGCTTGGCATACCGCCTGACGACATCAAAATTGCAAAATCAAATCTTTTGTTTTTGATAATATAACGTGTACACTTGATAAACTGTGCGGCAAACCATCCGGCAACAGCGCATACGAGAACATAATTGGTAATTAACCCTATAATATAATTCATGTATTAGGCCTTTCTTATTTTACTCTTGTGAGGAGATATCCGGCAAGCTCCGCAAGTGTATCCGAGCCGTTAAACGCTCCGATTGCCGCAATGGCATCGTCAGTGAGCTTTGACGCATATTCTCTGGCTTCGGGAATGCTCATGAACGAAAGAAACGTGGTCTTTCCGCTTTCTTTATCGCTTCCGATAGGCTTTCCGAGAAGTGCTTCGTCGCCAATGGCATCGAGAATGTCGTCAACGACCTGGAATGCTCTGCCGATTCCGAGCGCATATTTTTCTGCCGCTTCGCAAAGCGCTTCAGATGCACCGCCGGCGTAGCAGCCGAGAAGCGCCGCACAACGTATCAGCTCACCGGTTTTTAGCGACTGGAGTCTTTCAAGGGTTTCCATATCAAATTTTTCTGTTTCGCCGATAAGGTCGAGAACCTGACCGCCTATCATACCGCCGATTCCGGCGCATTCCGAAAGAAGCGCAACCGCACGGCAGTTTACTTCTGCCGCCGCGAGCTTGTTTGATGCCGCCACCCCGAAAGAGCGTGTCAGCAGTGCATCTCCGGCGAGGAGCGCATTGGCTTCTCCGAATTTTATATGGCTTGTCGGCTTTCCGCGGCGAAGCTCGTCGTTGTCCATACACGGTAAATCGTCGTGTATGAGCGAATATGTGTGTATCATTTCGAGTGCGCATGCATAAGGGAGTGCCGCCTCAAAGGCACGCTGACCGTCCATTCCGCTCTCGCCTGCAGCAAGAAGCGCAAACTGCAATACCAAAAACGGACGAAGCCTTTTTCCTCCGCCAAGCAAACTATAGCGCACTGCATCATAAATTACGCCGAATTTTTCATCATCGCCTGCCGCATATCCGGCAAGCTCACCTTCAACTGCCGCCGCGCCGAGTGTGAGAAGCTTTTCAATCTGTGTACTCATTTTTTATCTTCCTGCATGGGAGCAAAATCCTGCTCCGTAATATTACCGTCCTCGCCGTGAACGAGGATTTTGATTTTCTGTTCCGCCGCATCGAGCTTTCCTGAACAGAGCTTGACGAGCTTTACGCCCTCCTCAAAAAGTGCAAGCGATTCATCGAGCGGAGCGGCACCGCCGTCAAGCGCACGGACGATTTCCTCAAGTCTTGCCAGCGCTGTTTCAAATTTTATATCATTGTTCTGTTCCATTTATGTCACCTCATGATTTTTCTTGTGGGATGATTTCCACAGCCTCGCCGACAACATTTCCGTCTGTTGTGCGGAATGTGAAGCGCTGCCCCTTGTTTAACTGTTTTACACTTTTAATGAGCTTTCCCGAACCGTCAAACACTGCCGAATATCCGCGCGAAATGACCGACATCGGATTAAGTGCTTCAAGTGAGGCTGTACGGGAAGCGAACAAGCCGCGTTTTGATGTAATCGAGAGCTTTATTTCCTGCTCAAGCCGATTTGAAAGCGAGAGGAGTGTCATTCTTTTGTCGTCGATAAAATTCTGCGGTGAGGTAAGCGCACGGCTTTTTGCAAGGGATGCGAGCAAATTTCGCCCCGAGCCGATTCTCTTTGTGAGCGAAAGCTCCATATGACCGACGATATTGTTTACTTTTCTTTTAAGCTCACCCGTGTCGGGAACTGCCAGCTCGGCCGCTGCAGACGGTGTGGGAGCACGTACATCCGCCGCAAAGTCGCATATTGTGAAATCGGTTTCGTGGCCGACCGCGCTTATTACGGGAATCGGACAAGCCGCAATGGCACGTGCAAGAGCCTCATCGTTGAATGCCCAGAGGTCTTCAATCGAACCGCCGCCGCGCCCGATGATTATTACGTCAACATTATTCGCCGCGCCGAAATAGTTGATTCCGCCGATGAGCTGTGCCGGTGCATCCGGACCCTGAACGAGCGACGGGAAGAGCTTCAGCTCTGCATATGGGAAACGGCGTTTTGTTATGTTTATCATATCACGCACCGCCGCACCGGTCGGTGAGGTGATTATTCCGATTCGTGTGGGAATCTTCGGAAGCGGACGCTTCCTTGTCGGGGAGAAAAGTCCTTCGGCTTCGAGCTTGCGTTTTAACTGCTCAAAGGCAATGTAAAGGCTTCCAATTCCGTCCGGCTGAAGCTCCTCGACGTATATCTGATACTGTCCGTCGCGCACAAACGCCGAAACACGTCCTCGTGCGATGACTTTCATGCCGTTTTCGGGCAAAAACTTTAATTTCGATGCCGCGCCCTTAAACATTACGGCTCTGATAAGGCTGTCCGGGTCTTTGAGTGTGAAATAAAAATGCCCGGTACGGTGGTTGGTAAAGTTTGAAATTTCGCCTTTTATCCAGACATTCGCAAGCAGACTGTCTGAATCAATAATCTGCTTTATATAAGCATTAAGCTGTGCCACAGTCAGCACAGCGCGGCCATTATTGCCGGAATCGGGAATATCTGCCGACATTACTGTTTCGTCCAAAACTCCCATCCTTCCTCCGCCGCCGCGCAAAGAAGCGCACATCCGGCGGCATTATCGCTCGAAAACCTCGGCTCGGCAAATCTTGCGTCAAAGCCGTGTTTCTTTATCATATCTTTAATTTGCGCATTACTCATTACCCCACCGGCATAAAGCACGGGGAGTAACTTTCCGTCAAGCGCATTTTTTGTAAGCTCTATTATGGTTCGCCCGATAAAATCGAGAACGTATGCCGAAATGAATTCATAGCTCTTTCCATCGCCGAGCATTTTTGCAACCTTGTTTTCAACTCCGGAAAGGTTGCATTCGCATCCTTTTACCGAAAGCTTCGTTTTTTCAAGCTTCTCGGTGTTTTTGAACGCCAACTCCTCAAGCTTGGGGCCGCACGGGAATGTTAGCCCCATCGCAACGCCTGCACGGTCGATAACCTGACCGGCATTAAGGTCGCATGTCCCTCCGAGCTTTTTTATTTCAAATCCGATTCCGCTTGGCTTGACATGAAGTATTTCAGTCGTACCGCCCGAAACGTGAAACGCGATAAAATCCCTTGCCAACAAATCGGGGGAGTTACTCGACCAAAGCGCCGCCATAACGTGACCTGCCTGATGCGAAAAACGGTGGAGCGGCTTTTTTGCAGCGTTTGAAAGCACCTCTGCGGCTGCCACCCCTGAAAGAAAGCAGGGCATATATGAGCCTTCTTCATCTCTCGGTTTGGACGAAACGCCTATTGCAGACAGCTCCTCCGGGGAGAGCTCCGACAGTGCTTCGGATGTCACTTCGGGCAGATTTTTTATGTGTGCGAAGACCGCATCGCTCTGCCTGAGTCCGCGCTCACCCTCTGAAACGGTGAGCAGACGCTTGACATTCGAGTGAAACTTGCCATCGCACGCTTCAAAGAGCGCACACGAGGTTGTGTAATTCGAGGTGTCTATTCCGATATAAAACCGTTTCATTTGTCGCAGTCACGGTCGGGCAGGGTGTGCGATATTGTGTTGAGTACGCCATTTACAAATGCAGGCGCATTGTCGTCGTCAAATTTCTTTGCAAGCTCAACGGCTTCATTAAGCGCAACCTTTTTCGGAACGTCGTTCACTGCCATCATTTCGTAAACCGAAAGGCGCATGATTGCGAGCGTGGTTTTTGAAAGACGGTTCAGATTCCAGCCGGAAGCTGCCGAGGAAATTTTTTCGTCAATTTCGGTGATATTATCGTCGATGCCGAAGAATACGCTGTGGACATAATCAATCTGGTCGCCGAATTCGATTTCGGCGTTTTCCATTTCAAGGGCGTAAAATTCATCTGCCGCTTCGTCCGGCGCAAATGTTCTTGCGAAAAGCAGTGCGAAAACATATTCACGGGCTTCGGTTCTGGTGATTGCGGATTTGTTGTTTCCTTCCATAAAGTGACCTCTTTTTTATATGTTTAGTCATGGCTGTTTATATTTATACATTTAGACATAAGTATACATAATATATTATACATTTTTTTTGGTGAAAAGTCAATCGTTATACGGAAATTTATTCGCTTTATTCCATAATATTTTTTGATTTTTACATCAAGGTGCTGTTTTGATGTATATACAGTGTATTCACGGGTGAAATTGTTAGCAAACGGTGACGCTTTTATAAATATTCTTTGCACAGTGTTGAAAAAATTTCGGATTAGTGGTATCATTGTATATATCATATGTTTAATTTAAAATTGAGGTCTTATTTATGAAATCAAAAGTATTCAAAGAAATAGGAAAAATCATTTATAACGCCTGCCTTTATTTCACGGTAGCGGCTTTTATTCTGATGATATCCGCCGTTACGATGGGCGACGTTGGAACAACGACCACAACAGGTCAGAATGTAACGTCATATCAGTATCTCATCGGTACGATGTCACTGCTCTTTCTTGGCTGTTTTGCGATGAGCGTGCTTAATCTCATCTGGAAACTCAGATATTCGGTGACAGTAAAGCTCTTGCTGCATTTTCTCTGTGCGCTTGCGGCTTACATAGTAATTTTCGTATGGCTTCACGGCAGATATTCAACAATGGAGCAGATTCTCGTTCGTGTGCTTCTTTTTGTGGTGGTTTACTTTGTCATTGCCTTTGCCGCGCTGATAATCGGAAGCATCAGAAAGAACCGCAAGGCCGAAAAGCTTGAATATGATTCGCAGTTTGAAAACAAAAAATAATTTTCAGGCGGAGGATTGAAATTCAGTGAACAGCAATGATACAATGATATATAAAATTGCGGCGTTTGTAATTTTTGTCGTAATCGCCGTGATGATTGTCCTGATTTCGTTGTCGTCGATAACAAGCATTGACGAAAGCACGGAAACGGGTGAGCCGATAATAGTAAAGCCGGATGAACCGGGTACAACGGATGAACCGGGTTTAACTGAAGTCCCCGATGAAACATCTGCACCTGACACAACCGATAAGTCCGACACAACCGATAAGCCTGACACAACCGATAAGTCGGACACAGCAAAGACGCCGGACACAACCAAAGCTCCGGAAACCACAGCCCCCCCACCTGTGCAGAATCCGAACACCCCCTCAGTTGAGGTTCCGGATGCAAATGTATCCGACGCATGGGCAAAGGAGCTTGCCAAGGAAGGAAACGCCGCGGTTCTGATCTCCCCTTACTGGATCTCCCCACGGGGGCTCAGGGGGAAAGAATTCTATTTTACCATCCGTATGGAAGAACAAAATCTCTATCTCATCCGCCGATACTATTTTTTCAGCCTGCGAAAAAGCGTGCTGAGAGAAGAAAACACCGTGATCGTTTACTGAAAAAAGCAC
>JAZQXA010000149.1:0-17157 GCA_045632605.1 Candidatus Flemingiibacterium sp. | reverse complement strand
GTCTACCTCGGGATTGGTGGAATTTTCCTCTGCCATAATCAGCTGGTTTCTTCTCTGAGGAACAGCCTCGTAGCCTTCCTCCTCCAGCAAATTACTGACATTGATCAGTGCCAGAGGCATTACCGTTTCTTCCAGGTTTTCTACACCCATAGTGGAATACTGATAATATGTAGTACCTTCCTCAACGCCGCGCATACTTCCGCGCAGAACACGGAAGCCAATCCCGATAACCGTTTTTACTCCGGGAAAAATTTTAAACACAGGATCGTTTTTGTCAAAGCGTTCGCTCGGAGCAAAACCGATAACATCGGCGTCACATTTTTTCGCCAGGTTAATTATCTGTTCTCTCATATCTTTCCCTCCTCTTTCAGGTGGTTGTAGCAGACGGTTTCGCACGCCTTACCGCAAAGGCAGGCAACATAGCCGAAATGTGTTTTCGGCAAGAAATTAAGATACGGATATATCTTCTGCGCTTCTTCTGCATCAAAGCGTTTTTCGCCGTTTAAAATCGCTTCGCGCTCGGGATGATCCTTAAGAAAATCTGACTTCATGAAAGGATTTGACTTGTGCGCCCCCCGGTAGTAAACACTGCACTGCCATGTGTCAACTCCCCCCTCGGGCGAAATAGCCTTTCCGGGGCAAGCCGAAAGACATTTTCCGCATCCGTCGCAAAGTGAGCCTTCAAACGGCTCGTCACATTCAAGAGGCATATCGGTAATGATGAATACCCAACGCATAAAGCTGCCGTACTTCGGAGCAATAACACGTCCGTGAAGTCCAACACTTCCGAGTCCGCATATACGCGCCGCCTTATTGTAATCAATAATTACATCGGGAGCAGGAAGCCCCTTTGCAACCGGAGAAGCAAACTGCAGCTCGTAAATACGGCTGACCTCCGGGTTCGTGCTCTTATCTCCCTTGACACGGAAACCGGGAACACTTCTCTGCAAGCAGGCATCGTAGCCCTCGTCTTCAATCAGCGCGCCCATTTTGAGAAGAAAAATTTCGGCAAAGCTTTCATCTGTATATTTTACTGCGAGATTTGTATAGTTAAAATACTGCCGTCCCTCGCTCATAGCCTGATAGAGTCCCCTCGGCACAGGAAGACCGAATCCGATAATGCAGGCTGCATTCGGCAGAATCGAGAGAGGATTGTGCTGAGGATCATCGCCGATAAAATGCTTTATATCTCCGATTCCGCAAACGCCTGCGCCAAGCTCGAGTGCTTTTTGCTTGATTATTTCAGAATTAATCATTTCGCATCCTCCTTATCTGTCCATCTTCCAGGCTTTCATTTCGCGGCGCAGAGGCTTTTTGAATCTCCCCTCCATGCATCCGCCTTTCTTTTCAAGCATACTTACACAAGCACGTATACATCCGCCGCATTTTGCCATATTGTAGCCCACCCAGCTTGGGAAATATTTTTCCAGAGCTGTATATACCTTCATAACTTCCTTTTCGTCCGCCACATCGGTAACTCCCTCAAGAAGGTCGAGCATACCGTTTTCGTTTTTATCGAAAACCTCCTTCGGAACGAAAGGATTATAATATCTTCCGCCATGAGTATAAAAAGCATAGCAGCGCCACATATCAATGTCGCCCCACTCGCATTTTTTGCCGGCGAGGTCGACAGTAATCGTCTTTCCCGAGTTGATTGCAGGAATACAGCCACCGGGACACTCACGTACACACGCACCGCACTTTCGGCAAAGCGGCTCACCAGAATACATTTCATCGTATTCAAGTTCTGCATCTGTAAAAATGAACGCCACACGCTGAAGCGGACCGAATTCGGGGGTTAAAAGCATCTTGCTCCATCCGATTTCGCCAAGTCCGCAGGCAACTGCTGCCAAACGGAACTGAAACTGCAGATCCGGCGGCTGTTTGTCTTGGCTCACAGGGCGGGTGAACTGCACGCTTCTGTGGTGTGCAGTCTTTCCCTTTGCGTGCTTGCTGACTTCAATCTGCTCTTCGGGAGAGAGAGTATTTCCGGGTGATCCGTCCATGTCGGACACAGCGCCGCGAGCACCGGTGTTACGGTAGACAAACGCCTCATAGCCGGCATCCTCAATAACACGTCCCACATGATGAAGAACCGCCGGAGCATGAATTTCATTTATTCCGCCGTACGCCATTGACGGATACTGATAAAACTGTGTGCCCTCCTCGATTCCTCGCTGAACTCCCCTCGGTATACGAAACGCCATAGCAATACAGCTTTTCGCCTCGGGAAAGAGGAATTTGGGATTCATTACATCGGGCGCCCCCTTGCCCCTGGATAGCGGTCCGATTCCGCAAAGGTCAGCACCTGCCTCAAAGGCGGCTTCCTTAATCATTTTGCTGGTAAGCATAATTTTCCTCCAATCTTATAATTGCATTTTCACCGTTTGAATAAATTAATTTACCGTTTTCAACATTGCTATCAATCAAACCGTTTTCGAGAATATAAGGATACATCATGCCCGAATGGTTTGGTTCGAGCAGACTTAGCGCATCGCCGGCAAAACTGCGGCGCTCTGTGTATGCACGTATGATACGTACCGGATTTTCGTGAACACGTGTTGCAAGCTTCATCGCCGGAACAAGTCCCTCATAAAGTGCCGTATCCTCGGGACGTATGAAATTCGTTGCCGCGAGAATCGTTTCACCGTTTTTATTTTTCGAAAGATATTCACGGCAAACTCCCGAAAACTGGTATCCGTTGTCTATAGCGGCAATTTCACTTTCGTGTGCAACCAAATTATCGTGAAATGTATGTGCCGAGCAGTCGTTAAGACAGCCGCTGTTTGCAAGCAGATACATTTCCTTGCCATTTTCATTACACCATGCGCGAAGATTTTTCAGTGTATTAAAATCGCGATTATACTCTCTTTTTATGTAAAAGCTGTCAAAGTTCTGCGCGAGATATTCCATTCCAAGAGCACTGCCAATTGACATATTGACAGATGCACGCACATCTATACCGCCAAAATTTTGTTTTATAAACTTCGCCACAAGAGGAGAAGTTGTCGTAACAGATGAGAGAGAAAATCTGCCGCCTACATATTCGATAATCTCGCCTACCTCACAAAAGAACGCTCGGCTTTGTGCCCTATCACCGTAGCAGTTTGCATTGAAGAGAAGATTGAATTTGAGTCCCTCTCGATGTAAACGCGAAAGATCTTCAAGCTGTTTTTCCTGCGCTTCCCACGGAGTCATACCCGAAGCACGTGTCTGATCGTTTCTTCCGCTTGGCATTTTGCCGAACGAAAAATAGACCTCTGAAATTTCATTCTTGGCACGCAGAATGGCATCCACAAGTATTTCGGAATTCTGCACCGAATAACCGACCGAAAATTTCATAAGCAACCTCCGACATTTCTTAACAACAGTTTACACGATTATTTCATTTATTTATATACACATATCAAACACAAAAACATAACAAATCAAACTTTTATGTTGACATATATACACTTTGGAGTTATAATGTTATTGAATCCACTTACAGGGAGAAAGAAAATGGAACTTTCCAAGCTCAATCCGTTCATCCGCTATGCCGGACTCCACCTTCATTACAGCCGTCCTAAAGGAAACAGTGTTTGCTATGACTGCCGTTTATTTTATGTTATTCGCGGCGAAGGTTTTTTGCACGCCGACGGACATATTTACACCGTTTCACAAAGCTTTGTAATATTTTTGCCCCCCGGTACAAGGTATTATTTTGAATTTGAAAATGAAAAGGATATCAATATTTACGTTCTTGATTTTGACTTGAGCGATGACTATGACACACTTTTTCATTCGGTCGGCACTGCAACTGAAAGCGATTTTGACCCCAAAAAAATTCTTCCCTCTCCGTTTTTCGATGAGCTTAACACAGTAATGGCAAATGAAGGAAGCGTAATTTTACGAAACGAAGTGGCGGTATGCGTTGAGCTGTTTCTTTCAAAAACTGCTTATTACCAACATTCAGCCTCAGCACATCTCAAGCTTGCACTGATCGAGCTCCTAAATGACTGCAAACGTGAACACAGCGACTACCGCCTTATTCAAAGCGTGCAGGACTACATCCGAAGAAATTATCAAAGGACCGAGCTTAACAACAAGACAGTGGCCGCAGAATTTTCATATCACCCCTACCACATCAGCCGCCTTATGAAGCAGCACACAAAAAAAACTTTGCACGAATATATCCTTGATTACCGTCTGCACGCCGCTAAAAACTATCTCTCAACCACCACGCTAAATGTTACTGAAATCGCAAAGCGCACCGGCTTTGCTTCGTACACATATTTTATAAAAATATTTCGCGAGCAAACAGGCATCTCCCCTCTGCAATACAGAAAATCCCGCCGTTCGGCAGGATTTTAAATAAAATATGAAATCATCACCCGAAGGATAAAAATCCCCACGGTGATGATTCTTTTGTTATTGCAGCGTTTTACGGTATTCTGTAGCAGTCATACCGGTCATGTTTTTAAAGAAAAGCGAAAAATAGTGCATCGAGGAAAAATTCATCAGCGATGCTATATTCTTGTTTGACATTCCCTCTCGCATGAGCGTAATTATATACTGCAGTCTTAAATTTGAATAATATTTTTTCGGGCTGACACCGGCATATTTTTCAAAAAGTACTTTTATGTAGCTGACGCTTATGTGACAGTATTCTCCAAGCTCCGCCAGAGTAATGTTGTCACACAGCTTTTCCGTCATGGCAGAAACCAGCTTTCTGTATTCAAAGGCGCCTGACGTTTCGACAAGATGCTGTTTTGCAATATCGGTTCCGACAAGATTAAGTAAAAATTCTGACAGTCGCTGTGCCGTATTCTGCGAAAAATATTCGTTTTCTTCATCCCCTTGCAAAAAAGCCGTTATATCTTCGCAAATCTTTGTATATTCCCGTATCTGCTCCGAAGTTAAAATAAACATACCGTTTTTTAGTTTTTCTGGCAGTTCCCCTTCGCTGAGAAAAGACATTATATACCCGTTCGGCGATGTTCCCCCGGCGCTCCTTATACGGTGAAATTCCATCGGTGCATGGAGAATCATACTGTTTTTTTCGAGCATATAGATTTTTTCATCTTCGGTAACCTCTGCTTTGCCGTCAAGTATAAGCACAACTTCCCAAAAATCATGACTTTCGCCGTTAAAAACGAAACTGTCGTCCCAGCTAAAATCAAATGACGTATAAAAACCGACTATATCAAATTTTTTCACTACTCTTTTCAGTATCGCCATATCACGCCTCCCAAAATATTATCCAAAATAATAAAACCTATAGCTATTATTGAATTGAAATTCATTTTACGACATGATATAATTATGGTACCACAGCACAAACCATATGTCAATAGAAAGGAACTGTTTTTATGAAAGAAAAAATCAAAATCGGTTACATCGGACTTGGTGAAAGAGGACTTTCCATGCTCGGAAAAAACATTTTCTGTGATATGAATGATGTCGAGGTTACTACTATATGTGACCTCTCACAGGAAAAGCTTGAAAAAGCCAAGACTACCATGCTCGAGAAAAACATGCCCGAACCGAAATTAACCAAGGATTACCGCGATATAATCAACGATCCGGACATTGATGCAGTAATCTTCATGACCGGTTGGAGCGGAAGAACCCCCATGGTTATCGAAGCAATGAGAGCCGGAAAATATGTTGGCGTAGAGGTTGGTTGTGCCGATAACATTCAGGAATGTTACGACCTGGTTAATGCATACGAAGAAACCGGTATGCCCGTAATGATGCTCGAAAACTGCTGCTACGGAAGACGTGAAATGGCAGTACTCAACATGGTAAAGCAGGGGCTTTTTGGCGAGATTGTGCACTGCACCGGCGGATATCAGCACTATCTCTGTAAGGATTCGCTGTTCGTTAATACCAGTAAAGACGGCCCTAAGCACTACCGTCTGCCACATTACGTAAACAAAAACTGCGAAAATTATCCCACACATGCACTTGGTCCGATTTCGAAGGTATTATCCATAAACCGTGGCAACCGCATGGTATCGCTTGCTTCTCATGCTTCAAAGAGCGTAGGTCTTAAAAGCTACATTGCCGAGCATCCCGAGGTTGACGAGGAATATAAAAATGTCGAATTCAAGCAAGGCGATATAATTAATACGGTTATCACCTGTGCCGGCGGCGAAACTATTCTTCTTACGCTTGATACAACCCTTCCGCGTGCATATTACAGCAGAAATTTCTCGGTTCGCGGAACCAAGGGAATGTCTAATGAAGACGGTCGCGTTATATATCTTGACGGAATGGTCGGAACAGTCAATGACACCGATCTTGCCGGACTCAACGGAAATATCAAGGATAACGAAGAGGACATCAAGAATAACGAAGAGGAAATGTACGAAAAATACGATCATCCTCTCCATGCAGAATATGTTCGCAAGGGTGTTAAAGATGGGCATGGCGGAATGGACTGGCTTGTTTGCCGCGCATTTGTCGAAAGCGTCAAGCGCGGAACAAATACCCCCATTGACGTATACGATACAGCATCCTGGATGGCTATAGGTCCGCTTTCCGAGCGGTCTGTTGCCGGCGGCGGAATCCCTGTGTCTATCCCTGACTTTACCAACGGCAAGTGGCGTGACAGAGAGCCGGTTGTTGAGGGCAAATACTGCCTTGATAAGGTTTGTATTGACGAAGATACACCTGTAGTATAAGTTCCGGTTTTGCATGAACATTCACTGATACTTTTGATCCTGATACTCCATATATATATTAAAAAATCCTGGCAGAGCATTTGTTTCCTCTGTCAGGATTTTTATTTTAAATAAATTTACTACCGGATCAGTTCAGCCATTGAAACAACATAAATATCGGCGATCGACTTAATTTCGGCAGTATAATCTTCGGCTGAAGCATCATATATGCCAACGGTATACATACCGGCAGAGGATGCCGTTTTAAGCGCTCCGATGTTGTCATCGTAAAAAGCCGCGTCCGAAACCGCACAGCCTATACGCTTTGCCGCCTCGGCATAAATCAGCGGATCAACCTTTGACATTCCGAAATCGTCGCTCGACCATACATTGTCGAAAATTTCAAAAATTCCGAGCCGACGAAGGCACGGGTCAAGCATCTTATGAGGGCTCGCTGTCAGGACATTGAGTGAGCAGCCCTCGCCCGAGAGCTTTTTGAGATATTCAAGAACCCCATCCTTGAGCATAATTTCATCTCTGTATTTCGGAAGCGCATATTCGTCCATCATGGTGAACATTTCATCCATCGAAAGCGGAACACCGAGCTCCTCGGCAAAATATTTTGCCGTGCCCTTATCTCCAAGCGTTGCAATATATTTTATCAATCCGTCCGGGTATGAGGTGTTCGTTTTCCGCAGTATATTAAGCATTTTTTCCGACCAGCACGGCATGGAATCCACAAGCGTGCCATCAAAATCAAAAATGTGTATTTTTTTGTCCATATTAAACCTCCGAATGCTATTTTCACCAGTATATTATAACATCTATTGCGGTTTCTGTCAATGCAAATCTCTGCAGTGTTTGGCACGGTACTCTCTCATCTGTTTTTATTGCCAAAACCTTATTCCTGTTTACCACCGACTTTACAAACAGCAAAAGATATTATTTTGAAGTGTTTTTGCTGTAAAAATCCGATAAATCAAATAAAATTTACATATTTCTTCAATAAAATATAATTAGCCCTCTATTTTATTATTGCAATTTAGAACTTACTATGATATAATATACACGTCGAATTGCATTCATTTGCAGTATTATTAATTTTAAAGAAAGGTATATAGAAATGGCTTTCTATCTTCGAGGAATACATCCCCCGCACAGAAAAAATACTATAAAGCAGCCAACCGTACACATGAATGTACAACAGACTGTAACAATACCTATGGTCATGCACATAGGCAAACCTGCTATCCCAACAGTTAAGGTCGGCGACTCAGTTAAAGTGGGTACCAAAATCGGTGAAGCTGACGGAAAAATTTCGTCAAATATTTATTCCAGCGTTTCCGGCAAGGTTACAAAGCTCACCGAATTTCTTAAGTCAGACGGGACAGTAACCACAGCCGCAGTTATCGAATCAGACGGTGAAATGTCGGTTGACCCGGCGATTTGCCCTCCGACAGTCAACACTAAGGACGAGCTTATCTCGGCACTTTGCGAAAGCGGTATAGTAGGACTCGGCGGCGCCGGTTTCCCGACTCATGTGAAGCTCGATGTTGAACCCGAGCGCATTGAATATCTCATCATCAACGGCGCAGAGTGTGAGCCATACGTTACCAGCGACACCGTTACTATGCTGACACGGGCTGAAGACATGGCATATGCGCTGAATCAGCTAAAGAAACTGCTCGGAACTCAAAATGTAATCATCGGTATTGAAAACAACAAAAAAGAAGCCATCGCCACAATGCGTAAAATGGCCGCTTCCATTACCGAATGCGCGGTAACTGTAAAATCGCTTCCGTCTGTATACCCACAGGGGGGAGAAAAGGTTCTTATCTATCACACCACCGGACGCAAGGTTCCGCAAGGAAAGCTGCCCATTGATGTGGGTTGTGTTGTGCTTAACTGCACCACACTTGCCGAAATCGGAGCATATCTGCGCACCGGTATACCGCTTGTAAAAAAATGCGTAACCGTAGACGGCGGCGCAGTAAAAAATCCGCAGAACGTAATTGCCCCCATCGGAACGTCGATGGAAGACCTGTTTTCATTCTGCGGCGGTCTTACAAGTGAGCCGGCAAAGCTCATATACGGCGGACCTATGATGGGAGTCACCGTTCCAAACGCCACTTACCCCGTGATGAAGAACACAAACGCGGTTCTTGCGCTGACTGCCAAAGAAGCAAAGCTTCCGAAGCCCACCGCCTGCATCCGCTGCGGTACTTGCACAAACACCTGTCCGTTCGGTCTCGCGCCTGCCGCCATTGCCTCCGCTTTTGAAAAGAAGAACACCGATGCACTAAAAGCTCTCTTTGTTGAGAGCTGTATGGAATGCGGCTGCTGCAGCTTTGTTTGCCCTGCAAACAGACCTCTGGTTCAGATGAACAAGCTCTCCAAACAATTATTAAAGGAAGAACAGAAGAAGGAGGCAAACAAATCATGAGTGCTTTAACAAAAGTAACTGTTTCTCCGCACATTCACAGCGGCAGCTCAACCGCCGCAATCATGCGTGACGTTCTGATTGCACTGTTGCCCGCCAGCGTTGCCGGCGTTGTTATTTTCGGCTGGCGCGCACTGCTTCCCATTGCGGTTTGTGTGGCTTGCTGTGTCGGATTTGAAGCTATATTTAATCTTATTACGAAGAAAGAACAGACAGTCGGAGATTTATCGGCGGCTGTCACCGGACTCCTAATTGCGCTTAATGTTCCTGCCAATATTCCGATTTGGCAGTGTATTATTGGTTCTTTATTCGCTATCGTCATTGTAAAATGTCTGTTCGGCGGCATCGGAAACAATCTGGTGAATCCTGCCGTTACAGCACGTGTATTTATGCTTGTGGCATTTGAATCAATGGCTGTTGCGGCATTTCCGACAGATACAGTTGCAGGTGCAACTCCTCTTGCAGCTGAAGAAATGCCCTCACTTCTCACCATGTTCCTTGGAAATCATGGCGGAGCTATCGGTGAAACCTGCACTGCAGCACTTTTACTCGGCGGCATTTATCTGTTAATCCGCCGCGTTATCACATGGCATATCCCGGCTGTGTTTATCGGCACTGTATTTGTTTTCTCCTGGTTTATGGAGGGCTTTGATGCAATAGCGGCGCTGTCGTTTATAATGGCAGGCAGCCTTGTCATCGGTGCGATATTTATGGCTACCGATTATGTCACCTCTCCCTCTACGGCATGGGGTAAAGTAATATTTGCTCTTGGCGCCGGATTACTTACCTGCCTGATTCGTTATTTCGGAGTTTACCCCGAGGGTGTTTCTTTTGCAATTCTGTTTATGAATATACTCACTCCGTATATCGACAGATGGACAAGACATAAAGTATTTGCATCCGGAGGTAAAAAGGCATGAAAAAGAATATGAAAAACCTTTGTGTATTTGTTTGCATCTGCACAGTAATAACTCTGCTCCTCGCATTTACAAACTCGTTCACTGCTCCAATTATTCAGAATAATCAAAACGCCTCTGCAAATCAAGCTCTCCTTGAGGTTATGCCGGACGGAACCGGTTTTGAGCAGATTTCCGTTTCAGACTATACACTTCCTGCCACCGTATCCGAAGTTTATAAAGAAACTTCAGGTCTTGGATATGTAATGAAGCTTGTCACAGCCGGATACGGAAGTGACTTGGTTCTAATGTGCGGTGTCGGCAATGACGGTGTTGTAACCGGTGCTGTCTATATCTCCTCAAACGAAACTCTCGGCAAAGAGAAGACATACGGCGAAAACTTCACCGGCAAGGACGCTGCCGGAGTTGATGCTGTTGATACAATAGGCGGTGCCACAAAAACCACAGAGGCATATAAAAACGCAGTCAAGGATGCACTCAATTCCGTCATCATTCTCGGCGGCGGCTCTGTTGATATCCGAACCGAGGAGGAAATTCTTGCCGACAATCTGAATGCAGCTCTGCCGGCAGGTGAAGCTAAATTTGAAAAGCTGTTCCTCACTGAGCTTATTGAAAACGTTGATGGTGTTTATGCTGCCGAAAACGGTGCCGGTTATGTATTCGTTGTCGGTGAGCAGTTCATCGGAGCTTTGGCTGACGGAACTGTTATTACTGAAAATGTTGAAAATACAGCCGCGATTTCGGATGCTGTTGCCACGATTAAATCCTCAACACTAGAGGACATTGACCTCTCGGCTTACGAGGAGCTCACAAAAACGGTTATCTCCGCAAAGAAGACCGCTTCCGGAAACTATGTTATCGAAACAAAGGGCGCCGGCTACGGTATCAAGGGCGGTGATGAATATCATCCTGCATCCGGAGAATATATCATTGTTCGCGTGTCTGTTACACCGGAAGGCAAGATTATCGACTGTCTCACCGTTTCAGAAGCGGAAACAGACGGTCTGGGCGATGCCTGCGCAGACGAGAAGTTCTACGGTCAGTTTGTCGGAAAGACAGAAGAAAATTACACCGAGATAGATGCTATCGCCGGTGCAACTCTGACCACAAACGGTTACAAGCAGGCAATTGAACGTGCCTACAAGGCAATTGAAATTCTGAAAGGAGGGGAATGATAATGAGCAAAAACAATTCGCTTTCCGTGCTGACAAACGGAATTATTAAAGAAAATCCCGTGCTTGTGCTCATTCTCGGCACTTGCCCCACACTTGCCACAACCACCACAGTTACCGGTGCGCTCGGTATGGGTCTTGCGGCACTGGCAGTATTGCTCTGCTCTAATATTTTCATTTCACTTCTGCGTAAAATAATTCCCGAAACTATGCGTATTCCCTGCTACATCGTAATTATTGCAGGATTTGTTACTATAGTCAAAATGCTTATTCAGGCATTTTTCCCCGGGCTTTACGAAACGCTTGGAGTATACCTCGACCTAATCACGGTAAACTGCATCATTTTAGGCCGTGCCGAAATGTTTGCCGGTAAAAATTCCGTTGCGGCTTCCGCACTCGACGGAATCGGCATGGGACTCGGCTTTACGCTGGCTCTCGGCGCTATGGCGACAATCCGTGAGGTGTTCGGAGCGGCGGCCTTCGCCGGAATGGCAATTCCGTTTATGGAAGAATACAAAATAGCATTTCTTGCCAAAGCTCCGGGAGGATTGCTTGTTTACGGTCTGCTGATTGCGCTTGTGTATGCTGTTACCAAAGGCAAAAAGCCAACAAAAAAATCCTTCTCCTGTGACGGATGTATCCACAAAAGCACCTGCCGCACCGAATCCTGCGCAAAGAAAGGAGTTCAAAACTGATGGAAGAGTTCAAGCTTCTTATTACAATTATGCTGTCCGCTGTTTTTGTGGACAACTATGTGCTCTGCCGTTTCCTCGGCATCTGTCCGTTTCTCGGCGTATCAAAAAAATTTGACCAGGCATCCGGCATGGGTATTGCCGTAACAGTAGTTATGCTCCTTGCCACAGCGGTAACCTGGCCTATTCAGCATCTCATACTCAATCCGCTTGAGCTTGGTTATTTACAGAATATTGTTTTCATTCTGATTATCGCCACACTCGTGCAGATTCTCGAAATGATTATCAAAAAGCTCTCCCCCTCGCTCTATAAGGGACTCGGCGTATATCTGCCCCTTATTACAACAAACTGTGCCGTCCTCGGTGTTACCATAAATAATATCATTGAAGGATATTCGTTTGTTGAATCCATCGTAAGTGCTCTCGGATGCGGACTCGGCTTCTTGCTCGCAATGGTACTCTTCTCGGGTCTTCGTTCACGCATCAACGAAACCAACATCCCATCCCCCTTCCGCGGACTTGCAGTTACTCTTATTGCCGCTTCGTTTATTTCCCTTGCGTTTATGGGATTCGACGGCATTGTAAAAAACATTTTTGGTTGATTTGAGGTCTATTCATGGAAATTTTAATCGCATTTATTGTTATACTTTCCATTGCTCTGGTGGCAGGACTGTTACTGCTCATTTTCTCTCACCTTTTCAAAGTTGAAAAAAATCCGCTTGAAAAAGAGATCAGAGAATGTCTGCCGGGCATTAACTGCGGTGCCTGCGGCTACAAGGGCTGTGATGATTATGCCGCAGCTTTGGCTGAAAACGGAGTTAAACCGAATTTATGTATTCCCGGCGCGCAAAAGGTTGCTGACAAAATAAGCGACATACTCTGCATTGAAAAAACAAAGGTGGAAGATGTGGTTGCGTTTGTTGCGTGTAACGGTCACTGTGGAGCAACCTCTGCTGTTGCAGATTACGAGGGTGTCTTAACCTGCCGCGGAGCATCAATGCTTTACGGAGGAACAAATTCCTGCCGTTTCGGGTGTCTTGGACTCGGCGACTGTACTAATGCCTGCCCGTCAAACGCTATTTGTATGGCAGACGGAATTGCTCATGTGGACACATCCAAATGTGTGGGCTGCGGACTGTGTAAGCAGACCTGCCCCAAGCAGATAATCACCATGCTGCCGCAAGAAGCAACTGCCGCTGTTATGTGCAGTAATAGGCAGAAAGGTGCTGATGCACGCAAGGCTTGCACAAATGCCTGCATCGGATGTAAAAAGTGTGAAAAGGCTTGTCCAAGCGGTGCAATCGTTGTAACGGATAATCTGGCGGTAATTGACTATAATAAGTGTACATACTGCGGACACTGTATAAGTGAGTGTCCGACGGGATGCCTTAAAAAAGTTTATTTCCCCGATTTACCGGATGATTACGATCCGAAAACACTCGCTGAATAATATGAATGAACAAAAAAGCATCAAAAAATATCATATCCGCAACGATATACTGTTAATAACCGCACTGATTCTGATTTCCGCAATAGGATTAATATATCTGTTCGTTTTCCGTGATACCGGTAATACGGTCCGAGTCACCATTGACGGCGAGCTCTACGGAACATATTCGCTATCAGAGAATATCACCGAAGATATCCGAACCGGAGATGACAGTAAAGGACTTAATCGCCTGATAATCCGCGACGGAAAGGCTTATATGGAAACTGCCTCATGCCCCGACGGAATTTGCGTTGCCCACCGTCCTATATTCCGTAACGGCGAGAGTATCGTGTGTCTGCCGAACAAGGTTGTTGTTACAGTAATTACCGAAAATGATGCGGATTCCCCCGATATTGTGGCATAGAGAGGTTAACTGCAATGGGAAAATCAAAAAAAATCGCCTTTATCGGTATATGTACCTCACTTGCTTTAATACTCGCTTATGTTGAAATTATGATACAGCCGCTCTTCCCTGCCATACCCGGAATTAAAATGGGACTGCCGAACATTATCATTGTATTCCTGCTTTACCGACGCAGCGCGGCTTCAGCAGTGGGAGTTTCAGTTCTGCGTATCATATTGGTGAGTATGCTGTTCAGTAATTTTGTAGCCTTTTCATACAGTCTTGCCGGCGCTGTTCTGAGCCTTACCGTTATGATTCTTCTAAAAAAATTCAACCTTTTGTCCGAAGTTGGGGTCAGCGTTGCCGGTGGCGTCACTCACAATGTGGGTCAGATTTTAATGGCAATGCTGTTGCTTGAAACGGCTGAACTTGGCTATTATCTGGTAGTGCTGACTGTTGCGGGTACTGTTGCAGGTATTCTTGTAGGCTTATGCGGCTCAATTTTGATAAGAAAAATACCGGGGAAGCTGGTATGAATAAAAAGCATGGAAAAATGTCAAAAAGATAACAGGCTTTTTATTGACATATCCTTAATTTTATGATAGAATATTGATGCAAAATATTATTAATATTAATTTATAGGAGATTTGTTATGAAAAAGTTTTTGACTCTTGCACTTTGTATTCTCATGGTAATGTCTGCAGTTCTTGTCGGCTGCGGAGAAAAGACCGAAGCAGCTGTTAAGTTCGGTGCCGGCGTTTACACCAGCACACCTGCTGTCGCTGATGCAACCGAAGACAAAGACGGTTCCGGTAAGATTGATCTTACCATTGCTGCTGTCACTGTGGATGCAGACGGAAAAATCGTTGCATGTGCGCTTGATACCGCAAGCAATACCGTGAACTTCACCGCTGACGGTAAAGCTGTTGCAGCAAACGAATTCAAAACCAAATATGAGCTCGGTACCGACTACAACATGGTAGCATACGGCGGCGCTGTTAAGGAATGGTTTGAGCAGGCTGATGCATTCGAAACAGTTGTTGCAGGAAAGACTCTCGACGAAGTTAAGGCTCTCGTTGCTGACGGCGGTAAGGGTACAGACGAAGTTATCACCGCAGGCTGCACCATCGCAATCAACGAATTCGTAGCTGCTATTGAAAAGGCATACAATGCTGCTGCCGCTGAGGTAAGTGCTGATGCCGCAGTCAGAGTAACCATTGCAACCGAGCAGACAATTGCTGATGCAACCGCAGACAAGGACGGAAGCAACAAGGTTTCAATCAACACCTTTGCATCGGCTGTTGACAGCAAAGGAACCATCCTTGCAGCTTCCAGCGACTGTGTAGAGGTTTCCTTTACATTTGACATGGCAGGTGCTTCCACACTCGACACTGCAAAGGCAGTTGTTTCCAAGAGAGAACAGGGTGCCGGCTACGGCATGGTAGCTTACGGCGGTGCCGCTAAAGAATGGTTTGAGCAGGCTGATGCATTCGATGCAGCTTGTGTTGGCAAGACCGCATCTGAAATCGTAGGTCTTGTCGGCGAAGACGGCAAGGGTGCTGCTGACCTCCAGACTGCCGGCTGTACTATCGATGTAACCGGTTTTGTAAAAGCCGCTGCAAAATAATAATTATAAAACGAATATAAAAACAAAAAAAGGAGAATCTTCTCCTTTTTTTGTCTAAATAACGATTATGAAACAACAAATTTATCGGGCAGTATCATTTGTATGTTTACTGATTTGCATTATACTTTATTCCTGTGCATCAGAACCGCAGAAAAATAAATATTCCGCATATTCGATGGACTATTTCGATACGGTAATTACAATTGTAGGTTATGAGCATACAGAGGAAGAATTTGACAAGGTGGCAGATGAAATTCTGTCGCAGTTCGCAGAGTATCACAGGTTATATTCAATTTATCACCGGTTCGACGGGCTTGAAAATCTCTGCACTGTCAATGACCTTTTTGACGGTGAGCACCGCACTGTAACTGTTGATAAGCGCATTATTGATATGCTTCTCTACGCCAAAGAGATGCATGACCTTACTGACGGTACGGTTAATATTGCAATGGGAAGCGTTTTGTCATTATGGCACAGTTACCGTGAGCTTGGGATGGATAATCCCGATGAAGCTTCCCTCCCTCCAATGGAAAGCCTTGATGCTGCAGCCGCTCATACGGATATTTCGAATTTGGTTATAGATGAAGAAAACTTAACCGTAACGCTTATCGACCCGCATATGAAGCTTGATGTCGGCGCTATCGCAAAAGGCTATGCCACAGAATGTGTCGCACGCTCGCTGGAGGAGCGCGGAATTACAGGATATATATTAAATGTTGGCGGAAATGTCCGTTCAGTCGGCAGCAAACCAAACGGCACACCGTGGACTGTCGGAGTTGAGAACCCCACCGGTGAAGATTATCTGGCATATCTACAGGTAAACGGAGAATCTGTGGTCACCAGCGGCTCATATCAGCGATATTATTACGTTGACGGTAAACGCTACCACCATATTATTCACCCCGACACTCTTATGCCGGCTGAAGGATTTTTGTCTGTATCCGTTATATGCAGTGATTCGGGGCTTGGGGATGCTCTATCAACAGCTCTGTTCTGTCTTTCCAAAGAAGCTGGACTTGAGCTTGTGGAATCAATGTCCGGGATTGAAGCTATGTGGGTAACAGACGACGGCGTTAAAACTGTATCATCCGGCTGGAACAAATATGTAAAACAATAAAGGAGTCGCTTATGCTGGAAAATATTATTGTACAATATAAAGAAGTTTTATATATGCTTGCTGAAATTTCTGCAAATTCGTTGGAACTTGTAGGTATTCTCATAATTATTGTCGGCTCTTTTCGCGCATTGATACGTCTTATAAAATGCTTAATAAAAAAGGCACAATTCCATGTGGTGGTTGACCTCGGTAAAGCGCTGTCGTTGGCATTAGAATTTAAAATGGGTGCCGAAATTATAAAAACAGTCATCATTCACAACCTTGAAGAGCTTGCCATTCTCGGAGTTGTAATCGTCATCCGCGCATTGCTTGCATTTATCATTCACTGGGAAATAAGACTTGAGGGTAAAGAGCACAGTGCCGAAAATAAGGCCGAGCAATAATATAGGCAAACAAATAATGCACAGTTATGACGGTATCTGTCAAAAGCTGTGCATTTTTGGTTCTACGTTAATAGTATTCTTTCTCCCAGAGATTGTAATGCAACCTAAATAAATAAAATCGGCATTCTTCAATAGAAGAATGCCGATTTTTGGTGGACCATCAGGGACTCGAACCCCGGACCGACCGGTTATGAGCCGGTTGCTCTAACCAACTGAGCTAATGATTGGTAAATAATTAGCGTTGATTAGTATAAGACAAGAAAAATTAAAGTCAATTGCTTTTCTAAAAAAAATATGCTTTTTATAAAAAAATTTTTCAGATTTATTGCG
>JAZQXA010000148.1:0-11646 GCA_045632605.1 Candidatus Flemingiibacterium sp. | reverse complement strand
AAAGCAAATGAGGAAGCTTACTTCTTCAGAATGAGCAAATATCAGGATAAGCTCCTTAAATTTATCGAGGAAAATCCCGATTATATCGAACCCGAGCTTCGCAAGAAGGAAATGGTCAACAATTTCTTAAAGGCAGGACTTCAGGACCTCTGCGTTTCGCGTACCTCGTTCAAGTGGGGTATCCCGGTTGATTTCGACGACAAGCACGTCGTTTATGTATGGCTTGATGCATTGTTTAATTATGCGACAGGCGTTGGTCTGCGTATAGATGACGAGGGAAATATCGTTCCGAATGAGGAATTTAATAAGTGGTGGCCTTGCGATGTTCATGTTATCGGTAAGGATATCATGCGTTTCCATTCGATTTACTGGACCATATTCTTAATGGCACTCGGTCTGCCGCTTCCGAAGAAGATTTTCGGTCATCCGTGGTTTAATTTCGGTGCAGACAAGATGTCAAAATCAAAGGGTAATGTGATTTATGCCGACGACCTTGTAAAGCGCTTCGGACTTGACGGAGTACGTCACTACTGCCTTGCGGAAATGCCCTACGCTTCGGACGGAAGCATCACATATGATGCGATAATCGCACGCTATAACGCTGACCTTGCGAATAATCTCGGAAATTTAGTCAGCCGTACGCTTGCGATGACACACAAATATTTTGGCGGCGTGATTCAGGAAGCAAACACACCCGACGCTCTCGATGACGAGCTTCGCGCAGAGTGTGCGGCGACTGTAAAGGCTGTTGCCGACAACATGGACACATTCCACATTGCGGATGCGTCGGATGCAATTTTCGCTCTGCTTCGCCGTGCGAACAAGTATATCGACGAAACAGCACCGTGGGTTCTCGCAAAGGATGAGGCATCGAAGCCAAGACTCGGAACGGTGCTTTACAATCTGCTTGAAGTTATCCGTATCAGTGCGGTACTGCTTGAGCCGTTCATGCCGACGACTTCCGCTTCGATTCTTGACCAGTTCGCAACAGATGCGAGATGCCTTGACAGTGTAAATGAGTTCGGCGGACTAAAATCCGGCGTAACCGTTGCAGAAGCAAAGCCGCTGTTTGCACGTATCGACGAAGTGAAGATGCTCGCTGAAATTGAAGCCGAGCGTGAGGCATGGCTCAAGGCGAATGCACCCGTCGAGAAGCCGGAAGGCTGTGCTATAATCGGTTTCGAAGATTTCATGAAGGTTGAGCTTCGCACCGCACAGGTTATTGCTTGCGAACCGGTTAAAAAGGCGAAGAAGTTACTTTGCCTGCAGCTTGACCTCGGATATGAAAAGCGTCAGGTGGTATCGGGAATTGCACAGTTCTATAAGCCGGAAGACCTTATTGGCAAGAAGCTTATTATGGTAGCAAACCTTGCTCCGGCAAAGCTTTGCGGCGTTGAATCCAACGGCATGATTTTGGCTTCCGGAGAAGAAACCGTCCGCGTAGTATTCCTCGATCCCGAAACACCTCTCGGAGAAAGAGTGAGATAATGAATTTTGACTTTCAGCCGACACGTGAGCTGACGCTGTTTGACACCCACGCTCACTATAACGATGACCGTTTTGCGACTGAATGTGACGGCGGCAGGGACGAAGTCCTTGCCGCTATTCTGTCGCAGAATGTGAAATATATTGTAAATGCCGGAACGAGCATTTCGTCTTCGAAGGAATGTATCGCGATGGCGGAGAAGTATACTGAGCTTTATGCAACAGCCGGTATACATCCCGGCGATGTCCGCTTCGCAGGTGAGATCGACAGCTCAATGAATGAGCTTCGTGAGCTGCTCTTGCATCCGAAAGTACGCGCACTTGGCGAAATCGGACTCGATTACCACTATGAAGAGCCGCCGAGGGATGTGCAGAAAATATGGTTTCGCCGTCAGCTTGAGCTTGCAAGTGAGCTTAAGATGCCGGTTGTGATACATGACCGGGATGCACACGGGGATGTGATGGATATTCTGCGTGAATACCCGGATGTAACGGGCGAATTTCACAGCTTTTCGGCGAGTGCGGAAATTGCACGCCAGCTTGTGAATCGCGGATGGTATATCTCCTTTTCGGGAGTAATCACATTCAAAAATGCAGCAAGGCTTGCCGAAATTGTGCCGACAGTACCGCTTGACCGTGTAATGATTGAAACGGATGCGCCATATCTTGCGCCTGTGCCATATCGCGGAAAAATGAATCATTCCGGACTTATGGAATATACTGCCGTCCGTGCGGCAGAGCTTTACGGTATATCGGTTGAGGAATTTTGCCGTCATGCATTTGAAAATTCGTGCAGATTTTTCGGGATAGCGTAATTTCCGGTATATATTCCTCCGTGCTTTTTAATCCAGGATATAACAAAAAGTCCTCCATTTTGGAGGACTTTTACTATTTATAAAATCGAGAAATTCACAACCAACGCCGCAAATACGATGGATATCATCGAAAGCAGCTTGATGAGAATGTTAATTGACGGGCCGGCAGTATCCTTGAACGGGTCGCCAACAGTGTCGCCGACAACTGCCGCTTTGTGGCAGTCGGAGCCCTTTCCGCCGTGGTTTCCGCCCTCGATATATTTCTTGGCGTTATCCCAGGCACCGCCCGAGTTTGACATGAATATTGCCATAAGGAAGCCGGAAACAGTTGCGCCTGCAAGCATTCCGACAACACCGGTACAGCCGAGTACCATTCCGACAATAATTGGAACAATTACTGCAACAATTGTCGGGAGAATCATTTCACGCAGACTTGCCTTTGTGCAGAGGTCAACGCATTTTGCGTAATCGGGGTCAGCTTTGCCGTCCATGAGTCCGGTTATTTCCTTAAACTGACGGCGAACTTCTTTAACGATGCTTTGTGCGGCTCTTCCGACAGAGTTCATTGTGAGTGCCGCAAAGACAAACGGCAGACAGGCACCGACAAAAAGACCGATAAGAATTGTGGGATTTGTAATATTGAGGTCTGCAATTTTTTCTGCACCGCCGGGGATTGTATGTATTTTGTCGATATAGGATGCCATGAGTGCAAGTGCGGTGAGTGCCGCAGAGCCTATTGCAAAGCCCTTTCCGGTTGCTGCAGTAGTGTTTCCGAGCGAGTCGAGAGCATCGGTGCGCTCACGCACCTTTTCATCAAGACCTGCCATCTGTGCGATGCCGCCGGCATTATCTGCAATAGGGCCGTACGCGTCTGTTGCAAGAGTGATGCCGAGAGTGGAAAGCATACCGACTGCCGCAAGGGAAATTCCGTAAAGTCCCTCGGACGCACTGTTTGCGCCGTTCGAAACGAAATATGCAACGAGTACGCAGACAGAAACAATTATAATCGGAAGAAGTGTGGAGAGCATACCGACTGAAAGTCCGCCGATGATGATTGTGGCGGTGCCGGTTTCGCTTGTTGCGGCGAGATTTTTTGTCGGCTTATAGCTGTCGGATGTGAAATATTCAGTTGCACGTCCGATGAGTACGCCTGCGATAAGACCGGCGAAAATTGCGAAATACATGGGCCATTTTTCTTTTCCCAGAACAAACCAAACAAGCGGTAAAGATGCTATTGCAATAACGATTGCCGAGAAATTTGTTCCTCTCGAAAGTGCGCCGAGAAGCTGTTTTTGGGTTGCACCCTCCTTGGTTTTAACGAAGAAAGTACCAACTATTGAGCAGATAACGCCAAGAGCCGCGATAAGCAGCGGAAGTGCCATTGCCGCAAAGCCGTGGAATGCCGCAACACCGAGAGCGCACGCGGAAATTATCGAGCCTACATATGATTCATAAAGGTCAGCGCCCATACCTGCAACGTCACCTACATTGTCACCTACGTTATCGGCGATAACTGCGGGATTTCTGGGGTCATCTTCGGGGATTCCGGCTTCAACCTTACCAACAAGGTCAGCGCCGACGTCAGCAGCCTTTGTGAAGATACCGCCGCCGACACGTGCGAAGAGAGCCATTGACGAAGCGCCCATACCGAATGTGAGCATTGCACCGGTTATTTCTTCCGGGGCAAGGCAGAATACAAATTTAAGTAAAAAGAACCAGATTGATATATCAAGAAGTCCAAGACCGACGACGGTAAAGCCCATTACGCTTCCTGCGGAGAATGCAACGCGCAGACCGCGGTTAAGTCCTTCCTGGCAGGCGTTTGCGGTTCTCGCATTTGAAAAAGTTGCGATTTTCATTCCGATGAAACCGGAAAGACCGGAGAATATACCACCGGTAAGGAACGCAAACGGAACGTACGGAGTGATAAATCCTGCGAATGCCATTGCACCGAGCAGGATGAACATAATTCCGAAGAATATGGCAACGATGCGGTACTGACGCTTAAGATAAGCGTTTGCACCCTTGCGGATTGACTCGGATATTTTTTTCATAAGGTCGTTTCCCTCGGGGAACTTCATAACTTTTAATGCCAAATACAGTGCGAAGAGCAGACCCAATACTGCTCCGGTGAAGGTTAAAGCAACGACTAATTTTTCTAACATTTCTCCATATCTCCTCTTAAAAGTATTGCTGTGTTATATTTTGCATATTTTTACAATTTAAAGCGCAAAAATGTTACAAAACGCAAAGATTGACAAAAAATATGCAAACTTTTAATTAAATTCACAAAAACCCCTATAAACCAGTATATCGGAGATATGAAAAATCATATCTCCGATATTCGGACAAAATATTTACGGAAACCGGTTCCGATTTTTGTGTTCTGCTTTTTCAGAAACTAATTAGTCGCTGATGTAGGGCAGAAGTGCTACGTGACGAGCACGCTTAATAGCAATTGTCAGCTGGCGCTGATGCTTTGCGCAGGTACCGGAAATTCTTCTGGGAAGAATCTTTGCACGCTCGCTGATGTGCTTGCGAAGTCTTGCGGTATCCTTGTAATCGATTTCGTCGATCTTATCTGCGCAGAACTGGCAGACCTTCTTCTTTCTGCGCATACCGGTGCGGTAAGGCTTAGAAGCGTCTCTTTCGGTTCTCTCTCTATCCATTTTATGAAACCTCCTTTATTAATTTCAGAACGGCAGCTCGTCGTCACCCTCAAGTGTTTCGAACTGGGGTGCGGCGCCGGTCTGTGATGCCGGAGTCTGTCCGGCAGGTGTTGAGTACGGCATATCGCTGTATGCGGAAGGCATATATCCCATTCCGCCGTTTGTCGGGCCCTCGCCCTTGGAATCAACGAAGTTGATTTCGTCAGCCACAACATCAGTGGAATACTGCTTGTTGCCCTGCTGATCGTTCCAAGTTCTGGTTTGAATGGAACCGACAATACAAATAGAGGATCCCTTCTGGAAATAACGGCAAACAAACTCAGCCTGCTGACGCCATGCCGTTACACGGATGAAGTCTGCCTGGGGCTGACCGTTCTGTCCGTCCTCGCTTCTTGAAGCGAAGCGGCGGTTGACGGCGATAGTAAAGCTCGTTACCATTACTCCGCTGGGAGTCTGGCGAAGCTCGGGAGTCGCAGTAAGGCGGCCGCCGAGGATGACCTTATTAAGATTAAAGTTTGCCATTGTCGTTATCCTCCACTGTGTTTTGATTATTCAGCGTCTGCAGCGGGAGCAGCTTCTTCAGCAGGAGCAGCGGCAGCCTTCTTTGCGAGCTTCTTTTCGTCATGCTTGATGACCATAGAACGCATGATGCCGTCTGTGATGCCGAATACACGCTCGAGCTCGAGCGGGAAAGTGGGAGCGCTCTTGAAGTTTACAAGAACGTAGTAACCCTCGTTAAGGTCGTTGATCGGATATGCGAGCTTGCGCTTACCCCATTCATCAACGGACTCGATGGTACCGTTATCAGCGATAAGACCGGTGAACTTGTCAACCAGAGCCTTTACGCCCTCCTCACCCTGCTGTACATCAACGATAAACAGAGTTTCGTAGGATGAAATCTTATCCATTGTGTTACACCTCCTCATGGACATTAGACCGAACACCTCAAAAATTTGTGTTCGGTAAGGAGAGAATACTTATGCAAGGGCATAAATATCCCATACCAATTAATGATTATACCACAGCTTTTTTATATTGTCAAGGGTTTTTTGAAAAAATGTCCGATAAATACCTTACCTTATACTTTCAGTTTTCTGAGCAGTCTGAGGTTCTCTGTAACAAGTGCATCGTCAACTCTTTCATGGAGAAGATACGGGCTGAACGCCTTGCAGACATTAACCTCATAGCCTCTGCGTGCATATGCATCGCAGGTTACGATGTAACCGACGCTTCCGTTTGCTGTGCTTATCGACAGTGTGTTCTGAATCGGACTGTGTTTTCTGAGTCGAAGTACGATTTCCGCAAAGGGTTCACCCGGGAAAGGAACTATTGCCACGTTGCCGATCTTTGTTATAATCTGACGGAAGGTTTTGGCTGTGAGGATTTCGCCCTTTTCATGTTCGGCAAGGACGTGCTTCCAGTATTGGTAGTTCGACTCCTTGATGCCGGCTCCGGTGCCGTCACGCTCTGCTTCGGCTTTCTTGAATTCTGCCTCGGCAACTTCACGGCTTGCGAGCGGTGCATAAGGAATTTTGATATCCTCACAGATTACCTCAAGCTCTTCCGGCTGATACTGCTTTATGCTCTTGCAGGCGATAACTGCATCGTAGGCTGCACGGAAACCGACCTCGCGCATACCTTCAACGCCGGATTCAGTGGTTCTTCCGTCGCTTGTACGCGGGCCGACGTCGCCAACGGCTCCGTTGAAGAACATTGTTACACCACCACAGAGGTTTTCAACTCTGTCAACCATAATGCCGGGCCAGTCGCGTGTTATATCGAGTGTGGGGCCGATTACGGTCGGATGTGCGCCGTAATGTACGATATTTGCATAAGGCTTGCCATCGCGCACAAAACGTACAACAGTCATTGTGGGGTCATACGGTGCCCATGGATTCTGACCGAGCTGAACGCTGCCGTCCTCTTCAATTCTGCGGCGGTTTATGCCGATATGGCAGTCTGTGGTTGCAACGCCGATTTCAACATCTCCGATATCAGCGATTGCTTCTTTTGCGGCTTTAACGCAGCCGGGGAGCATGATATCGTTAATGAAAGGCCAGTTCGGAATGCCGTAGCCCCAGCAGGTCTGGGTTGACGGGCCGGAATGTATCTGCCATGTAAAGACATTTATATCGTAAAAACCGTATCCGGTTGCTTCGCTGACTGTTTTGCGGACAAGACTTGTTATTTCATCATCCATTACGGTGAGCGACATTGAAAGAATGAGCGATTTTGTGTCACCGCTTGTGAGCGCGAGCGCAGTGACGGTGAGGGGGTCGAGGACGTTATCAGCCGGGCGCTCTCTGGGATAACCTATCAGTCTGGTTCCGAGAGGGGGAGTTATGTCTGCGCGTGCGACACCTGCTTTAAGATAATTCATAATTATGCCTCATTTCTATATAGTAAAAGTATTACAGATGTTTTATCTGCAAGTTAATTCTATCAAAGCAAATCGGCATTTTCAACCCCCAAAAATGCTTTGTTTTTCCCGAAAATTGACAGCTACAAATTTGACAAACCCCGCTATGCGTTATATCGGTATTTTCTATTGACATAATACTGCTTTTGTGTTATAATTTATTTTGGAAAAATATATATTTTAGGAGCGAAAAAACGTTGAAAACACCATTTGTAACAAAAGAACAGCTTGAAAAAATTATCGAAACTTATCCAACCCCGTTCCATATTTATGACGAAAAGGGTATTCGTGAGCGTGCACGTGCACTAAATGCTGCTTTTTCATGGAATAAGGGCTTCAAGGAATATTTTGCAGTTAAGGCAACGCCAAATCCCGTTCTGCTTGATATTTTAAAGCAGGAAAATTGCGGCACGGACTGCTCGTCGCTTACCGAGCTTATCATGAGCGAAAAGGTCGGCTTTTCGGGTGATGACATTATGTTTTCCTCGAACGCAACACCTGCTGAGGATTTTAAGAAAGCCGCAGAGCTTGGCGCAATAATTAATCTCGATGATTTCACTCATATTGCTTTTCTCGAAAAGACCATCGGTTATATCCCCGAAACAATCTGCTGCCGCTTCAATCCCGGCGGAGATTTCCGTATCAGCACCCAGATTATGGGCTCGCCCAGCGAGGCTAAATACGGCATGACCGAAGAACAGATTATCGAGGCTTACAAGATACTCAAGGCAAAGGGAGCAAAGCGTTTCGGTATTCATGCGTTCCTTTCGAGCAACAACACAAATAATGAATATTATCCAACTCTCGCCGGCGTACTCTTTAAGTTAGCTGTTGAGATTCAGAAAAAGGCAGGAGTTGAGATTTCGTTTATCAATCTGTCGGGCGGTGTTGGCGTGCCTTATCTTCCCGATGCAGAGCCGGCGGATATCGCTGTAATCGGCGAGGGTGTACGCAAGGTTTATGAGGAAATTCTCGTTCCGGCAGGACTCGGAAATGTTTCGCTTTTCACCGAGCTTGGAAGATATATGCTTGCTCCCAACGGTATGCTCATCACTAAAGCCATTCACGAAAAGCACATTTACAAGGAATATATCGGCTGTGACGCTTGTGCGGCAAATCTCATGCGTCCGGCAATGTACGGCTCATATCATCATATAACAGTTATGGGCAAGGAAAATGCTCCCTGTGACCACAAGTATGACGTAACGGGCGGCCTTTGCGAAAATAACGACAAGTTCGCAATCGACCGTATGCTTCCGAAGATTGACATCGGCGATATTCTTGCTATCCATGATGCAGGTGCACACGGATTTGCAATGGGATACAATTACAACGGAAAACTCAGAAGTGCTGAGCTTCTTTATAAGGAGGACGGAACGGTCGAGCTTATCCGCCGCGCCGAAACTCCCGACGATTATTTTGCAACACTTGGCGTAACAAAGTTTTTTTAATTGAATACCGTGAAAAGGTCGGGGCAATCCGACCTTTTCCTTTGGTCGAAAAATCGCTAATTATATGCTACTTGGTGGGGCGAATTTTATTTCATCTGTGTATTGAATGGCAAATGGTTTTGTAGTATAATATAAATATGATGTTTCAGGAGGTGCGTTATGCGGCATGACGATACAAAACGAATACTTGCGGTTCACGATTTGTCTGCGTTCGGACGTTGTGCACTGATGGTTATAATACCGACGCTTTCCGCAATGGGAGCGCAGGTTATTCCGCTTCCAACCGCACTTCTTTCAACTCATACCGGTGGTTTTTCCGATATGACCTTTACCGACCTTTCCGATACGATGGTTCCGGCACTTGAGCACTATAAGTCACTTTCGCTTGACTTTGATGCGATATACACCGGCTTTCTCGGAAGTGCAGGTCAGATTGACACTGTGGCAAAGGCGATAGATATGTTCGGCGAAAATATTCCTGTGCTTGTTGACCCGGTTATGGGTGACGACGGACAGGTATATCAGACATACACGCCCGAAATGTGTGCGCGTATGCGTGAGCTCTGTCACAAGGCGGACATTATTACGCCAAATCTTACTGAGGCATACTTGCTTTGTGGCGAGTCTTACTGCGACACATCTGTGCTTTCGCCTGATGAGGCACTTGCCGAGGCGAAAAGACTTCAGGTGAAGCTTGTCGGAATCTATAATGTGAAAAAACTTGCTCTCACCGGAATTGAGCTGTCAAATGAGCGAATCGCGACGCTTTCGTATGACAGTGATTCTGCAGAGCATGAAAGCGTTCATATTATCCACCGGATAAAGAACGGATATCCCGGCACGGGCGACCTTTTTGCTTCGGTACTGCTCGGACGGGTTTTACACGGCGATAAATTCCACGAGGCTGTGGAATTTTCGTGCGGAGTTGTCGCAGAAATGATTGCTGACACCTCGGAATATGACACACCTTGGCGAAACGGTCTGCGGCTTGAAAAAAATCTTTTCAGACTTATAAAAAATTAAAGGAAGGTGTTTTTTATGTCAGAACTCAAAAACAATAAAATGCGTCTTTTGACGCTTTCGGCTGTGCTGTGCGCGCTTGTTTTCGTTGCAACGGCGTATCTGCCGCGTATTCCCGTTCCCAACGGCGGATATGTACATATCGGTGATGCATTCATTTATCTCGCGGCTGTGCTGCTGCCCACACCGTATGCTTGCGCGGTCGGTGCGATAGGTGCCGGTCTTGCCGATGCTCTTACGGGGTATATAATTTACGTTCCCGGTACGGTTATTATAAAGGCTCTCATGGCGCTGTTCTTTTCATCGAAATCGAAAAAGCTGGTTGGTACGCGTAATTTTCTCGCAACTGTTCCGGCAGGTCTTGTCTGCGTCGTCGGATATTATTTCTACGATGCGATACTGCTTGCAAGCTTTGCGGCGCCCCTTGCGTCGATATATTTCAATGTGATTCAGGCGGTGGCAAGTGCAGTTATATTTATTATTCTCGCTTTCATTTTCGATAAGTTCGTTCTCAAAAACAATATGAAGAAATAACATAACGGCTCTCCGGATTTTATATTCGGAGAGCCACTATATTTGGCATATAACAAAAAGCACGTCATGCGACGTGCTTTTGTATTTTAACTTAACCGACAACTGTGCTGTCAAGAACGGTTTGTTCCTCTGCCTTGTCAATTTCAATGCTGCGGTAGCATTCCATACCGGTTCCGGCAGGAATGAGCTTACCGATGATAACATTTTCCTTAAGACCGAGCAGGTTATCAACCTTGCCCTTGATAGCAGCTTCGGTGAGTACCTTTGTGGTTTCCTGGAAGGAGGCTGCGGACAGGAACGAATCTGTAAGCAGTGCCGCCTTTGTGATACCAAGCAGTACGGGAGAACCAACGCCAAGACGAAGTGTAGTTTCACCGGCATCAATGCGTGCCTGAATAGCTGCGTTTTCGGCAGCAAGCTCGTGAAGGTCAACCACACTGCCTGCAAGGAGAGTTGTATCTCCGGAATCTTCGATTTTGGTCTTTCTCGTCATCTGACGGGCGATAACCTCGATGTGCTTGTCGTTAACCTCAACCGACTGCAGACGGTAAACCTTCTGAACCTCGCGGATGATATAGTCATAAGCGGCATCAAGTCCGTTAATGCGAAGAATATCGGTGGGGCAGATGGAGCCCTCGGTGAGAGCCTGACCTGCATTAACAGTCTGACCGTCTTCGATAACGATTCTGGTTCCGAACGGAATCGGGTATGCAACATCCTCAACTTCTCCGCCGGCGGAAACAACAATAGTTCTCATGCGCTTGTTTTCGGTGATGCGAGCAACACCGGAAATTTCGGAAACGATAGCAGTTTTCTTCGGTCTGCGAGCCTCGAAAAGCTCTTCGACTCGAGGAAGACCCTGTGTAATATCGGCTCCCGCAACGCCGCCCGTGTGGAACGTACGCATCGTAAGCTGTGTACCCGGCTCACCGATGGACTGTGCCGCGATAATACCGACTGCTTCACCGACGTTAACCAGCTTGCCGTTTGCAAGGTCCGCGCCGTAGCAATGCGAGCAAACGCCGTGTTTAGCTTTACATTCGAGAATAGTACTGATGAGTACCTTTTCAATGCCTGCCGCAACGATTTCGTCGGCAAGGTCGTCGGTAATCATGGTGTTAGCGGGAACAATGACTGCACCGGTTTCGGGATTTATAACATCCCCGATTACGAAGCGTCCGATAAGACGGTCGCGCAGAGGCTCGATAACCTCGTTGCCGTCCATGATTTTTGACACCCAAATGCCTTTACGA
>JAZQXA010000147.1:0-25730 GCA_045632605.1 Candidatus Flemingiibacterium sp. | reverse complement strand
AACTGCGAGGATATGTCGCCTCGCAGACTGTAGCTTCCGGCTTTAAGCTGTCCCGATACTGTAAGCGGCAGAAAGTCGCCGTTTTCGGGATAAGTCAGCTTTGCCCCGTTTGATTCGAGCATATTTTTATATATATAAGTCGGACGTTTTGGAAGACGTCCCTCTCCGACAAATGTTACATCATCGCCGAGTGCCGCCGCAAGCGGTATGAAAAAGCGAAGTGTTGATGCAGATTCGCCGCTGTTTACTTCACCGGCGGATATGCCGCGTGAGCAGGGCGATCCTATGTAAAACGTACGTTCTGACTCATTGTATTCAAGCTCTGCACCGAGTGAAGAAAGTGCATTTGCGGTCGCCTTGACATCGTTTGATGTATCAACGCCACGAACGGCTGAATTTCCAGCCAATGCTGCACATATGAGCGCTCGGTGTGCCTGACTTTTCGAGGAAGGGATTCGTACGCTTCCTTTTATCTCACTTGGAGTAAATATCATATTTTTCATATAAGCGCTCCGATTCTTTCAAGCGGAATTTTTCTGACAGTCGCCCGTCCGAGTTCCTCGAGCAGAACAAACGATATATCGTTTCCGCGGCGTTTTTTGTCAGCACCGACAACGGAAATTAACTCGTCCGCCGGATAATCCATGTCAGTCGGAAGCCCCCATGCCTCAAGTGAAGCACGTATTTTAGCTTCAAGCGAAGTGTCATATCCGAACGCCGCACCGATTCTCGCCGCATAGAGCATACCGATTCCAACCGATTCTCCGTGCGAAAAACGTGTGAATCCGCCGAGCTTTTCAACAGCGTGACCAAGTGTGTGACCATAGTTAAGTATCATACGAAGTCCGGATTCAAACTCGTCTTCTTCAACAACATGAGCCTTAATTTTCATGCATCTGTAAACCATATCCGCTCGGTCTATTGTGCGGTCGGCAATGCCTGAAAACAGCTCTACATCTGCAATACAGCCGTATTTTATTGCTTCCCCCATGCCGTCGTTTGTAAAATGCTTCGGCAGAGTTTCGAGGAATCTGCTGTCTGCAATAACCGCAGAGGGCTGATGAAATGCACCGACGAGATTTTTTCCCACAGAGAGATCCACGCCGGTCTTTCCGCCGATTGAGGAATCAATCTGCGAAAGCAGGGTCGTCGGCACCTGAATAACATCAATACCGCGCAGATATGTCGCCGCAGCGAATCCTGTCATATCACCGGTGACACCGCCGCCAAGGGCAATTACAAGCGAACCTCTGGTGAGCTTTGCCCGAGAAAAAGCCGCATACATATCGGAAACAGTGCCAAGCGTTTTCGAGGTTTCACCGGCAGGGAAAACAAACACTCCGGAAGGCTCTCTGCCGCATTTGGCAAGCTCCGATGTGAAGTGAGTCATCCAAAGCCCTTCAACATTCGAATCTGTAACAATAAATATTCTGTCGTATTCCTTGACCGGCAGTATTTCATTAAGTGCATCGGCGAGTATATCTTCACCGACATATATATTGTAATTACCGCACGAATGGGTAACATTTATCCTATTCATAGTGCTCGCCTCTCGTTTTTATGTATCCAAATCAGCAAATATACTAATATAATAACACATATCCGTAAATTTTGCAATAATGAAACCGATAAGTTTTTATTTTCTTAAAAAACTTTTATATTTACCGTAAAAAACAAAAACTATCTTTAAAAAATATGTAAAAAGTTAGCTTTCTTAATTAAAATACCTTGACAAGCTTACTTTCGTGAAGTATAATTTATATAGTGGCTTTGTATTTTTATTGAAGGAGGGCTGTAAATGAAAATAGAATGGAACCGAAAATATACGACTGTAGCAGTCTATTCACTCATAACTGCTCTCGCAATAATGCTGCTTGCCGCACTGTTTCTCAATTTTGCCGGTGTCGCTGCAGTACTGTCAACGGTAAATAAAATAATGATGCCGTTTTATCTCGGACTTGCCATTGCATACATAGCAAACCCAATCATGAAAATGGCAGAAAAGCATATTTTCCGTTTCAAGGTGACAACCGAACGGCGTTTTAATTTAAGACGCGGGCTTTCAATAACCCTCGCATTCATTATACTGCTTATAATTCTGACAATACTTTTCCTGCTCATCATACCGCAGGTTATTTTAAGTCTTACCGACCTCGCTTCCAAAATGAGCGGCTATATCGAAAAGACAGTTGCTTGGCTTGACGATTTTCTGCCGGATTCAATTTTCGACAGCGCAAACTTAACCATAGAAAACTTTTTTGCGACAATCCTTGCATATTTCACTAACTCAACGCTTGGCGAGGAGCTCTCTGACATCTCCGCACAGCTTGACTTACTTTCAAATAATCTTGACACACTGATTTCAAATTCTTACACCATTCTTAAAGATTATATTCCGCTTATATTCAACGCGTTTGCAGGTGTTGCAAACGGGCTTCTTAACCTCGTTCTCGGTGTATTCTTTGCAATCTACACCCTTTCTTCAAAAGAAAAGCTCATTGCACAGTTTAAGAAAATTATCCGTTCGTTCACCTCCGACCGGCACTACCACAGCATTCTTGAGTTCGGCAACTTCACAAACAAAACCTTCGGTGCCTATCTTCTCGGAAAAGTGCTTGATTCACTTATCGTCGGTGTCGTTATATTCATCGTATTCCTGATGTTCGGAATACCGTACGCTCCTCTTCTCAGCGTTCTTATCGCAATTACAAATATCATACCGGTAATCGGTCCGTTCATCGGTGCAATTCCCGGTGTTCTGATAATTTTTATCGTCGATCCCTCAAAGGTGATTTGGTTCATCATAATCAATATTGTCATTCAGCAGATCGACGGAAACATTATCGTACCTAAAATTCTGGGCGAAACCACTGGACTTTCTTCGCTTTGGGTGCTTTTCTCAATAACCGTGTTCGGCGGACTGTGGGGACTGTTCGGAATGTTCATCAGCGTACCGATTTTCGCAATATTCTATATGCTCATCAAGCTGTATGTGGAAAAACGTCTGCGAAACAAAGAGCTTCCTGCCGCAACATCGGATTATTACCCGGAAAACGAAATTCACGAGTTTATTGAACAGGATGCTAACAAGCATTCGTTTGCGGCACGTGTCAGAAGCATGACAAACGCAATAACAAAACAAACCCTCATCGGAACGCTACTCGGCAAAATTCAAAAGAACCCGCCGAAAGGCCCTGAAGAGTAACAAAATTTATCCCCACTGCAGGTTATAATACAGCAGTGGGGATTTTTTTATATAAATCGTTATATCGGATAATCTTTGAATTTTTTGATATATTCACTCGGCGGACAGCCGTAAGCCGATTTAAAGAATCTGCAAAGATTTTCCGGTGAGGAATAATTTATTCGTGCGGATATCTCGGCTATCGGCATTCCCTCGTGCAGAAGAAGAATTATTTCCTTGAGAACAAGTTGCTCGGCATACTGTCTTGGTGTAAATCCGTATTCGTTTCGAAAAATCTTGGCAAGATGCGAATTTGAATAATTAAAAATTTCAGAAAGGTCATTTTCGCGATATACCGAAACAAAATTTTTCTCGATATATTCTTTAATGCGCTTCGGCAGTGCGGTTCCGTTTTCAAGCATTGTTTCTGCGATATAAGAGATGAGCATATCTGTCACCTTATGCACATATATTCTTGCTTTCTCTCCCTTTTTCACATATACTCTGAGCATTTCGAGCGTATCCTTTATAAACTCATCTGACGATACATCAATCTCAATAACCCGGTTTATTTCAGGTAAGGTATAGGCGTGTACGTGCACGGCAAAAAATTTATCGTCCGGAAGTTCACGCAGCGAAAATTCTCTGTTTGCCGGAAGTATATACAAGTATCCCTTTTTAAACTGATTTTCCTGCCCTTCGAATTTATAAAAGCCGGTTCCCCCGAGGACATAGTATATTATAGACATCGGTCTTGTGATACCGGGAAAATTCCAAAATTTCGGTGTGGGAATTTCCCCAAATATTGTTATTGACATACACTGCATAAGCTTACCTCCATTGCAGCTTTTCTTGTTATCTTTTGAAATGTGAAACACTTCATCGTTTGAATGTTCACCGGATGATTAACATATAATTTATTTAAAACACAATTAAAAACGACAGAATGATAGACAAATATGATATTCCCCTATTGGGAACGATTTGTTATAATGGTGATAATAATTTTAATATAATTATGCAGATAAGGAGATTTTATTATGCAAAAAACAGTCGGACCGAAGTTCAAACGTGCCATTCACTTTGATTTTCACACGTCACCCGGAATCGAAAATATCTTACAAAACTTCGATGCTGAAAAGTTTGCAGACCAGCTTGCTGCGGCTCATGTCGAATACATAAATATGGCTGCGCGCTGCAATATGGGCTTCAGCTATTATAATACCAAAGTCGGAAAGAAATATCCCGGACTTGGTGATCGTGATCCATTAAAGGAAATCATCGAAGCCTGCCACAAGCGCGGCATCGGCGTCACCGCATATTTTAATATAGGACTCAATCATGAAATGGCAGCAGACAATCCGGGTTGGCTCAAGATAAAAAAGAACGGCGTAATTCACGAGGAAAACAAATTCAACAACTTCTTCAGAGTTATGTGCTATAATTCCCCGTACAGAGCGCATTTTCTCGAGCAGATACGCGAGGTATGCGAATATGATATTGACGGAATTTTCTGCGACTGTTTCCAGGAAATTCCCTGCTACTGTCCTTACTGTATGACTGATATGAAAAAGCGTGGCATCGACACAACCGACGACAGTGCAGTTGCCGAATATCAAAATGAGGTAAGATATGAGTTGTCACGTGAGGTGTTGGAAGCAGCAGGTGCAAAAAAAGATAAGATTAAATTCTATTTTAACGGTATGCCGTGGAGATCCGGACTGCTCTCTCATGCTGAAATCGAGTGTCTGCCAGAAGGCGGTTGGGGATACGATTATTTCCCCAAAATGGCGGCATATACACGAACAATATATGAAGACCGTCTTTATATGAGCGGAAGATTCCAAGATTCGTGGGGTGACTTCGGCGGAGTTAAATCAGTTGCTTCAATGCAGAATGACCTCTATGATGCAATGATGAACAGTTTCGCCATCTCATTCGGTGACCACCTGCATCCCGTTGACGGCTTTGAGCCGGAGGTTGCAGAGCGCATCGGAAAGATTATGGAAGAAAAAATGCTTTATGAGCCGTACACCGAAAACTCCGATAATCTTGCCGAGGTTGGTATACTTATCCGTTCGAAATATAACAGTTCCGATATGCCAGCTTTCACAAACGGTGCTGCACGTATACTCAAAGAGCTGAATCTTACCTACAATATGTACGATGAGATGGGCAATTTTGAAGAGGTAAAACTTCTTATAGTCGGCGAAGATACTGCAGATGCAACATACGACGATGACTTAAAAGCACGTATCGTTAATTTCGTAAAGAACGGTGGAAAGGTCATTTTTACAGGCACTGCAATCGAGCTCGGACGCGAAACAGGACTTATAGATTATGTGGAATATAACGGCAAAGATCAGAGCGATAATGCATACTTCACACTTCCGAAGAGCACTATGCGCTTTGCAATGTATCATCCTTCACGTCTGATAAAGAACAAGAGCGGCAAGGAGCTCGCACCCTATGTTGCCGGAATCATGAATTTCACATGGGACGGCAGACAGGCAACCTTCTACAGACCGCAGGGCAAGGCAACCGATTACAGCGCAGCTGTTGTCGGCGAAAACACCGCCTGCATCTGCTTTGACATTCTGAACGCATACTCTGACAAATTCCTTATCGAACACAGAGAACTGTTTGATGCGGTTATCCGTGAGCTTCTTCCCGAACGTCTTATTGAAAGTGAAATGCTCCCAAAAACCGCAACAACTGCAATTACCAAAAACGACACCTGCACAGTGTTCCACATAAAAACCACATATCCCGAATTTAAGAGGTGGCGCGGAAACATTGAAGAACACATATATATGAGAAGCGCAGAGGTATCGCTCCTTGGAGAATACGAAATCTATGCACTTCCCGGTGAAACAAAAATCGAAAGCCGAATCGAAAGCGGCAGAACGGTATTTGAAACCGGCGACATCCTCGGTTACAAAGCATTCTTGCTCAAATAAATACAGTAAAAATGTGCTGCGTTTTCGCGCAGCACATTTTTTATTTCTCAGACTATAGCAGAGTCGAGATATTCGAGTGCTTTTGCGACCATTTCGTCACCGAGTGCTTTGTTTGCACCTCGTGCACTTTCTGTAAACCAATGCTTGATATCATCAATTCTGTCGAGCTGTACGCAGTCGGGATAGAGTGACATCAGTATCGAACATTCATATTTTCCTGCGTGGTCATAGCCGGTGGCATTCTGAACGGCAGTACTCATCGTGGGAATGACCTTAATCCAGTTGAACGGATTGTCATCACCCTCAAGCTGTTCATAGTAGTTAGCATAGTTTTCACTGCCCCACCAGCCCTGTCCGAGCGTTTTTTCGAGATAAGCCATTGTAGCACGCTTTGCCGCCATACGGTAACAAAGAGTCATCGGCATTTCGCTTTCCTGCTCAAACTGATGGTGAATGACAACATAAATGTTGCGGTATCCTGCGGAAAGCATACTCATGAATACATAGTATACATAATTTTCAAACGCAGTTTCCTCAACGTGTACAGTACCGCTCTTGCTGTCGCCGACAGCATAGCTCGACGGGCTATAGCTTATCGTCGGAGCGAGCATCAGCTCTTTTTTCTCAGCAAGCTTCTTAACCAGTCCCTCTGCAACGAGTGTGTCGCAGCCGTAAGAACAGTGAGGACCGTGATATTCAACCGTACCTGCCGGAATTATGAGCGGTATTCTGTTTTTCTGAACGTAATCACGTTCTCTCGGAAATGAGTGATCAAGTACCATTGTTATACCCCTTTCCAGTCAATTAAAATGCAAGTGTTGTGTAATAAGCGAGATTTGTCTGACGGTTATCGAGTCTGCCGTACTGAACAACAATTTCAGTATCGCTCTCGAGCTTCATCGCATACTGAATTTCCTTTTCAACGATGTAACCCGACATATCGGAAGGCTCGTTCATACGGAAGCATCTAACACGTCCCGGTTCAACAGTCCATGTGATGCCCTCATAAGCCGGCTTATCGGTGAAAAAGAGTTTAACCTTAATAGTAGCCAGCTTGTCAGAATCGTTAACAACGATAACACTCTCGTGTCCTTTAAGTATTCCCTCGCCTTCGGGCGGAAGCTCACAGTCGGGGATTATCCAATTTTTCTTTCCGCAAACCATGACTTAAAACTCCAGTTCTATGATACCCTTTTTGAGGTAATCGGTGTAAGTTTCGATACCGTTCTTCTTAACGGCAATACCCTTTTCCCAACGGCATCCGAAGGTCGGGCCGGAAATGAAGGTGTCAACCTGGAAAGTCATGTTTTCTTCGAGAACATAGTTACTGTCGGTTTCCATCCAGGGAGCTTCAACCTCGATCATGCCTGTACCGTGGCAGGGACCGTAGACATAATTCTTTTCGTATCCGGCATCCTTATACTTCTGGAGGAATGCCTTTGCGACATCGCTTGCAACAACGCCTGCACGGAGCTGTTCGCAGGTCCATTCGTGCATCTGACGGCAGAATTCAACAAGCTCACGGCGTTCACCCTCGAGCTTGCCCATAACAACGGGAAGACCGATACTCGGCGAATAACCGTCAATCTTTGCGGAGAGGTTAAGCTGAACGATATCGTTCTTGCCGATCTCTCTGTATCTCGAACGGCTGATAGCATGACGTGTGCTCTCCTCGCTGAATACGTACATGGGAAGACCCTCATATTCTGCGCCGTTTTCATAGATAACTCTCTGTGCAATACCAACCATCTGAAGTTCGGTAACACCGGGCTTAAGATTCTTGATAACTTCATCGGTAGCAAGCTCGATGATTCTGAAGCCCTCACGGATACAAGCAAGCTCGTTTTCGCTCTTAATCTTTCTGAGAGCAACCATGATATCATTGCACTTTGTGATTTCAGCCTTCGGGAAAGCATCGCAAAGTCCCTCATAAATCGGGAGCGTGCACTCAACATAGCTTCCAAGACCGATTCTAAGATTTTCGCCCTTTACGCCGATAGCGTTGAATACATCGCGGAATGTGTCAGCCTTGAGTTCGGGATAAGACGGGTCTGCGGACTCACGGAATTCCTTGAGCACAAATACCTTGTCAAGCTTACCGAAGTCCTTGCCAAATACAGCGGACTCGGGACCGACGAGAAGTGCAGCGTCGCCGGTTGCACTGATAGCAACGCCTGCGCGCTCAAAAAGCGGCCAGAAACCGGAGAAATATCTTGCATTAGCGTAGTCGCTCTCTGTGGAAACGACAACCATTACGTCAAGGTTTTTCTCGCGGAGCATTTTCGCAGCTCTCTGGATTCTTTCCTGGTACTCTGAATCGGGTATGCAAATTCTGTTCATAATAAACCTCCGTTTATTTTATTTTTACATCTTTATTATACAACTTTACCACATATTTGTATTTACATAATCGTCAATATTTTTTATAAAATCGTAAATTTATTTATTGACATATCAATTGTTTTATGATATACTTGAAGCATGAGATACGTATCAAAAAAGCTTAACGATTCTTTAAACGTATCCGGCATTGTAAATCTTCATTTTTTCGAATTCAGCAAGGATTTTTCAACGGGTAAGGAAAGGCATCCGTTTTATGAGCTGGTATTTGTTAATTCGGGAAAAATGTACGTTGAGTCCGAGGATTATACCGGATACTTAAACAAGCACGAAATGATAATTCACCGTTCCGATTCTGAGCATTCGCTCAAATGCGATGTCGACGGAGTGCTTGCCGTCATAATTATCGGATTCGAAACCGATTCCGACCTGCTCGATGTTTTTTCTAAATCACCTTTGCTTCTTTCAGATAATCTCATAAAAAAACTTGCCGAAATAATCAAGGAAGGCAGAAATGTTTTTCTGCCGCCGTTCAATACACCGGTTTACGATATGAAAAAAAGAAAGCGGCAGATATTCGGCTCGGAACAGCTGCTTCGAATGCTGCTTGAATATTTCCTTATCAGCCTTGTCAGAGAATACCGCTTCAACGAAAACGCCGAGGACGGTCAGGAAACAACGGCAACGATAAGTGAGGTTATCGAATATGTCAGTGGAAACTGTCTTGAAAAAATTACCATTGACGAGCTTTCGTTTCTTTTCAGAACAAACCGCTCAACGCTATGCAAGGAATTCAAAAAAGCCACCGGAAAATCGGTTGTTGAATATATTAACGAGCAAAAATTTGAAATTGCCAAAAGGAAAATCAGCACAACTAACGATAATTTCACAAAAATCGCCGAAGAAATGAAGTTCGACAGCATACATTATTTCACAAACTTCTTCAAAAAAATGTCGGGGATAACCCCGTCGGAATTCAGAAAAAAAGTTCATAACAAATAAAAAACGGACATTTTACTGTCCGTTCTTTCTTATCCTGCAACAAGCAATACCGAAATGACGCCGAGTCCGATACCGAAAAGCTGAGCGATACTGAATTTGTCCTTGAAAAGCAGCTTAGAAATCACCACTTTGAATAGCATCTGCGCTATGCAGGTTATAGGAAAAAGTACGCTTGCATTGACCGTCGCCGAAAGCAATAATGTTATGTATGCGCTGAGTCCCATCAGTATTCCTGCCGGAATCGCATATTTCGCCGAGCCGGCACTTCTCTTCTCTTTTTTCACCGCAGCAGCTATGATAAACAGCACAAATGTCACCGTTATATAATAAACCATAAATTCGCTGCAATAAAGCTCCGGATACTCGGTTTGGTGCATTTTTTGAACAATCGAAGAAACACCGTTTGCAATGAATGTCACCACAACATATATGAGCCATTTTTTGCTCATTTTTCCGCCATCGGCTTGACGCTTAAGAAGAAGCATCGACAGCGCAAGCAATAAAAGTCCGACAATTTGCAGTGAGCTTACATCCTCTTTCAGAAATGCAATTCCGAAAAAGCAAGGGATGACAACCGAATATGAAACTATCAGCGAAGACAGTGCCATCGAGCCGCTCATAAGCGCAAGATAACCGAACAGATTGCTGAAAAACATCGCAATTCCGTACAATGACGCATAGAGAAACGTCGGCATATGAAAGCTGAATCCACCAAGCGATATAGCCAAAAAGAATACGAGCGAAGCCCCAAGCTCCACTGCGTTAAAGCGCATTACGCCGCCGTCCTTGTCCTTATCCGAAGCAAGCTTCGTCAGAGTTGACTGACAGACGGAAAAAAGGCTTGTAAAAATGAGAAGCCAGTTCATTTAAATCCATCCATTCTATTGTGATGTATATATTGTAACGCATAATACGCCGCTGTGCAACTGATTAACAGACACAAAAGGTGGACTTTTCGAAACCGATATGATATAAATAAAGAGAACACCGTTACAGCGTTCTCTTTTAATGTAAATTCAGTTTTATGTCAGCAAGTCACAATCAGCGAGCGCCGTTGTTCTTGTTGAGGATACCGAGAAGATCATTGAAATCATCATCGGTAATAAGGTCGTTGTTCGATTCAGCTGCATGAGCTTCTTCATCAGATGCATTTTCAACTGCGGGAGCCGCTGCTGCCTGTGCCGGCTTCTGTACAGCAGCTTCGGCGGGAGTCTGCATACTCTTGGGAGCGGAATCAAAACCGGTAGCAATAACTGTTACGCGCATTTCATCCTCAAGGTTAGGATCGAATGCAACACCGAAGATAACATTTGCATCAGGATGAGCTTCGCTCTGAACCATGCTGCAGGCAACGTCAACTTCTTCGAGTCCGATGTCGGGAGAAGCAGTAATGCTTACGATAATACCGCGTGCACCTGCAATGGATGTTTCGAGCAGAGGGCTGGAGATAGCAGACTTAGCTGCAAGCTCTGCCTTTTCCTTGCCGCTTGCGCTGCCAACACCCATATGTGCATAGCCTGCGCCAAGCATAATTGCGCTTACGTCAGCAAAGTCGAGGTTGATGAAGCCGTCAACTGTGATAAGTTCAGCAACGCTCTGAACACCGTGACGAAGTACGTCGTCGGCAACTTCAAACGCATTGATAAGAGTAATTCTTGTGTCGGAAACCTGCTTGAGTCTTTCGTTGGGAACGATAATGAGGGAGTCAACAACCTCAATGAGGTTCTTGATACCGGCTTCAGCCTGAGTCATACGAACCTTACCCTCGAAAGCAAAAGGCTTTGTTACAACACCAACGGTAAGAATGCCCATATCGCGTGCAGTCTTTGCAACGATAGGAGCAGCACCGGTACCGGTACCGCCGCCCATACCTGCGGTTACGAATACCATGTGTGTTCCCTCGAGAACCTTTTTAATTTCCTCGATGGATTCTTCGGCAGCTCTTGCACCGATTTCGGGATTTGCACCGGCACCGCGGCCCTTTGTGACCTTTTCGCCGATGTCGATCTTTGTTACAGCGCTCGATTTTGCGAGAGCTTGTCTGTCTGTATTGATAGCGACAAATTCAACGCCGCGTACGTTTGCAGAGATCATACGGTTAACTGCGTTATTACCGCCGCCGCCGACACCTATTACTTTTATATTTACATTGCCGAAATTGTTATCGAGTTCGTATGCCATTTCTGTTATCCTCCTAAGAATTTTATGTCCGCTCACCGATTTTTCGGCGAGAATGTCTTTCATATAATAATATAATAATATTTATTTGCGTTTTTTGCAAGTGATTTCAAAAAAGTTTAATATTTTTTTACGATTAATGCATATTTTGAGCCGTTTCAGTCATCAAACGCAATAACGAGATCCTGATTTTTTATAACCGGGCACTGTGACGGGTCTGTTGCATCAATTGTTGCCGGAATCTTGTCCGAAAAGACTTCATTGTCAAGCATACTAGCAACAGCGGTCAGTTTTGTCGCAAGCTCATCGCCGTTTCCGAGATTTACAAGATAAATCCCGTCGGAAATCAGTGCAAGCTTGAATCTGCTGCGCAGGTCAAACGCTGTGGTACGCGAATAAAGATGACTTGACTCAAGCGCATCGAGATACGCCGTAACATACTTCTGCGAAACCGTTTCCGCAAACTCAACGTCACCGCCGACGATGACCGAATTTATCCCCGGAAGCAAAATTTCAATCAGTTCCGAGCCGTCAAGCACTGCCCTGTCGTAAACCCGGTCAAGCACACGCAGTTCATCCGAGAGCACGAAATATTCACCGTACAGCTCACACATATAGCTCGGAGAATCCTCCGTAATGCTGATAACCAACGTGTGCGGCAGCTTACGCACAATGTGCACATCCTTGATATATGCAAGCTTTGTTGTAAGGATTTGAAGGTCAGCGTCCGAAACCTCATAAAGGCTGATGCCCTCTTCAATTTCGACAAGCTCAAGTATTTCTTCCTTTGTATAGCGCGAGGAACCGACAATTTCGATCTCCTCAATACGGAAAAATACCGCAAGACATATAATTGTAAAAATTATCACTATGACAGCGAAAATTAAAAAATATAAAAATCTGGCGAGATTTTTTCGTTTTCGTTTTTTATTTGCAAATTTTTCGAGGCTTTCCTTTCTTTTGATTTCAGAAAGCTCCTGTTCGTCGCCGGTAAAGAATCTGCTCTCCCGGCGGTCATTGTTTCGGCTCATGATGGTGCCACCCGCGAAAAGCTGTATCCTTTCCCATAAAATACCGACTGCCCGTACTTTGCATTTTTAACGCAAAGCCAAAATACCGCCTTTATACTATTATAGCATAACCATTCACAAAAAGTCAAGTAATTTGCACCGATTTGTAGTATTATTTGATTATTTTTTAAACTTACCGTCCGTTTTTTGCCTTTGAAGTCTTTACAAGCTCACAAAGGTCGAAATATATACTCCGGTTTGCACCGGGAAGCGCAAACGAAGCAATGCTGTCCGACATTGATTTTCTTTTTTCACCGTGGGAAAGCAAACCGACAAGAGCCTCTCCGATAACACCGCCAGTCAGCTCCTTTTCTTCAAATAGAAGTGCCGCGCCTGCATCGGCAAGTACCTTTGCATTTTTATACTGATGATTGTCCGCAACATGAGGTGAGGGAATCAGCACCGCACATTTTTTCAGTGCCGCCAGCTCTGAAAGAGTCATCGCACCCGCACGGCTGATAACAATATCCGCCGCCGCCATAAGCTCGGGCATATTGTAAATATATTCGCGCACACTGATGTTCTCACACTTATCAAGTCCGTATTCACGAACCTTTGCCATTGCCGCATCATATTCAATAGCGCCGGTCGAATGAATATGCAGCACCTCGGGATGATTTTTCGTGTAATCGCGCATGAAGTCGAGCATTTCGTCATTGACCTTTTCTGCGCCCATACTTCCGCCGCAGGAAAGAATAAAGTATTTATACTTTCCGTCGATACCGAGCTTTTCTCTCGACGATTTATATTCAAGAGTGGAAAACTCCGATTTTATCGGATTTCCAACCTTAACAATCTTGCCGGCATATGCTTCACCGAGTGCCGCCGCTGTCGCATCAAAATTTGTGTATATGCGGTCAACACAGCCTGCAAGCATCTTAACGGCAACACCGGGAATTGCATTCGATTCATGTATAGCAGTCGGAATTCCCATCGTCGCCGCCGCCTTGAGAAGCGGCCAACATACATAACCTCCGGTACCTACAACAAGGTCGGGCGAAAACTCACGAATCAGCTTTTTAGCCTTTCTCGGCGAGGTGAATGCGAGCCACGCCGACTTTATATTGTACGGCGTAAGCTTACGCTTGAAGCCCTGAACCTCAACATGATGAAGCTTGTATCCCTCTTTCGGAACGAGCTTATTTTCGATTCCTCTCGATGTTCCGACAAATTCGATGACGGCATCGGGAATATTTTCTTTGATATTATTCGCAATGGCAATGGCCGGATTAACATGTCCGCCGGTGCCGCCGCCTGTCATTAAAACTTTCACCTTAGTGCCTCATTTCTATTTTCTCTGCTTCGAAAAACGGGATATTGAAAGAACAATTCCCATCTCCGCCAAAAGTACAAGCAGTGATGAGCCTCCGTATGAGAAGAACGGAAGCGAAATTCCCGTATTCGGAATTGAGTTTGTTACAACGGCGATATTAAAAATCGACTGTATTGCAATTTTGCCGATGATTCCCATAACGAGAAGCTTTGAATAAATATCGGGAGCGTTCATTGCAATAACGATTCCGCGCCAGATAAGAAGCGTAAAGAGAAGGATTACGGCAACTGCTCCGACAAATCCAAGTTCCTCGCAGACTATCGTGAATATAAAGTCGTTCTGCGGCTGTGAAACGTACATATGCTTCTGATAGCTGTTTCCGAGTCCCATTCCGAAGAATCCGCCTGAGCCTATGGCATAAAGTCCTTGCAGGGTCTGATATCCTGCACCGAGAGGGTCGGTTTCTGGATGGAGCCATATACCGACTCGGCGCTGTGCATGAGGAAGAACCGCAATCAATATTGCAAGTATCGCCCCACCGGCACCGATTCCGGGAACCATCCAGAAGCTCGGCGCGCCGCTGGCAAAAATCAGTATAACACCGATGAGCGCCATAATAATCGTACCTGAAAGATGCTTTTCAATAAGAACAAGCAGACAAACCATTCCGGTTATAAACAGCGGAGTAATTACACCGTACTTATACTGGTCAAGCTTTTTTGCCGGCGGAACTATGCGCTCATAGAATCGGTCAAAATACCACGCAAGCATCATTGCAAGCGTCAGTTTCATAAACTCGGACGGCTGAATTTCAGTAAACCCGAGATTGATCCAGCGTCTTGCGCCGCCGTGCTCTACCGTAATACCCGGTATAGGAAGCGGTACAATAACAAGTATCGCAAAGAAGATCAAAAACGCCAGAACAGATAATTTTCGTATGCGTTCCGGTGGGAACCACTTTACAATTATCGCCATACCGATAAGTCCCAAAACCGCAAAAACAAACTGACGGAGAATTATATAATAGCTGTCGCCGTATGTAGCTTTCGAATAGGCATAGCTCGCCGAATAAACCATTACGGTTCCGAATGCAAGCAGTATCAAAACGAGGATAAAGAATATATAGTCAATGCTTCCCTTTTCACGAACGAGGTCGTGAGTTATAAGCTCACGCTGTGCGACTGCTTTCTTGTTTACAGTATAGTTTTTCTTGAGCCACGAGCTCACCTGCGCAATCTTGCCCGGCTTATTCTGTGCCGGTCTGACGGCTGTATGAGCCGGAGCCTGAGCAGGTCTTTTTGCAGTACTGTGAGTTTGCGTAACCGCTTTTGCCGACTGTTGACGTACACGTGTATTCTGCTGCACATTGTATGCAGCTCTGACTGTTTGATTCTGTGCAGATGTGGGACGGCGGTTCTGCGCAGTACTGTTTGGAACAGCAGGATTCACCGTACGTCTTTGCTGCATTTGTGTCTGCGTCGGACGGCTGTTTTGCTGTACTTTCTGATTCGTTTGAGCATTATTTTTCTGCGGTGTACTGCTTGCACGCCGCGCTGTATTATTATCGGTTTGACGGTAATGATAGTTTCTGTTATCCCCGTGCAAACAAATCACCTCTTTTAATTTTTATATTCCGAAATATGCGATTATTCCAGCGATAACGGTCACAAGCGAAAATACACCCACGATTTTAAGCTCCGACCATCCGCATTTTTCAAAATGGTGATGTATCGGTGCCATTTTGAAAAGACGTTTTTTCGTTAATTTATAATATCCAACCTGAAGTATAACCGATGCCGCTTCGCAGATATAAACGATTCCGACGATGACGATTATCAGCGGCTCATTTATCATATATGCCATGCCGATGGCAAGCGCACCGAGAAAAAGTGAGCCGGTATCGCCCATAAACACACGTGCCGGATAGAAGTTATAAACGAGAAATCCAAGACACGCTCCCATGGTAACCGCCGAAACGATAACCGTCGGAAGCATTCCGAGAGTAAACGCCGCAACCGCGAAAAATGCGCCTAGTGCGAGAGTTACGCTTGAAGCGAGTCCGTCGATTCCGTCAGTCAGATTGACTGCGTTGACAATACCCGTTATTAGAAGAATTGATATGATGTAATAGAAGATACCGAGGTCAAGCGAAATATCTGTATAAGGAACCGAAAGCTCGGTTGAAATATTTCCCGTGAGCTTAAGTGCCGCAAGGAAAAGTCCTGACGAAATAAGCTGAAGCAAATATTTCTGTGCGGCGGTAAGTCCTTCGTTTCTGTGATTTTTGAATTTTGTAAGGTCATCTACAATGCCAATCGCACCGTTTGCAAGTGCAAAGAGCACAACAATAACCGCTGTGGAAAAGCCCTCTGCTTCGGCGCGCAAAGCCATAAATATCGCTATAGCCGTAAATACAATAAGCGATGCCGCAATAAAGCAGATCCCCCCCATTGTCGGCGTACCCTCTTTGCTCTTGTGCCATCTTGGGCCGATATCGAGAATCTGCTGACCGAGCTTCATACTGCGAAGCTTCGGAATAAGTATTCTGGCAAAAATTGCAGTAAGCGCAAATGTCAGAACAAGCGCTGTGATGAAATATACTATCATGACTTACTCCTTACGCCCGTGTTTTTTCGTCGAGAAGATGCTTCAGCTCATCAATAACCCGTTCAAGACGTACCGCACGGCTCGCCTTAAAGAGCACTGCATCTCCGCTGTCAAGCAGCTCGAATATAGTCCTTGCCGCACCGCTGACATTTTCAGTGTTTGTATTAACGCTGATATTCTCCGGCTTCATTGCATGATTTATTGCACCGAGTGCAATATTTTCAGCCTCTCTGCCGAATGTGACAAGATTTGATATGCCCCTTGAAGCAACAAGTGTTCCTATCTCCATATGGAGCTGCTTTGAATAGTCGCCCAGCTCACGCATATCGCCAAGCACCGCAACACTCTTGCAGCCGTTTTTCTCAGCCATACGTCCGAGCACGTCAACCGCGGCTTTCATGGATTCAGGTCCTGCATTATAGCAGTCCTCAATAATCGTAATTCCACCGTATTCATAAATATTCTGTCTCATTCCGGTATTGCGGAATGACATTAGTCCGCGCTTTATATCATCGTCACTCATTCCGAGCAGTACGCCAACCACAAAAGCATAGGTCGCATCGTAAACATTGTGTCTTCCGATTGTTGGAATACGTATATTGGTGACAACACGTTTTCCGGCAACAAGGTCAAACTCCGTACTGTCTTCATACTCACGTATATTAAGCGCACGGTAGTCGGCAAGCGGATTCTGAAGCGAAACAAAAATAATATTCTGCTTAAGCTTTCCCTTTTGCGCAAATAACATCGGTTCGTCGGCGTTTAATATAACATGACCGTTTTCTCCAACGCCCTCGGCAATTTCAAGCTTTGCTCTGCAAATATTTTCACGCGAACCCAAATTTTCGATATGTGAATTTCCTATATTCGTAATAAGTGCGATGTCGGGGCGTGCAATGTTCGTCATGCGCGAAATCTCACCGAGCCCGCTCATTCCCATTTCGAGTACACACACCTGTGCGCTTTCCGGCATTGAAAGCACCGTCAGCGGCATACCGATTTCGTTGTTGAAATTCCCCTCTGTCTTATGGGAAACATAATTTGCACCGGCAACGGCATAGACAAATTCTTTTGTTGTTGTCTTTCCGACGCTTCCCGTGACTGCAACCGTTTTCGGATGAATACGCTCCTTATACGCCGCGGCAATTTTTCCGAGAGCTTCAAGTGTTCCGCCGCAAACCAGTATGCGTTTTTTATCTTCATCGGAAACATCCTCGGGAATACGCTCGGCAACGACTGCCGCCGCACCTTTTGAGAACGCCTGCGAAATATAGTCGTGTCCGTCGAATCTCTCACCCTTGAGAGCAACAAACAGTGAGCCCCCCTGTGCTTCACGCGAATCGGTTACGATAGATGTAATTTCACATGACACAGAGGTTTGTGTGCCCAAAATACGGGCAAGCTCCTTTGTGTCAAACACCGCTTTGTTATATTTAATACCCATATTTAAAATGTCCTTTCGCTTAATATGACTGAAAATCACTCCGAAGTATCATCGCCGTAAAGCCTTTTCACCGAGTTAAGAACAATCGCCGCTTCTGAAAACGGATGCTTTCCGTCAGCGTCAATTTCATAGTCCTCATGACCCTTTCCGGCAAGAAGAATAACATCGCCGGGACGGTGGTTTTCAATAACCCACCGTATCGCTTTTTCACGGCGTTCAATAACCTTGCAGTCCGCACCCTCTGCCACTGCACGGAGTATATCGCAAATAATCGAGCGTGGATTTTCGCTTCGGCTGTTGTCGCCGGTGATAACCGTGAGTCCTGCCAATGTTGTGGCGATTCTCCCCATTATCGGACGCTTGCTCCTATCCCTATCGCCTCCGCATCCGAAAACAACAACCACTCTGCCCTCTGGCTTTTTGAGAGCAAGGAGCGTGTGCAGTACGTTTTCGAGCGCATCCGGCGTGTGTGCATAATCGATGAAGACATCAAAATCACACTTTTTCGGAAGCGGAACTCTCTCCATTCTTCCGGGGATCTGCGGGCAATGCTCAAGTGCAGCTGCAATAACCTCGGTTTTAATATTAAAAAGCCGTGCTGTACTGACTGCCGCAAGCGTGTTCGCCACCATGAATCCGCCCGATACCGGGCAGGTTATATGACAAGTATCATTCTTGTCAGAAAAATCGTAAGCTATTCCCCCGACATTTTCGGTTACTGCCGACCTCGCCGTGTAATCGACAGAAGCAGAACCGACAGAGTATTTCACAAACGGGATATTTATCTCTCTGCAAAGCCGGTCCGAAACAGCGGTATCCGCATTAATCACCGCCGCATCAGACAGTGAAAACAGCCTCCGTTTTGCGAGGTAATAATCCTCCATAGTTTCGTGATAGTCGAGATGATCCTGCGTAAATCCCGTGAAGATACTTACCGTAAAACGCAGTGGATCGAGCCGGTACTGTGAGAGCGAATGCGACGACGCTTCCATAAAAACAATTTCAACGCCGGCATCCGCCATTTTTTCAAGCTCGGGATAAAGCTGTTCCGGTGACGGAGTTGTCATCGAATTAACCTTTGAATCGGGGCTGTCGGAAATTATATCGGTTTCGTCGCCGATTAGGCATCTGACTGTTCCGATAACGCCCGTAACATACCCTGCCGCCTTAAATATCTCACGCAGAAAATATGTTGTTGATGTTTTTCCGTTAGTACCCGTGACAGCAACTAAAATCAGTTTGTCAGAGGGTCTGCCGCAGTATTCGTTCCACATATGCGCCGCGGCAAGCCTGGTGTTCTCAACAACGATGTACCCTATGTCAGGGTGTGTCGAAAGGTACGGCGTAACACGTTCGCAGACAATGAGTCCTGCACCGTGTTCAACTGCTGTACAAATAAAATCGTGTCCGTCAACCTTGCCGCCCTTTATGCAGATGAATATATCTCCTCTCCTGCATTCAAGCGAATTTGTGCGCAGCTTGCCGCACTCTGCGTCGAATGAATCGAGATTTGTTTCTTTTATGCCGACCTTTTTCGTCAGCTCTTTTAATGTTGCCATAATAAGTCCTCCGCGTTATATCTTTAGTATGATATTTACGCGTGAGAGAGCTCGATTATGACATCAGTCAGTGCCGTCCATGTATCTGAATTCAACGGTAACAATCGTTCCCGGAGCGACCTGTGTGCCTGCCTCGGGCGACTGGGAAATAACCTGCGCTCCGGTTCCGACATTATAGTTCGTTGCACCTTGAATTTTTATATTGAGTTTGGAATTTATAAGCAGCTTATTGCACGCCGTCGCAGTCTGTCCGACAACATCCGGGACAGTTATAGTATCCGACGGTGCCGACTCTCCGGTATAGAGATATACCACACCGCTGTCGGTTGAAAGTCTATTGCCGCTTGTAGGAGTCTGTGCCACAATGATGTCGCCTTTTCCGATAATCTTGAACTGCAGCTTACGGTTGGTCAGGTGAAGAGTTGCATCTTCCGTGGTCCAGCCGGTAAAGTCAGCCACACCAACGTCAATCTTTGCAAGCTCTTCTTCGGTATACTGCGGCTCATAACCGAGATACGGCATCGCAACAGAAAGAAAATTCGAAATATACGGTGCCGCAACAATGCTTCCGAACGAACCGCCTGATGTCGGCTCATCAACAATGATTATAACAGCAATCTGAGGGTCATCGGCAGGCGCATATGCAACTGTCGAACCGACACGGTAAGGACGGTCAGATGTCACCCACTCGTCCTCAAAGGAAACGACATTTCCCTCTGCGTCATAGTATTCCCATTTGTCCTGCTTCTGGGATGTGCCCGTCTTTGCAGCAACGCTGTAGCCTTTTGTATAAGCGTTTTTCGCGCCGCCGTCGGTGGCAACGCCCTCGGCAAGAATCTGTGTTATCGTATTGCAGGTTTCCTCGGAGAAAATCTGCACCTTCTGGTCGGTTTCATAAGATTTTATTACGTTTCCGTCATCGTCAACCATTTCCTTTAAGACATGGGGCGTAACAACATATCCGCCGTTTGCTACAGTGCAGATTGCAGTAAGCTGCTGCAGAGGTGTCGCCTTAAAGGTCTGACCGAACGAATATACCGCAAGCTCGACCTCGTGCATGGATTCTTTACCGAGGAAGATTCCGCTTGCTTCACCGGTGAGGTCAACACCGGTCTTTCCCGTATATCCGAGTGCTTCGAAATACTTATAGAACGTGTCACGTCCTATTTTTTCCATTGTATTCATCATAAGAGGGTTACACGACTGCTGAAGTCCGCGTGTAAATGTAACGGCTCCGTGTCCGGCTGTGCGGTGACATTTGATAGGTTTGCCGTATCCCTTTGGAATATAGTAACCCGGGCAGTAGAAAGGATCCTCCGGAGTTACAAGCCCTTCTTCAAGGGCAATTGCCGACGTAAGTATTTTGAAAGTAGAACCCGGCTCATACGGCTCACTTACGATTTTGTTGTTCCACATCTCGTAGATAAGCGTCGTACGAAGCTCATTATATTCGTCACTGCCCTCCGCAAGCCCGGAGTCGGCAAGCTTCTTTGCGTGCTCCTCATCGAGTGCATAGGGGTCGTTGCAGTCATAGTTCGGATAAACCGCCGCCGCAAGAATACCGCCGGTATTAACGTCCATTACGATTCCGCAGACACGGTTTCCGGCCTGTGCCGATTCATATGCGGCAAGAATCTGATTTTCAAGCTCATACTGCAGACGCATATCTATCGTTGTAACAACATTTGCACCGTTTTCCGCACCGACATAGCTTTCATATTTAAAGGGCATATCCTTCTGATTTGCGTCCTTTGCAGTAATATACTTACCGGATGTACCCTTGAGATATGTATTATACGCCGCCTCAACGCCGTAAACGCCGTCACCGTCGGAATTTGTGAATCCAATGAGATGGCTTGCGAGGTCGCCGTAGCAGTAATAACGCTTCGACTCCGCCGCAAGATTGAGAAGTCCGGTAAATTTGTTTTCCTTTATAAATTCGCGAAGTATTGCCGCCGTTTCGGGGTCAACATTTTTCTTTATGGTTTCGTCCTGACGGTTAACTTTCTTTGATTTATCCATAACCGTCTGATAGTCAACGCCAAGCACCTCGACAAGCTTATTGGCAATTTTTGCAGCCGCCGCACCGGATGAATATTCCTCGTTTTCCTTTTCAAAGTTGGCGATTGCTTTCGGTGAAATAAATACGCGGTAAACGGTTGTATTGGTTACAAGAAGATTCATGTTAGTATCAAAAATCTTACCGCGTTCGGGCGTTGTCGGAATTTCACGGGTCAGCTGATCGAGAACAATCGCCTGATACTTATCGTTTTCTACAACCTGAAGATTAAAAAGCCTGAACACTAAAAACACCCAACCGATGACGATGGCAAGCATAAAGCCAAGCATACGCCTTGTCATTTTGTTATGCTGTGAAAAAAACGGCATTTCTACCTCCAAAAAAGCAATGTAAATACGGGAAATTTCGGAGAGTAAGCGCTGAATCCTGTGCCTACTCTCCGAAGCTTGTTCTTATACTAATTGTATTAACCGAAATCTGAAATAATACTCCCTTTAGAAGCCGAACGCATTTCTTATACGTTCAACAAGTGAGCCGCCGAATGTCAGAATATCCTCAACAATTCCGCCATCCTTTTCTTCGACCTCTTGGATTATTTCAATTCTGTCTTCCTTATGTACAGTCAAATAATAACGATCAACCTGGTCTTTCTTTACCATTCCGAGTTCATCCTTCGCCATTGCCTCAACCACACGAAGATCATCACGTGTTTCAAGCAGCAGACGAAGCTCATTTTCCTCTGAAACGAGGGAATTATACTTGCTCTGCAGTGCGGAATTTTCGGTTGTTATTTCGCTGACCTGAACCAGTGTTGTAACAGTTGCCATAACAAGCACTGTAAAACAAAGCGCAACGATAATTATCGACATCGGGAATGCATATTTCTTTTCAGCCGCTATCGTGTGAATGTTTACAACCGACCTTACTTTCTTTTTAACAGCCGCACCATCGCTGACTCTTAAAGCACCGCTCTTTGCTTGTGTGCGTACGTCAGTTCCCTGCTGTGCTTTGGCGTTTGCACCGGTTTCGACACGTCCAACTGAGGCTTGTCCGCCAATCGGATGTGAAGCGGCAGACGGTCTGCGCACTGCGGCACTCGACTGAACCGATTCGGGACGGCGTGTCTGTGCAGATGCACCAACTGCCGGTTGTGTGCCGGTATTGCCGCTCGCAATTGCGTCCCAGGAATATTCTGTATAGGAAGGATGTGTGGAGATACGCTCACCACTTGACGCTTTAGTATTCTTTTTCTTTTTGAATGCTGCACCGGTCATTTGCCATACCTCCGTGTGATTTTTTGTTCTTCATCAGAGCTTTTCGGCAACTCTGAGCTTTGCGCTTCTTGAGCGCGGATTTTCGTCAAGCTCACGCTCCGACGGAAGAATCGGCTTGTGAGTGACAGTCTTTATCTTCGGCTTATTGCCGCAGACACAAACGGGAAAACCGCTCGGGCAGGTGCATCCTCTCGATGCCTTTGCAAACGTCTGCTTGACGATTCTGTCCTCAAGCGAATGGAAGGTTATAACCGAAAGTCTGCCGCCGTCGCGAAGCGCATATATCAGCGCATCGAGTGTCGGTTCAATTATCGACAGCTCCGAATTAACTTCAATGCGAATCGCCTGAAAAGTACGTTTTGCCGGATGAGGACCGTCCTCGCGTGCCTTTGCCGGAATTGCCGATTTTATTATGTCAACGAGCTCATACGTCGTTTCGATACTCTTTCGTTCACGTACGTCGCAAATCTTCGCCGCAATTCGTCCGGCAAAGCGCTCCTCGCTGTATTCAAATATTATCTTTTTGAGCTGCTCCTCCGAATAGGTGTTGACAACCTCACGGGCATCGAGCACCGCGTCGGGGTTCATTCTCATATCAAGCGGTGCATCGTGCATATACGAAAAACCGCGTTCCGGGGTGTCAAGCTGATATGACGAAACGCCAAGGTCAATTATCGCGCCGTCTATTTTATCAATGCCGAGCCTTGTGAGCACATCTCCGACATTTCGGAAATTGTCACGTACAAATTCTATTCGGTCGGCATATTTTTCCAATCTGATTTTTGAAGCTCTGATCGCCGCAGTGTCCTGGTCGATAGCGATAAGACGTCCGTTTTGATTAAGCCTCGAAGCAATTGCCTCGGAATGACCGCCGCCGCCGAGCGTACAGTCAACATAAATTCCGTCCGGCTTAATATTAAGTCCGTCCACCGATTCGCCGAGCAGCACCGAGTAATGCGAAAAAGCAGGTGCCATATTATCCATTTTTACAGTCCGAGCTCCTTCATCTGCATTTCGATCATTTGAGCGTCATCGCCGCTCTTCATTGCTTCCCAACGCTCTGCATCCCAGATTTCTGCATGATTTCCGACTCCGAGAAATGCCGCATCCTTCGTGAGCATCGCATATTCGCGAAGCCCTTGGGGGATAGTTATGCGTCCGTGTGCATCGGGTGTTACCTCCGACGCAAAGGTGAATAAAAATCTTTTGATATTCTTTGTCTGCGATTCGGGCAGAGCCGCCAGCTTGTCGCAGAATTTGTTCCATTCGTCGATTGGGTAAAGCGAAAGACAACCGTCAACACTGCGCGAGAGCACGAATGTTTCACCGAGAGATTCACGCAGCTTCGCCGGAACGAAAACACGCGATTTCACGTCGATTGTGTGTAAATATTCACCTGTCAACATCAATGCTCACCCCTCTCGCACCTATTTTGTGGTAATTTAAACCACTTTGAACCTAAATTCACCACCATTATTATACAGCATCTTTCAAATAATTGCAATAGGTTTTGCAAGATTTTTTCGCATATCTGCAAATTTTTTTTGCACTTTTTACCGATTATGCGACCATATATTTTCACATATTCCAATATGTGATTTTACTGCCAATTATTGGTTATTATTCTTCAAAAATTCGCCTATCATTTCCGCAACTCCGGTGGGGACTGCCGCAGAGTAATCACAGCCATATCGTATCAGCTCACGAACCATTGTTGAACTGATGTGCATATGCTCCGATTTTGTCGGAATGATGACAGTATCAAGCTCAGAATTTATCGAACGGTTGATAAGAGAAAGCGACATTTCGTAGTCAAAATCGGTCGCCGAACGAGCACCTTTAACTATCGTTCCGAGCCCGTGCTCCGCCGCATAATCGGCGAGCAATTCCTGCGAAACGTCAACGCGGACATTCTTTATTCCGTCGAAAGCGGCATGAAGCATTTTGAGTCGTTCGGATATCGAAAAACGCTCATGCTTTGATGAATTTACGAGAGCGACAACCCATACCTCGTCGAACATTGCCGCCGCACGCATAACGATGTCATAATGTCCGACAGTCGGCGGATCAAAGCTGCCGGGAATTAGCGCTTTTCTTGGATTAAGCATTATTAATACTCCTTTACTTTTTAAGAGTCAGAACCGTGATGTACACACGTCCGTAGCGGTTCTGTTTTTCGATGTTATACTTCTCTGCGAGAGCCTCGTCACCTGCGAAAATATCGTCGGTTTCGTCCTCGCAGAATATCCATGCGCCATCGGCAAGGAGCTCGGCGTTTGCCAGCTTTTCGAGCGCAGTTTTCAGCATACCGCTTCCATACGGCGGATCAAGGAAAATAAAATCAAATTTTTCGCCCTTCGTACCGCGTATATAGTCGGCAAAATCCATGTTTACAACGCGGCAGCGATCCCAAAGATGTGTCTTCTGTGCATTCTGCTTGATAATCGCCGCAGCATCCGCACTGCGGTCAACAAGATGAGCCTTTTCTGCGCCTCTGCTGAGTGCTTCGAGTCCGAGCTGACCGCTTCCTGCGAAAAGGTCAAGCACGTGTGAATCCGGCAGATCAAACTGTATCATACTGAAAATCGCTTCTTTTACGCGCTCTGCTGTAGGGCGTGTTGCATCCCCATCGAGTGTCGCAAGCTTTGTTCCTCGCGCGCTTCCTGTAATTATTCTCATTTTGAGTTATCTCCTTTATTTCTGTAATATTCGATTATAGCATCTGCGTTCGCCGCAGTAATTCCCGAAACTCTCATAAGTTCGGTCTTGTCTGCCCTCTTTACCGCTGCAATACTGCGAAAATGTGCAAGCAGACTCTT
>JAZQXA010000146.1:0-3468 GCA_045632605.1 Candidatus Flemingiibacterium sp. | reverse complement strand
TCTGCGAAATGGCACGCTTGATACTGATATCGTTTGAACAGAAGATTGACGCCAAGCATCTCGATGTAGAGTTCGACTGCAAGCACGATAAGATGATGGTCTGGGCTGACAGAGATGCTATATATCAGATACTATACAACATATGCGACAATGCGGTCAAGTTTTCGCATGAGGGTGGAAGATACAGAATAAGCATAAACGAGCAAGAGAAAAAGGTGTATATCTCGGTTTACAACGAGGGTGACGGCATCCCGGCAGATGAACTTCCGCTTGTTTTTGACCGGTTTTATAAAAGTGACAAAAGCCGCGGACTTGACAAAACCGGTGTCGGACTTGGACTCTATATCGCAAAAACAATTATTGACGCTCACGAAGAGGAAATTTGGGTTAAGAGCGAGCACGGTAAAAACTGTGAGTTTGTGTTTACTCTGCCTTATACGCCTGAAGGTGAGATTGTCGTTAAGGACTGACTTCAATAAGAAAACGCCCCATAGAGGGGCGTTTTTTATATGTATGATTATTTTACGGGAACCTTTACGATAATCTTTTTGGACGATCCTTCACCGCAGCAGGGCTTGTGTGCATCTTCGGGACAGAAGATTGCGAAATCGCCTGCATTAAGGGTGAGAAGTACGCCGTTTCCTGCTTCGAGGGCATAGTCATCATCCTCAACGTAAGGCTTAGTTACGGTCAGAGTCTGGAGGTCAGCATATTCGATCTGCTCGGTGCCTTCCATGACATACTGAATATCGATAAACTTTTTATGGCTTTCAAATTCTCTGCCTTCAGCGGGAGAGAGGGTGGGGGTGACAACATTGTAAAATGCTCCGTCCTCGAGCTGATATGTTCCGTTGGGGGTGTCTGCTGCGACACTGCGGATTACGTCGAGATATTTATCAAGATCAGCGGTGGTCATACCGCAGGATTTATAGGTTTTGATGTTTCCGAAAATCATTTGGGATATCCTTCCTTAAAATTATTTTTACGAGAACAGTATATCACAGTTTTTTTATTGTCAAGGTGTTTTAAGATATATTTGAAGCAAATATGTAGGGATACGCCACTATGATCGGCGTCAAAAGTAAATCATCCTCGCCTAAAATATCGGACGAGGATGATTTTTGCTATTTGAAGAATACTTGTTATCTCACCGAAACGTCTTCTTCGATGTGGTCTGTTTCGCGGAAGAGCAGGGAAATGCACCAGATTGCGGCGAGGCCGACAAGGGTGTATATAATTCTCGCTACAAGCGAGCCTTGTCCGCCGCATATCCATGCCACAAGGTCAAATTTGAAAATTCCGATGCTGCCCCAGTTAAGGCCGCCGATAATTGCTAAAATAAGCGCGAGTTTGTCAATCATAACAATCGCTCCTTTCATGTAAATGAGGTACGTTTTAATTTTGTCCCGATGTGTGAGTTTATATTCATTGATATCGGGGCAAATTTTTATTTTTCTTGTAATTTTTGCGACAAATTTTGCATCGGTGTCAGTGTATAATAGTATTACAGCAAAAAAATAAGGGAGGTGTTTGAAACGGCTGTCGTTTATGCGGATTCTTTACTTGCTGTGAATTTTTCAATGGATTTTCTCGCGCTATACATAAGTGCGAAGCTATTACATATTCCGCCAAAACCGTTAAGGCTTGCGATGGCTGCAGGAATGGGAGCGGTATGGGCACTCGCTGCTGTCTTGTCCGACAAATTTACGGCAATACCGATTTTACGGCTTGTGCGCTTGATTTTCAGCGGTGTATGTGCGGTTTTAATGGTATCGGTAGCTTACCGTACTAAAGGAATCACAGCACTTCGGGGTGTACTTTCCTTTGCGGCTGTTAATATTGGACTTGGCGGTGTTATGACGGTTTTGTATGGCTTCATAGGACGCATTAAAGAATCGTTTGGCGCATCTCCGGTAAGCACGTCGCCGGATATATCTCCGATAATGTTTTTTGCTGTGGCGGCGATAAGCGGAACAGTCAGCATTATTTACAGCCGGATTCGCGATAGGTCACTTAATCGCAGACGTGTTGTAATATCAGTAACAGCTTTTGACAAAGAAACTGTATTGGAAGCACTCTGCGACAGTGGAAATTTGCTTCGCGAACCATTTGGAGGAAAACCGGTGATAATAATTTCGGCGGTAAGTCTTTTAAATACATTGCCGTGTGCAGTGCTTGAAGCGGCGAAATCTCCTGAACTGATGACTTCTTTGCCACAGGAGTTTTCGCATAAATTAAGGCTTATTCCGGCGGGAAGTGTTATCGGCGGTGGGATGCTTATGTGTTTTGTGCCGGATAGTATTATAATCGACGGGCATGAAGTTGATGCGGCTGTGGCGATTGATACACATACGGCGGATTATGACGGATGCGGTGGAATTATACCGCAGACATTACTTGATTTATAATAAGGAGGGGTATATATCAGAATTTTTGATTTTATGTGCGGAATGGTGCAGGGAAGTACGTCAAAAATTGTGAGGGCTTTTTTGCGCTTATTTAAGCGTTTGGATGATAAAGGTGTATATTACATAAATGGGACATCAACACTTCCGCCGCCGCTGACACCTGAAGAGGAGGTTGAAGCTATAAACGGACTTGATTCATGTGATGAGAATGTTTGTAAATATTCAAGACAGCAGCTTATTGAGCATAATCTCCGGCTTGTTGTATACATTGCGAAAAAATTTGAGAACACCGGTGCCGGGCTCGAAGACTTGATTTCAATAGGTACGATTGGACTTATAAAGGCGGTTAATACATTCCGTTCTGACAAGAATATTAAGCTTGCGACGTACGCTTCACGGTGTGTTGAAAATGAAATACTCATGTACATACGAAAATGTTCCGGGCGGCATGATATCTCGATAGATGAGCCGTTAAGTGTTGACTGGGACGGCAATGAGCTTTTACTTTCTGATGTACTTGGCAACGACGAGGACGATGTATCAAGCGGAATTGAGGCGATTGAGGAGAAGAAAACGATAAGGGATGCGATAGGACAGCTTGATGAACGTGAGCAGGTGATAATAAATTTACGCTACGGACTTGGCGGTGGGCGTGAATTGACGCAGAAAGAGGTTGCGGATATGATGGGAATATCGCAGTCGTACATATCAAGGCTCGAAAAGAAAATCCTCGCTAGACTCGGCGAGGACTTGAAAAGTAAGGTATAAATTATACACGCCGTGGGAAAATCTCAGCGGCGTGTAATTTTAGCTCTTTTATTTGATAAAAATTCAAAAAAACCCTTGACAAATATATTTTGTTATGATATAATATTATGCGTTGGATATCTGGGTGTGGCGCAGTTGGTAGCGCGCTACCTTGGGGTGGTAGAGGCCGCAAGTTCAAGTCTTGTCACTCAGACCAACAAAAGGAGATTCGTAAGAATCTCCTTTTTGCTTTATACGGCGTGGCTTTTTGGGGATTTGTGCTTGGCTGAAACGGCTCATAACTTTGCGAGAT
>JAZQXA010000145.1:0-4307 GCA_045632605.1 Candidatus Flemingiibacterium sp. | reverse complement strand
AACGAAAATTCGTTGATAAACATGTAACCTTGATTCTCGGCTCGTATTTTGATGTGCCGCTTGGTGAAAATGTGTTTGATGCCGCTGTATCGGTGGAAAGCTTGCACCATTTCACAAAAGAAGAAAAGGTGGGCTTGTATTCTAAATTGCATATTGCATTAAAGGATAACGGCTATTTTATACTCACGGATTATTTTTCCTTATCCGATAATGAGGAACGGATGCACCGAAACAATTTGATAGCTCTGAAAACAGAACAAGGTATTACCGATGACGAGTTTTACCATTATGATACACCGCTTACCGTGAAACACGAGATTGAAGCCCTCGTTGAAGTGGGCTTTGCATCCGTAGAGGTGTTGAATAATTGGGGAGCAACATACACCGTTAAGGCAGTTAAATAACTGACAAATTCCAATTTGTCAAACAGATGAGAGCGGAGGAAAATCCTTCGCTCTTGTTATATTTCGGGAGAAATCGACAGTAAAATATAAAAAACAAATCCAAATGGAAAGAATATAGAAAGGCAGGAAAAAAGACGGTTTGACAACAAAAAAGCCGCAAGAGCAGAACCCTTGTGGCTTTTGGAGCTGGAAATGGGATTTGATGACCCACAGCAAGTTGGCTTCGCCAATTGCATAGAAAATGCTTTGCATTTTCGGTGCGTTCATTCACGCATTCCCAAACACGAAAGAAGCACAGCGGCAGACAAGCTACCTCTGTGCTTCTTTGGAGCTGGAAATGGGATTTGAACCCACGGCCTATTGATTACGAATCAATTGCGCTACCACTGCGCCATTCCAGCATATTTTTAATTTAACTGTTGCAATATCGCTGAAAATATGGTACAATATAGACAACACTAATATTATACCCGATTTGCCCTCGTTTGTCAATAGGCGTATACGAAAAAGTTTAACTTTTCTATGAAAACGGAGAATATATGAGACTTACAGATTTATCCACCATACGCGAGATTATGTCGCGTCATGGCGTGTCATTCCAGAAAAAGTTCGGTCAGAATTTTCTTATAAATCCGCAGGTGCCCGTTAAAATTGCCGATGCTGCCTGTGTTCGTAAATCCGATGCACCGCTTGGGATTCTCGAAATCGGTCCCGGTATCGGTACGCTTACCCGTGAGCTTTCACAGCGTGCGGATAAGGTTATTGCACTCGAAATTGATACCGCGCTTATTCCGATACTTGACGAAACACTCGCCGATTGTCCGAATACATCGGTCATCAATCAGGATGTTATGAAAACCGACCTTGCGGAGCTTGTTGAACGTGAATTTTTGTCTGAAGGGATGAATGTTTCCGTTGCGGCGAATTTGCCGTATTACATCACAACGCCGATACTTATGAAGCTTGTTGAATCACGTCTGCCGTTTGAAACAATAACTGTAATGATTCAAAAAGAGGTTGCACAGCGTCTTGCCGCACCGGCAGGCGATTCGGAATACGGTGCGATTACTGCGTCACTTTCATATTACGGAAAGGTGGAGCGGCTGTTCAATGTGCCGGCGGGGTGCTTTCTTCCGGCTCCGAAAGTCGATTCAGCGGTCATACGCATTACACTTTACAAAGAGCCACCCGTGAGTGTTATCAGTGAAGCGACACTCTTTAAGACAATTCGCGGAGCATTTGCACAGCGTAGAAAAACGCTCTCAAATTCGCTTTCAACCGAGTTTTCACATCTCGGACGAGAGGGAATTGCGACGGCGATTGCGGCGGCAGGACTTGACGAAAAGGTGCGCGGTGAGCGTCTGACTCTCGAAGAGTTCGCAAGGCTCTCGGATGTGCTTTATAATGTGGAGAATCATTAATATAATCATGCGCCGTATTTATGCGGTGCGTGATTTTTTTAAAAAGTAAGTCAAAATATTAACAATGTGTAAAAAGCGAAATAATATTTCAAAAAACACTTGCATTTGCCAGAATTATGATGTATAATATATGATGAGGAGGAATGGTATTCTTCCGAAAAAATGACAAATATTATATTATTTTATATAAGGAGAACCAAAATGGCACTTACTACCAACAAGTACGTTAACGAGTGGATTGACGAGATGGCGGCTATGACCAAGCCTGATAAGATCGTTCTTATCGACGGCACTCAAGAGCAGATTGATGCTCTTCGTGACGAGGCTTGCTCTACCGGCGAGATGATTAAGCTCAATCAGGAGCTTCTCCCTGACTGTTATCTCCACAGAACTGCTGTAAACGACGTTGCACGCGTTGAGGGCAGAACATTCATCTGTACCTCCAAGAAAGAGGACGCAGGCAACATCAACAACTGGATGGATCCTAAAGAATGCTATGCAAAGCTCACAAAGCTTTACACCGGCGCAATGAAGGGCAGAACCATGTACGTTATTCCGTACTCGATGTCTGCTGTAGGCTCTCCGTTTGCAAAGTACGGTATCGAGCTTACCGACTCTATCTACGTTGTACTTAACATGGTTATCATGACTCGCGTAGGTCTTGATGTTCTCAAGGCTCTCGGCGACGATGCAGGCTTCATCAAGGGTCTTCACGCAAAGGCTGACCTTGACGAAGAAAACCGTTATATCGTACATTTCCCCGAGGACAACACAATCTGGTCTGTTAACTCCGGTTACGGCGGAAACGTTCTTCTTGGAAAGAAGTGCTTTGCACTTCGTATCGCTTCTTACCTCGGACGTAAAGAAGGCTGGATGGCGGAGCATATGCTCATTCTCGGAATTGAAGCTCCGAACGGCGAAGTTAAGTATGTAACAGGCGCATTCCCGTCTGCTTGCGGAAAGACTAACCTCGCAATGCTCATTCCGCCGGAAATTTACAAGAAGAAGGGCTACAAGGCATGGTGCGTCGGCGACGATATCGCTTGGCTCCGTGTTGGTGATGACGGCAGACTCTGGGCTGTTAACCCCGAAAACGGTTTCTTCGGCGTTGCTCCCGGTACAAACGAGCAGTCTAACCCCAATGCTCTCCACACCTGCATGAAGAACACTATCTTCACAAACGTAGTTCACAATACCGAAAACAACACCGTTTGGTGGGAAGGTCTTGACAAGAATCCTCCGGCAAATGCTATCGACTGGAAGGGCAATCCTTGGGATTACACAAAGTATGACAAGAAGGATAAGTCCACCTGCGGTGCTCATCCGAACTCCCGTTTCACCGCTTCTGCGGCAAACTGCCCATGCCTCTCCTCTGAATTTAACAATCCGGCAGGCGTTCCGATCTCCGCTATCATCTTCGGCGGCAGACGCGCAAAGACAGCTCCCCTGGTATATCAGGCAAGAAGCTGGCAGCACGGTGTATTCGTTGGTTCTATCATGGCTTCCGAAACTACCGCAGCGGCTACCGGTGCAGTCGGCGTTGTAAGACGTGACCCGATGGCAATGCGTCCTTTCACCGGTTACGATATGGGTGACTACTTTGGTCACTGGCTCGCAATGGGCAAGAAGATTTCGAATCCTCCGATGATCTTCAATGTAAACTGGTTCAGAACCGACGACGAAGGTCACTTCATTTGGCCCGGATTCGGCGACAATATGCGTGTCGTAATGTGGATTCTCGCTCGCTGTGCAGGTGAGGTTGATGCTGTTGAAACACCTATCGGATTTGTTCCGAAGGCAGAGGACATCGAAATCGACGGTCTTGACATCACTGTTGATACTGTACGCGAACTGCTTGACGTTGATGTGGCTCTCTGGAAAGAGGAGATTGCAGGTATCGATGAGTTCTACAAGCAGATTGGCGACCGCGTTCCAAAGGAACTTTACGACGAGCTTGACGCTCTCAAGGCAAGACTCGGCTAATTTAAAAATATTTCGAGCATCTGATTGTTACGTCAGATGCTCGATTTTTATATATAGAAAATCCCCGCCGTTACGGCGAGGATTAAATATTTCGCTTTGGGTTATCTGTGAGTCCGAGAAGATAATCAACGGAAACTCCATAATAATTTGCGATTTTAACTATTGTTTCGAGTGGCGGAGAATGTACGCCGGTTTCATACTGTGAATAAGTGTTTTGACTTATATGAAGATATTTGGCTAGATCCTTTTGCTTCAAATCTGCATCTTCGCGTAAATCTCTTATCCGTAAGCGCATTTATATCACCCTAAAATATTATACAATATCTCGTAATGAGATATTGACAAATATCTTGAAACAAGATATAATGTAATTGTATATCAAAATTTAGGAGGAAATACAATTATGGAAAAAAGTTTTAAAGAAAGAGCAGAGCTTTTAATGAAGGCTCGTTATGAAGCGGATTCGATTGTTGCTGCTATAATGTTTCACAGAAGATAT
>JAZQXA010000144.1:0-5542 GCA_045632605.1 Candidatus Flemingiibacterium sp. | reverse complement strand
TATAAAGCTCGAAGCGCGTGTAATTCGTATTGTTTGCTCTATTCTCGAATGTGATGAAGATACTGCCCGTGAACTTCTTGACAAGCACGGCTGGAACATCCGTGCGGCGGTTGAAGCGGTTAAGAATGGTAAGCGAAGCGTGCCTCCCATACGCTAAATCTGTTTCACTTTCTTTAAAATAAAAGCAAAAAAAGCATTGCATTCGTAAAAGTGATATGTTATAATGTAATTAACAAAATTTCACAAAAGGAGCACAAACCATGAAAGCAGAACTTAAAGATTATAACGGCAGACCGGCACTGTTCATTGACGGTAAGGTTTATCCGCCGATGATGGCGACCATACGCACGATTGACGATTCAAAAATTATATTTGATAAGGATTATTTTGAGAATCTTGGCAAATCGGGAATAAAGGTGTTTTTCCTTATTTGCGATACGATATGGCTGAAGCCGAATGCGCTTGAACTTTTCGATTATGAAGCACGTGCGCTCCTTGAAGCGATACCGGATGCATATATTGTGCCGAGAATCGGACTTCATCCGACAAATGAGTGGATGCTCGAAAATCCCGACGAATGCACACTTTACAGCGACGGCTCACATCCGGAGGTTGACCTCTGGACAGAATCGTATCAGGTGAAAATGCCGCGTTGGTATTCGCTCTGCTCTCAGAAGTGGCGTGAGGATGCCGGACGTGCACTTGAAGAAACCTGGAATCTTATTATGCAGCTTCCTTATGCCGACAGAATAATCGGCTGTTTCCTTGCTGCAGGCGGTACGTCCGAGTGGTATTACAAACACTGGGCAAGCTTTATGGATAAGGATATCTGCCTTGACCACAGCCTTGCATTCAGACGTGAATTTTCGTCATATCTGCGCGATACCTACGGCACGGACGAAAATTTGCAGAAGCACTGGAAGAATCCGAGTGCGACTATCGACAATCCACCGATTCCGACATTTGACAAGCACTATTTTGCAAACAGAGTTGACAATGATGCGGCAGTTCCGAGGGGACAGGTCGTTTCGAACTCTGGAAATCCACCACCTCCCGGTAACGGTACAAACCTCGGCTCATTTATTGACCATGACAAAAATGCCGATATTTACGATTTTTACCGTGCATGGCATCTCGGAACGGCAAATTCAATTATCCATTTTGCGAATATCATTAAGAAGCTCACTCCCGGAAGAGTTGTCGGTGCGTTCTACGGCTCGCAGGGCTGCATTGACTTTTTGCGCTCCGGTACAAACGGCGGTACGCTGAAAATTCTTGAGAGCGACTGTGTTGACTTCCTTGCAAACCCGGGTATTTACGAAAACCGTGAGCCTGGCGGATGTACGGGACAGCGCGTGGTTCAGGATTCGTTTGCTATTCACGGAAAGATGTACATTGTTGAGGACGATGTGCGTACCTGCGCCGAAAACCGTTATTATCAGGATAAATTCAGAATTTATGACATGACCGACTCGATAAATGTTTTAAAGCGTGAGTTTGGCAGAAATATCTGCGAGGACGTTCATTCGTGGTGGTTTGACCAGCTTATCGGCGGTAAGCGTTATAAGTATCCCGAAATTTATGAGCTGTTCTCAAAGCAGCAGGCTATTGCCAAGGACGCTTATGAAATGAACCGTGTCAAGAACAGCGAAGTTGCGTTCATATTTGACGAGGAAACAATAAATTCCGTATCGTTCCAGACGACACGTGACCTTATCGAATTGATGCGCGGCTATGAGCTTGCCCGTATCGGTACGCCGGTTGACCAGTATTACCACAACGATATGGCAAATCCCGATATGCCGTCTTATAAGATGTATGTATTCATCAATACGTTCATCCTCTCCGACGCGGAGCGCGAGGTTATCAAGGCAAAGCTCCGCCGTGACAACGCAGTTGCTGTATGGATTTACGCGCCCGGCTTTGTAAAGCCGCTTGCTGACACCAAGATGTCTGTTGAATATATGAAGGACCTCACCGGAATGGAAATCGCAATGGATACCGATTCATTCGACGGCGTTTTCAGATGGAACGGCGAAAAGCACGCCATCAGCGAGAGCTTCGACAACCGTGCCCTCTACGGTTATTTTGACCGCGGCAGAGGCTCTTACTACAGCCGCAACAGTGCCGGCCCGGATGCACACTGGGATACATATCTCTGCCCGCTGTTTTATTCGACCGACAAGGATGCAAAGAATCTTGCATACTTCTTAACCAGCGGATATCCTGCGGTTTCGGTCAAGGAATGTGACGGCTATACGTCTGTATTCTACGGCTCGAAGGCTGTAAAGAGTGATGTATTCCGCGCTCTTGCAAAGTTTGCCGGTGCGCACATTTACTGCGACTCGGACGATGTAACATATATCGGAAGAAACCATATTACATTCCACGCTTCGTCCAGCGGCAAAAAAACGCTTAGCTTTGGCAGAAAAGTCAGCGTTTACGAGGTATATGAAGAAAAATTCTATGCAAAGAATGTTGAGAGCATGGAGTTTGAAGCATATCTCGGCGAAACAAAGATGTTTAAATTAATCGAAGAATAAGGAGATTTTTCAAATGGAAATCCGCCATCTTACCCCTGCAGACCACACCGACCTCATCCATTTGCTCAATCGTTCATTCGGTATTACCTACGGCAGAATAATGGATTTTAACAAAGAACAGCCGAAAATCGAATATAATGACGAGGAAAATATGCATAAGCATATTGGCGCATATATCGACGGCAGACTTGCTTGTGTTGTCGGAATATATCCGATGAGAGGTCATGTTGGCGGAGAAGAAATCACCTTTGCCACGACGGGAAATGTTGCAACCTTGCCCGAATTTGAGGGTCAGGGCGCATTTTCGAAGACATTTGAGCGTGCGATGGAGATTGGTGAGGAAACCGGAATTGATGTTGCCAGACTCGGCGGCAAGCGTCAGCGATACAACCGTTACGGCTTCGACAAGGGCGGATTTTCATATGAATGTACATTCACAAAAAAGAACAGACAGCGTGTGTTCCCGGAGTTTGACCCGAAAGAGATAACCTTTACCCGAATCGAAAAAGACGACACCGCCGCACTGAAATTTGCACATGACCTTAACGAACAGCGTGACTTTTATCTTGAACGTGGCATTGAAAACGGTTACGACGGAACATACCGCACACTCACCGCAAAGGTTTGTCTGCCGTTTCTGGCGAAAAACAGCGCCGGGGAAAATATCGGTTATATTTCAGCAAGTACAAATGGGGAACGTATATGGGAAATTCGTGCCACCTCGACTGAAAATTACATAAACATGATTCCTGCGTGGAATTATTTTGCTTCGTGCGATGTCAGATTTAATATAACGCCCCTACTCACTGAAGAAGCGAGATTTTTCACAAGAGTGTGCGAGGATGTTAAGGTAAGCTCAACGACATTCTTTAAAATCATCAACTGGGAAAAGGTTACACGGGCGTATCTCAATCTTAAGGCAAAGTATGAAACGCTTCCCGACGGCGAGCTGAAAATTGCCATTACCGATTACGGTACTCTTAATATAAGTATCCGGGAGGGTAAGCCCTCGTGCATTTGCACTGATGATATGGGAGATATTACGCTCGACAAGCTCGGTGCGACAAGACTGCTGTTTGGTCATCTGCCCACAGATGCGGTTTGTCCGTTGCCTTATTTTGCAAAATGCTGGTTCCCGCTCCCGATGACGTGGGATTCGCTTGATGCTCTGTGATTGGTGATTAAAGTAAGTTTTAGCCCTAATACAAAAACCCGACGGAAAAATCCGTCGGGTTAAATTTTTGTTACCGTTTAGAGTTGCCGGTGTTTCGCGGAGTGCGTACAGTGTTGCTGTATAGGTAATTGTCGCTCTGCGAGCGAAGACGCAAACTGCCGGAAACAACATAATTTGCGGCGTTTCTTGCGGAGCGTACACTCGTCATCTGACTTTTCATCACGAGAACTATAATGAGTGAAATTCCGAAGCCGACTGCAAGTGAAATTCCGACTGTTGATAAAATTCCCGAATCGTCGGAGCTGTCCTCATAATAATATTCTGTGTCGTAATCGGCATCGTCGAAGAAGTCACCGTAATAATACTGTTCATATGCAAAAATCGGGCAGGCAAGCAATGTTAATGTGACTGCGAGCGACAAAAACAAATTGAAGATTCTTTTCATTTCGCACCTCACATCATTTGCATAAGCGTTAAGAGCCCGAATACAATCGCCGAGCATAGTGCTGTACCGCCGAGCAGGAATGCCCAGAATTTGCCCATGTCAACAGGTAGATTGCCGACGAACTTTCCGGTTTGACCGTTCATTGCGAATGTGTATTTTTTACCGCTCCATGTGGTGTTGAGTAACCACACCGGATAGAGCACATACTGCGTTTTGCCGTTATCTACACGCACGGAACTTTGTTCGGTGGTTACTGATGAATAGCCGACAACGGTGCTTCGGAAAGCATCCTCGGTACTGATTTTGATGCGTGCATTTGCCCTTGCACGGCTGTCCTCAACCGAAACGTCATATCGGTCAGCGAGGTATCCCGAAAGATACGCTGTCTGAAAATCGACCGCACCCGAATAATCGAACGGCTCAATCGATTCCATTAAGTCATCCGCCATTTTTGACGAGCCGTCAACCGGAATATGACTGAATGCAAGTGTGCCGCTCCGTGTTACGGAATAATATTTCGTTTCGACGCAGTTATATTTCGCCGTGGTGTACGAACGTACCCTCGTTGCGCGGTAACGGACATTTGCATCCGCTTCGGCGTCGTAAAGCCAAAACGGGACATACACTCCCTTTATTTCATCGATGTGATTTTCGTTCTTAAATACCTTAGGCAGTAATGGCTTGCCCTCAAGGTGACGCAATAATGCCGCTTTAGCCGCATTTTTATCGAGCTTAAAGGGAATTACAAGGTCGGGACGCAGGTCGCCGCCGATCTGTCCTTTCATAATGATTGGGTTGTCACAGTATGGGCATTTTGATGCCGCTGTGGTATCGTCGCAAATTATCTCACCGCCGCAGGAATTGCATACGTAAATACGAAGTCCTTCCGCTTCTCCCTCACGCCATTCGCTCTCGGAGATGTCATTCCAGTTCATTTCGTCCGTGCTGTCGGCATTTAAGTCGGAGTCGTAGCTTTTCAGCGTTTCAAGCTCAAATTCGGTGTCGCAGTAGGGGCACTTCGGTTTTTGAACCGTGCTGTCAAACTCGATGCTTCCGCCACAGCATGGACATTTATAAAGTAAGAGCTCAGCCATTATTTTGCGTCGTTTTCGTCAAACCTATCGCCGCATTCGGGGCAGAACTTCGGCGGATTCTTCGGGTCCTCCGGCTTCCAGCCGCATTTGTCGCACTGATAAAGAGGTGCATCAGCCGGCTTCTTTGCGCCGCACTCGGAACAGAATTTACCCTTATTCAAAGCACCGCACGAGCAGGTCCAGCCGTCCGATGCCGGCTTCTTTGCTCCGCATTCTGTGCAGAAGTTGCCGCTTACCAAAGCACCGCAGGCGCATTTCCATGCGTCTGCCGCGGGAGCTGCCTGAG
>JAZQXA010000143.1:0-7664 GCA_045632605.1 Candidatus Flemingiibacterium sp. | reverse complement strand
GAGGGAGAAATTAACATGGTCATTCACGCAAACGGAGGCACTGCCGATGTTGAGGTGTTTGACGAAGAAATCGTTATCACTTTATCTGACCGGGGCCCCGGCATCCCCGATGTGGAGCTTGCGATGCAGGAGGGATATTCCACCGCACGCGAGAACATCAGAAATCTCGGCTTTGGCGCCGGAATGGGACTTCCGAACATGAAAAAGTATACTGATGACATGAAGATCGACACGGTTGTAGGAGAGGGAACAACCATCACTATGACCGTTAAGCTGTAACTCCCGAGGCATTTTTAATCGAGGTGTATATGGCTGCAGATTATAAGCATTCGGTTTCACTGGACATCGAAAAATGTAAAGGCTGCACGACGTGCCTTAAGCGTTGCCCAACTGAAGCGATACGCATCCGTGACGGACACGCGGTAATCAATTCGGGACGCTGCATCGACTGCGGAGAGTGCATCAGAGTATGTCCTTACAAAGCAAAAAAAGCGACGCATGACAGTCTTTCTATCCTCGGTGATTATAAGTACACGATAGCGCTTCCGGCGCCTTCGCTGTACGGTCAGTTTGATAATCTTGACAATATCGGCTACATTATTCGCGGACTCAAGGATCTCGGCTTTGACGATGTTTTTGAGGTTGCCTGCGCGGCAGAGCTTGTCAGCGCATATACGCGCAAGTATATAAAACGCGATGATGTAAAAAAACCGGTACTCAGCTCGGCGTGTCCGGCAATTACGCGAATTATCAGCATGAATTATCCCGACCTTTGTGAGAACATCATGCCGATTCTTCCGCCGGTTGATATCGCCGCCATACTCGCAAGAGATAAGGCGCTTAGCGAACATCCCGAACTGAAACCCGAGGAGATTGGTATTATATTTATCTCCCCTTGTCCCGCAAAGGTAAGCTACGTCAAAAACTCTTTTGCAGGCGACCGGAACTACATATCAGCAACGATTTCGGTCCGCGATGTGTATTTCGCTCTGCTCGATGTTATGAAAAAACGCGAGGATGAACCGCTTGAATCCACAGACTCCGGCATGGTTGGAATCGGATGGGCTTCAACCGGCGGTGAATCGACGGCTATTCTCAATGACCGCTATCTCGCGGCTGATGGAATCGAAAACTGCATACGCGTTCTTGACCAGATTGAAAATTCAGATATCACAACACTCGACTTTATTGAGTTCAACGCCTGCAGCGGCGGTTGTGTCGGAGGCGCGATGACTGTCGCAAATCCGTATATCGCCCAGGCAAGACTGCAATCACTGAAGCGTTATCTTCCCGTTTCACCGAACCGTCCGGCAAGCGACTGGATTCCAGACCAGTACTTCCATGAGAAGACTGTCGAATATAATCCTTACAGCTTACTTTCGGATGACCGAAAGACGGCGATGCGTATGATGAGTGATATCGAAGCTATCACAAAGGAGCTTCCCGGACTAGACTGCGGTTCGTGCGGTGCGCCAACCTGTATGGCGTTTGCCGAGGACATAGTAAAGTGCGAAACAAGCGCGGACGAATGTACGGTAATTATGCGTCAGATTTTTCACGAATATCTCGATAAGCGCAGAGAAGAAGCACTTCTCGAACGCTTTAAACCACTCACTCCAAGAGTGAGTTCCGATACGGAGGACAAAGGCAATGACGGTAAATGATATAATCGCAGTAACCGAATCAAGGCTTGTCTGCGGTGACACGGATAAAGAATGGAACGGCGTTTATGTCGGTGACCTTCTCAGCCGTGCGATGAGTCATGTTGAAGCCGATAACCTCTGGATCACCATTATGCCTAACACAAACACAGTTGCTGTTGCAAGCCTTACGGAAGCAGCGGCCATCATACTTGCAGAAGATGTGGAGCTTCCTGTTGAAGCTATCGAAGCCGCTAACACAAACGGCATTACCGTGCTCATTTCTCCCATGTCTGCTTATGAGCTGTGTGTGATTTTGCATAAATTTTCAATGGAGAATAAAGCATGAGCCGCTATCTCTGTGACCTGCACATTCACTCGTGTCTTTCACCTTGCGGTGACGATGACATGACTCCGGGAAATATCGCCGGAATGGCTGTGCTAAACGGTCTTCAGATAGTTGCGCTCACTGACCACAATTCTTCAAAAAACTGTCCGGCTTTTTTCAAAATAGCAAAAGGTTACGGACTTATTCCGATCGCGGGTATGGAGCTTACTACCGCAGAAGATGTTCATGCAGTGTGTTTGTTCCGTAATCTTGAATCGGCGATGGATTTCGATGAATTTGTCGAGAGCCGCAGATTCCCGATTAAGAACAAACCCGAGATTTTCGGAAAACAGCTTCTTATCGACGAAAATGATGAAATATGCGGTGAGGAGGAAATCCTTCTTATCAATGCGGTTAACATTTCGCTCGACGAAGCACACCGAGAGGTGATAAAACGCGATGGGGTATGCTTCCCGGCGCATATCGACAGAAGCGCAAACGGCATTATTTCGATGCTTGGCGATTTTCCGCCTGAACCGAGATTTACCGCTTATGAGCTTAACGATTTAGCGTCGCTCGAAGAATCCCGCGCAAAATATCCGATAATAACCGAACGCGGACTTGTTCATGTTCAGTCGTCGGATGCACATTATCTCACGGATATATCCGAGCAAGGCTTTGCTATTGAGATTGACGATGAGCCTTATTCATCCGCACTTGTGCGAAACAGACTTATCGACTTCTTACTCGGACTTAATAATTAAAGGAGAAAAACATGGACGAGCTTTCACTTTATGTTCTTGATATCACGATGAACTCGGTCAGAGCCGGAGCCACGGAGATTGAAATAACTCTTCGCGAGGACGGAGAGTGGCTTGATTTCAGCGTAACCGATAATGGATGCGGTATGAAGCAAGAGCAGGTAGACAAGCTTATGAATCCGTTTTTCACAACGAGAAAGACAAGAAAGGTCGGACTCGGAATACCGTTTCTTACAATGCTTGCCGAAATGACGGGCGGCAATGTCACGATAACCTCAAAGCATGAATCAGAGCACACCGATCACGGAACGACGACCGCCGCAAGGTTCGGACGTCATCACATTGATTTTATTCCGTTAGGTGATATGGTCGAAACAGTGAAAACCTTGATTCAAGGTTCTCCCGATATCAATTTCACCTACCGTCACATTATGGAGGGCGGAGAAGTGTCACTCTCATGCAGTGAGCTTCGCGAGGTGCTTGGGGAAGACATTCCGCTGAATGAACCGGAAATTCTTATGTGGATTGACGGAAATCTCCGCGAGCAATATGAGGAAGCGGACAAATAATACTGTTAAAAATTAAAAATTCAAATACAGAAAGGATAATCACCATGAAGTCACTTGAAGAGCTGAAGGCTATAAAGGCTAAAATGCAGGACAAGGTTGCTCTGCGTACCTCCAGCGGCGAAACCAGAATCGTTGTAGGTATGGCTACCTGCGGTATCGCAGCAGGCGCACGTCCCGTACTCAACGCATTCGTTGAGGGAATCGGCGAGGCAGGTCTCGGCGATGATGTTATCGTAACCCAGACCGGATGCATCGGCATCTGCCAGTATGAGCCCGTTGTTGAGGTTTACACAAAGGACGCTGAAAAGGTTACTTACGTTAAGATGACCGCAGAGCGTGCTAAAGAAGTTATCGAAAAGCACATTAAGGGCGGCAAGGTCGTAACCGAGTATACAATCGGCGCGGCTGCGAAATAATTAGGAGGAAAAAACACTTATGATTCGTTCTCATGTACTGATTTGCGGCGGTACCGGCTGTACATCTTCCGGTTCTGTTGCACTCCGTGACAAGCTCGCTGAAGAGCTGAAAGCAAAGGGTCTTGACGAGGAAGTCAAGATAGTTATGACCGGATGCTTCGGTCTTTGCGCACTCGGTCCGATCATGATCGTATATCCCGAGGGAACCTTCTATTCGAGAGTTGAAGCGAAGGATATTCCCGAAATTGTTGAGGAGCACCTTCTCAAGGGTCGTATTGTTGACCGTCTTGTTTACAATGACACCGGCGATGCTGAAGTTAAGGATGTTCATTCGTCCCTTAACGATACTCAGTTCTACAAGAAGCAGAAGCGCGTTGCGCTCCGTAACTGCGGTGTAATCAATCCCGAAAACATCGATGAGTATATCGCCATGGACGGTTACTTTGCACTTCAGAAGGTACTTACCGAAATGACTCCCGACGATGTAATCAAGACAATTCTTGATTCCGGACTCCGCGGACGCGGCGGCGGCGGATTCCCGACCGGCCGTAAGTGGGCTTTTGCAAAGGCTTCCGTTTCCGACAAGAAGTATGTTGTATGTAATGCCGACGAGGGCGACCCCGGCGCATTCATGGACCGTTCTGTTCTCGAGGGTGACCCCCATGCTCTTATTGAGGCAATGGCTATCGCAGGTTACGCTATCGGTGCTGACGAAGGTTATGTTTACGTTCGTGCAGAGTACCCGATCGCAGTTAAGCGTCTGACTATCGCTATCAATCAGGCTCGTGAATACGGTCTGCTCGGTAAGGATATTTTCGGTACCGGATTTAACTTCGATATCACAATCCGTCTTGGCGCAGGCGCATTCGTTTGCGGCGAGGAAACCGCACTTCTTACCTCTATCGAGGGTAACCGCGGTGAGCCCCGTCCCCGTCCTCCGTTCCCTGCAGTTAAGGGCCTTTACGGTCAGCCTACCATTATTAATAATGTTGAAACCTATGCAAACATCGCTCAGATCATCCTGAACGGTCCCGAATGGTTTGCTTCCATGGGTACAGAAAAGTCGAAGGGTACTAAGGTATTCGCACTCGGCGGCAAGATCACAAATACCGGTCTTGTTGAAATTCCGATGGGTACTACACTTCGCGAAGTTGTTGAAGAAATCGGCGGCGGCGTTCCGAACGGCAAGAAGTTCAAGGCTGCACAGACCGGCGGTCCTTCCGGTGGATGTATCCCTGCTTCGCTCATTGATACTCCTATCGACTACGATAACCTTATCGCTATCGGTTCGATGATGGGTTCGGGCGGACTTATCGTTATGGACGAAGACAACTGTATGGTTGACATTGCGAAATTCTTCCTCGAATTTACATACGACGAATCCTGCGGTAAGTGCGCACCCTGCCGTATCGGTACAAAGCGTCTTCTCGAGCTTCTCGAAAAGATTACCGACGGTCGCGGAACTCTTGAGGATATCGACCGTATTGAAGAGCTTTCTAACTACATCAAGTCCGCATCTCTCTGCGGTCTCGGTCAGACTGCTCCTAACCCTGTTCTTTCGACACTCCGTTACTTCCGCGATGAGTATGTAGCTCACGTTGTTGACAAGAAGTGTCCTGCAGGCGTATGTAAGAAGCTTCTCTCTTACGTTATCGATGCAGATAAGTGTAAGGGTTGTACTCTCTGCTCCCGTGTTTGCCCGGCAGGAGCTATCAGCGGTACTCTTAAGCAGCCTCACGTTATTGACAATGATAAGTGTCTTAAGTGCGGCGCTTGTATCGAAAAGTGTAAGTTCGGCGCAATCAGCAAGCAGTAATAGAAAGGAGCACGTAATTTACAATGGATATGGTAAATGTAAAAATCAACGGCAGAGCATACGAAGTTCCCGCGAACTCCACTGTTCTCGAGGCTGCCAAGTATGCAGGAATTGAAATTCCCACTCTCTGCTATCTCAAAGATATTAACGAAATCGGTGCTTGCCGTCTTTGCCTCGTTGAGGTAACCGGCGCACGCGGACTTGTTACCGCTTGCGTATACCCCGTAAACGACGGCATGGAGATTTTCACCAACACTCCCAAGGTTCTCGCTGCAAGAAAGACCAACCTCGAGCTGGTTCTCTCTAACCACGAAAAGAAGTGTCTGTCCTGCCCGCGTTCCACCTCTTGTGAGCTTCAGACTCTCGCAAACGAGTATGGCTGCGATGCAGGTTACTTTGAGGGCGAAAGCGTACACTATCCGCTTGACACCTCGACAGCATTCCTCGTTCGTGATAACAACAAGTGTATCCTTTGCCGCCGCTGTGTAGCTGCTTGTAAGAATATGCAGGGCATCGGCGTAATCGGTGCAAACGACCGTGGTTTTGATACTCACATCGGACATCCTTACGAGGTTACTCTCGCTGATACTCCCTGTGTATCCTGCGGTCAGTGTATTGTAGCTTGCCCCGTTGGTGCACTCTACGAAAAGGATGACACTCAGAAGGTTCTCGATGCTATCGCAGACCCGACAAAGCACGTTGCAATCTGTGCAGCACCGTCTGTTCGTGCAACAATCGGTGAGTGCTTCGGCAATGAGCCGGGTACTGATGTTGAGGGCAAGATGGTTGCAGCTATGAAGCGTCTTGGCTTCGACGGCGTATACGACATGAATCTTACTGCTGACCTTACCATTATGGAAGAGGCTCACGAATTCCTTGAAAGATTCCAGAACGGCGGTAAGCTTCCGCTTATCACCTCCTGCTCGCCCGGATGGGTTAAGTACTGCGAGCACTACTTCCCGGATATGACCGAAAATCTCTCGAGCTGCAAGTCGCCTCAGCAGATGTTCGGTGCACTCTATAAGACATTCTATGCTCAGAAGCACGGCATTGATCCCAAGGACATTTTCTTCGTATCGTGCATTCCTTGTACTGCGAAGAAGTTTGAGGTTCGCCGTGACGGTCAGTCTGCAGCAGGCGAGGGCATCTACGATGTAGACGTTGCTATCACAACCCGCGAGCTCGCTCGTATGATCGAGAAGGCTGGCATCCAGTTCAACAAGCTTGCTGACGAGAAGTTTGATCAGCCGTTTGACATCGGTTCCGGTGCAGGCGCAATCTTCGGTGCAACCGGCGGTGTTATGGAGGCTGCTCTCCGTACTGCGGCTGAGGTTGTTCTCGGCAAGAAGCTTGAAAAGCTCGAATTTGACGATGTACGCGGTACTGCTCCCATCAAGCGTGCTACCTACAAGCTCGGCGACGTTGAAATCAAGGTTGCTGTTGCTTCGGGTACAAAGAACGCTAAGGAGCTTCTCACCAAGGTTCAGAACGGCGAGGAGAAGGTAGACTTTATCGAAATCATGGCTTGCCCCGGCGGCTGTGTAAACGGTGGCGGTCAGCCTCTCCACACTGCGGCAGAGCGTGCAGAGTATGATCTCCGCGCACTCCGTGCAAGCGTTCTCTACAAGGCAGACTCCGCTATGGACCGCAGAAAGTCCCACGAGAACTCCGCTGTTAAGGCTCTCTATGACGAGTTCTTCGGCGAGCCCGGCAGCCACAAGGCTCACGAGATTCTTCACACAACCTATGTAAAGCGCGGTCTTTAATTGACGGTTGATTTATGAAAAACAAGACACCCCATATGGGGTGTCTTGTTTTTCGCCATTGCCCTTGGCAATGGCAAGAGAGGAGATGACTTTTCCGGAGCCAAAAGTCCTCTCCTCTCTCTTTTTGCCCCGCGGGGGCAAAAATTCACTCTCCTCTCTCATAATGCTCGGATCTCGGGAGAAATTTGATTTTTGTGTGGGGATAGAGATGAAGTTTTGTGTATAGGTGAAGGAATTATTATTTCTTCATTTTTGTCCATTTACGCATGACATTTTCGGCTGGCTTACCCTGGATGGTAAAGCCTTTGTCGCCGGCCGGGTCGTTATTATATTGCGGACGGTACTGCGTTTCATCCCATTTCCACCAG
>JAZQXA010000142.1:0-28042 GCA_045632605.1 Candidatus Flemingiibacterium sp. | reverse complement strand
GCTTGAGCGCATGATAAAGCTCTGCAACGATAACGGTTTCTTCCAGATAAGCGGCGAGGATATCAATTCCCCACGTCAGTCGTTCATCTGCAAGGCTATGGCAGACCCGATGTTCGCTCACCTCACAGACGCAACATACGCGCTTATCGCTCACGAAGAAGCGGCAAGCAAGGATATTACAAAAGCGATGTTCTGGGGTAAATAAGCTAATACACAGCGAAAGCCTTCCCATTTCCGGGAAGGCTTTTTGTTATATTAATCAGTCAAGGTTAGTAAATCCAATGTCGGCAAGTGAGATACCGATTTTATCGAGAAAATAGGTTTCACAGCCTTTTAAGGTTATAAGCATTTGAGAAACTGTCATATCGTGGAATTTTTTCTTACCGCTGGCAGGACCGACATAATTATACGGTGTCAGAGTGCTGTCAGCAGAGAAATTCTTCACATCAACAGATGCCGCATAGGTTACATCCACCACTGGTGTCTTATACTGAAAGAGAACGTCGCTGTTGCCGTTTTCACGTATATAAATGTAGTTGCCCATGTAATCATCTGCTGAATTGTACTTACTACTGCTGAGATGTATACATGATGATTCCGGAAAATATGTGATATCGTATACCACTCCCGTCACCCAAATCTCCATGTCATAGTAATTATACCCTGAATCATATCTTCCGTTTGATATAAGATACTCTTTAAGCTTACGGAAACCCTCCGATTTTGACTGAGGAGTGCTTTGATCTTTAGGTTTAGATATTTCAATATCAATGCGATTGCTGTCAACAATAACATCAATGTTATAATTCTCTCCGCTGAAAGAATATTTTGAAGCATCATCTCCTGCATTGCTCTCGCCATTAAAGGTGTACCCTTCTTTAATAAGCCAAGATAAATACATTGTAAAAACACTTCTCATTGCATCAGCACTGTACGGCTTCGCTAAGCTGTAATGATAGCGGTGAGTATCATTTGAATAGCTGTAAGTAACATCTGATATACCGCTGTACCATCCAAAATCCGGAACGCCGTCAACTTCTGTATAATAGCTGGGCTTAAACTCCAGTGCCACTAAAATTATATCGCCCAATTCTGTACCGTACATAAGCGAAACTGTCACTGAAATGATACCCGCTTCATAACACGTCGTATCCTTATCAACAACTGTAACGGAAAATCCCATGTTTTCCATGGCTTTTTTATAGTTGTCGAGGCAAGTCTTGAGCGGTGATTTGTCTTTGTCGCTTGATACTGTATTATTTAAATCATATATAGCATTACATCCGAGTGGAGTAACTTCAGCTCCGACCACATCAATACCCGTAAATGCACCGAAGTCATATACGCGCTCAAAGCCAGAATAAAATTTATCCGCCCACAGCAAAAACTCCTCGGTGCTATTTTTGTCAAGCTCTTTGACCTTATTTATCGGCACGGCAAGGTTGAGGTCTGCTGTATTATCCTTGATGCTTGCGGTTGTTACTGCTATCACCTGACCGTATTCATTAATCAATGCACCGCCGCTGCTTCCGCTGTCTATCTGAACTGACATCTGAATGAATGTTCGTTCATCAATAACACGCTTTGCATTGGAAATGATACCCTGCGAAAGTGTATTTTCAAGACCGAACGGACTTCCTATCGCATATGTAATTTGACCTTGCTTAACTGCATCAGAATCGCCAAATTCAAGATAAGGGAAAATTGCATCAGACGCTACTTTTAAAAGAACAAGATCATTTGTCTTGTCTACATCAATTACAGCAACATTGTCAAATTTCGCTCCGTCAACAGTCGTTATAACCATGTGAGAACTGTTTGCCGCAACATGGAAATTGGTTATTGCATAACCGTCTTCGCTGATAAAGAATCCACTCCCCGTTCCCGAAAGCTCACCGTTATAGGCGTAAACCTCGATAAAAAATACCGCAGGTGCACACTTTTCGGAAATCTGCTCCGCTGTCAGCTTTTCGCTGCCGGAAGTCGTCACATCAGGCATAACAATATCTGACGGATTTAAGTTCATCGCCGAGCCATACTGCTCTATAGTAAATGCACCGGCTGAAATAAGCTTATCAGCCAGCGTGTCCGGTGAACCCTTAAGCTTTACTGAAAGTGAGAGATACGACACCGTAACAACATCTGCTCTGAGGAAATTTTCAATTTCAACATCATCAGTCAAAATACCTACCTGCTCTGCAAGGGTAAATGGAGCATCCCAAACAAAATCTGCGCCGTTTTCATCCGAATATCCTAAAGCACGAAGCATAAACGTCAGATACGTTGCCGCCGAAGCATCACCGCCGCCAAATTTCGTGGGAGAAATCCCGTTAGTTAGTCCATTAACATAGGCATATCCCACATATGCGTTCGCCCATGTCGGAACATCATCAAAGGGATGACGCCATGTATTTTCCAAAGCATCTTTTTCTTTTCCGAGCACACGAATAAGCATTACAAGAGCTTCAATTCGTGTCGGTGCTCGGTCAAGGTCAAAATCGTTATCCGACACCCCTTTAAATAAACCGAGCTGCTTCAGGGATGACGCATAATTTTCTTCGACTGAAATATCGCGTGTCCCCTCTGCCGTAAGGGGAATCACCACAGCAGATATACACATTACGATACATAAAAATAGTGCTGTTAAACGCTTCATAAAAACGCCTCCTTAACATTTTCCTCTGCAAACATTATATCACGCTAAAGCAACGAAGTCAATACTCACATGACAACCAATCTTTTTTCGACGCATTTTTGTAACAATATAACAAAGCTTGCTGATGTCTTTCATAGTTATGCAAGTCTCCAAAGAGTAACGCTGAACAATAAGTCAACACATGACACAACCATATATAAAACGACTACTGAGAGCGTAATCTTGAAGCTTTATGCGAACGCCTTGTGAAGCGAAAGCGTCAATTAAAGTTCTTTACGGAGCTTTCTTTCAAGAAAGCGAGCGTAATTCTCATATGAAATATCCTTTGCACACAAAAAACCGGAGCAGCCCAAAAACTGCTCCGGTTAATATTTATCTCTTTATAACGAAATGCTTCGGCAGACCGTTTACGTAGAACTGTTCGGGTTCTCCCTGAATGAGCGGAAGAATGTAATCAATTCCGGCTTCGGTGATTCCGTTGCCCTCTGCATTGATGTATTCATCCGGAACCTCACGAATCTTGTTCGCAATCTGCGCAATGTCACCGCTTTCAACGTGAACACTGTATTCACCTGCATCGCGTACATAGCACATCATCTTGCCAGACTCACCGTTTGCCGCCGCCATTACTGCCGCTGCACCTACACACTGCGATTCATCAAGGTCAGCCTTCGATGCAATGTGAGAAGCACATCTCTGCATAAGATTAAGCTCAATCGAACGAACCTTGCATCCGATACGGTCACGTATCGCCTGCTCAAGCACCTTGCCGGTACCCGAAAGATACTTGTGCCCGAACGCATCAGTAGCACCGCTCTGTGTTCCCTCGCCAACGTATCTTCCGTCAGCAAAGCGTACACCTTCGGAAACAGCAACAACTACATTAGGATGCTTTGCGAATGCCGCATTGACATCCTCAATGAATTTATCCATATCAAATGTACGCTCGGGGAGATAAATGAGGTCGGGAGCAACATCAGTGATGCGTCCCGGAAGTGCTGCGGAAGCTGTAAGCCAGCCTGCATCACGTCCCATAATTTCAACGATTGTAACAGCCTTTACAGTGTAAACAGCGGTGTCGCGGATAATCTCCTGCATTGTTGCCGCAATATACTTCGCCGCAGAGCCGAAACCGGGAGTATGGTCTGTTCCAACAAGGTCGTTGTCAATAGTCTTCGGAACGCCCATAACACGCATTTCCCAATCCTTGTCAGCGAGATATGCGGTCAGCTTTGCAACAGTGTCCATCGAGTCGTTTCCGCCTATATAGAAGAAATAGCGGATATTGTGAGCCTTGAAAAATTCAATAAGTGCTTCGTATGTAGCCTTGCCTGCTTCGTCATCAAGCTTCGGGAGCTTCTTTCTGCAAGAACCAAGTGCCGCCGCAGGAGTTGCGCAGAGTACGCGAAGGTCATCGCGTTTTGCGAAAACCTCGTTGAGATTGCAGATAGTGCCTGCAAGCATACCTTCAACACCGTTGAAAGCACCGTATATTGTATCAATTGCATCGCAATCGAACGCGCCCTTTATAACACCTGCGAGTGTTGCGTTAATTGCGGCTGTAGGACCGCCGGACTGTCCGACAATTGCATTTCCGTGTAACATTTTCTTTCCCTCCAAAATAGGTTATTGTTATATTGTACGGCACATTTTTACCGTATGAAGATATTTTACCATATTATAATGAGTTTGTCAAGTGAAGTTATTGCCTATATTATTGAAAAAACGCTTGATTTTTTTGTGAGGCTATGTTACAATTAAAAAAATACACAGTCAAAATTTCCTGCTGTGACGGGACTTTTTGACAATTATTGACGTGAAAGGATGACAAATCTTGACAAAGAATTATATTATAGGAATTGAGTTCGGTTCAACACGAATAAAAGCAGTGCTTATAGACCGCAAGGCAAACGTACTCGCTTCCGGCGGATACGATTGGGAAAACACCCTTAAGGGCGGTTATTGGACATACCCACTTGAGCTTGTCTGGGACGGGCTTCGCGAATGCTACGCAGCCCTCGCAGCCGACTATAAAGAAAAATACAACGAAGATATCACCGAGGTTGCGGCTATCGGTATATCCGCAATGATGCACGGTTATCTCGCTTTTGATAAGAATGAAAATCTCCTAGTTCCGTTCAGAACATGGCGCAATACCGCCACCGAGGAAGCGGCAAGCGAGCTTTCCAAGTTGTTTAAATTCAATATCCCACAGCGTTGGAGCGTTTCACACTATTATCAGGCGGTACTGAAAGGTGAAGCGCACGTTAATGACGTTTCTTTCCTCACAACGCTTGCAGGATATATACACTATAGGCTGACCGGCAAAAATGTTATCGGAATCTGCGATGCTTCAGGTATGTTCCCTGTCGAAAACGGAGATTACAACAAAAAAATGCTCGCTGATTTTAATGAGCGTCTTGCCGCACACGGAATCGAAAGAGATTTTGCTTCCCTCCTGCCGACCGTACTCTGTGCCGGAGAAGATGCAGGCGCACTTACCGAGGCCGGTGCACTTCTGATTGACCCGACCGGAAAATTGAAGCCGGGATGTAAGCTATGTCCTCCGGAGGGTGACGGCGGTACGGGCATGGTTGCAACAAACAGCATTGCTCCTCACACAGCAAACGTATCTGCCGGCACATCTGCATTTCTCATGGCAGTCCTCGAAAAAAATATGGACAATTACTACAGCGAAATCGACGTCGTAACAACTCCGTCGGGAGACCCGGTTGCGATGGTCCATGTAAACAACTTCACCTCGGAAATCAACGCTTGGGTAAGTCTTATCGAAGAAGCAATTAGACTCGGCGGCGGCAATCTCTCCGGCGGAAAGCTATTCGACTCGCTCTTTGAAGCTTCACGAGGCGGCGACTCCGATTGCGGCGGACTTGTCGGATATAATTTTCTTTCCGGCGAACATATCGTCGGCGTTTCCGATGGCAGACCGCTTGTTGCAAGACTTCCCGACGGCAAGCTGACTCTCGCAAACTTCATGAAAATGCAGATTTATTCCGCACTCGGAACGCTCGCTATCGGAATGGATACATTAAAAAATGAAAAAGTAACGCTTACATCGGTATGCGGACACGGCGGATTTTTCAAATCCGGATTCGTCGCACAAAGCGCAATGTCTGCGGCACTCGGTGCTCCCGTCACTGTCATGAAAAATGCAGGCGAAGGCGGTGCATGGGGTGTTGCCTTACTCGCACTTTTCGCCGTATATAATGATGGAACGCTCGCCGAAATGCTCGACAAGATTTTCTCCGGCACAGAAAAATCTACTGTCTGCGCAGACGAAGCTGAAATCGCTGATTTTGAACACTTCCTCGCTCAATATAAAAAAGGGCTCGAACTTGAAAAGCTCGCTGCAAAAGTTATTTGACAAATCATGACCACCGCTTTATCCGGTGGTCATGACTTTTTGTTTTACACAAGAAGTGATTATACGTTTTTACCTAATCTTTGAATAGAATTCACTTGATTGAAAAAGTAATTTTATGATAGAATTATACGTGGATAATCATAACTGTTATCTGAAAATTATGTAAGCAAGGAGAATCACCATGACTTCAAAAGCATTCAGAGGCGAGGTGTGGACTAACACTCATCCTGATATTATATCGGAACTTGTCAGAGTCAATTCAATGGACGTTGACGGGAAGGTCGGTCACGACGGTTTCACAAGCAACGCAACCGAGCTCATGCAAAAAAATTTCAGTGAGCCGATAAAAGTAACTTATACTTCAAACGGGACTGCCGCTAACATTATAGCGCTCAAAAGCATGCTTAGCAGATGGGGAAGCGTTTTGTGTGAGGAGCACACCCATATCAACACATATGAATGCGGTGCTATGGAAAGCATGCTTGGCAACAAAATACTTCCGATCAAAGGAGAAATGGGAAAGCTGTCTCCATCAATATTGAATGATTACCTTTACAAGATAAAAAATTATAAGTACTTGCCGCAAGTAGTTGTTATAACACAGCCGACCGAATTTGGCGTTCTGTATACCAATGATGAAATCAAAGCAATATGTGATTTTGCTCACGAAAGAAATATGTATGTTTACATCGACGGTGCAAGAATTTCCAATGCTTTAGCAGCTCTCAATACGGACATAACCGAAATGATTGAGAAAAATGATGTTGATGCCTTTTCCTTTGGTGGAACTAAGGCCGGTGCAATGTTTGGAGAAATGGTAATTTTCAGGCGCAAGGAGCATTTCGTAGCGCTCGAATATTTACAAAAGCAAGCTTTACAGCATTTAGACAAGTCAAAATTCCTTGGTGTTCAAATGGAATATATTTTAAAGACTGAATTGTGGAGAAAAACGGCAGAGTATGCCAACTCATGCGCCAAATATTTGGAAAAAGGACTATCCGAAAAAAAGGTAGAAATTTACTACCCGGTAGATACAAACGCAGTTTTTTGTATTCTGAAGGATGAACAAATGAAATCGGTAAACGCAAAATATGATTTATCATACTGGGATGAGGAAAAAAAGCTGGTCAGATTGATTACTACATTTGCAACAGAACAAAAAGACTTGGATGAGATTTTATATCTTTTGTAACATATCATCTGTCTCAGCCAGATTTAAAAATACAAAAAGCCAAAACAAACGCTCTGCACGAAAAATGCAGAGCGTGTTAAGTTATTTCATATTGTTCTTTTTATAAAACTCAACATACTGATAGAGCATCTCCGCTGTAGCTTCGATTCCGAGTCTTGAGGAGTCGATTGCGAGGTCGAAATTCTCAAGCTTACCCCATTTTTGTCCGGTGTAATAGTTGTAGTAATTTGCACGGCGCTTGTCGGTCTTAATGATAATATCCTTCGCCTTTTCCGGTTTTACATCGTGAAGCTCCGCAATGTGCTCACAGCGAAAATCAAGCGGCGCGTAGATAAACACCTTTATGAGATTCGGGCAGTCGCGAAGAACATAGTCGGCACATCTTCCAATAAACACCGCAGGTCCTTCGTTTGCAAGTTCTTTTATAATATCGGACTGGGTTATGAACAACTTATCGTTTATCGGCATATCAAATGCCACTCCGGAATTTCCGCCCCAGAACGAGCTACCCATTGCGAGAGTGTAAAGAAGACTGTTCGTCGCCTTTTCGTCAGCATCGCCGAGAACATGATGAGCCATTCCGCTTTTTTCAGCAGCGAGCTTGATTAAATCGTTATTATAAAACTTGATTCCGAGCTTTTGTGCCAGTTCTTCGCCGATATGTCGTCCGGCACTGCCGTACTGACGTCCGATTGTAATGATAAGATTAGAGTTCATAGTTTTCCTCCTGCATTTATTTCTTGGTATTATTATACACTATTTTCTATCAAATTGCAAGAGGTTTTTGCTATTTTTTTGTTTTTATCAGTCAAACACCGTTTCGACCACTCTTTCACACTCCGCCGGAGAATATCGCCAGTGTGTAATATGCCGCTCATCGCTGTAAATTATGCAGTCTTTGCCGTTTTGCGGAGCGATACTGCGTTTGGCATCGATTATAACAAGCTTCACTTTCATCCGTTCGGGAATGATATTTTTTATGTAGACTGCCGCCGTCTGTCCGACAGCTACATCGTCACGGTATTCCGCAAGTCCGGCTAAATTAGGTGTCAGCTCGACAAAGATTCCGTACGGCTCAACGCTCCGCACAATTCCCGTAACAGTCTGACCGACTGAAAAAAGTGCCGCATTTTCTTCCCAAGTGCCAAGCAGTTCTCTCCGCGTCACAAACAGTCTTGTCGGAAGTCCCGATTCATCTTTTTCTACAGACCGTACCACCACGCTTATCTGCGAACCAACCGACAGTCTGTCCGCCGGATGTGTTATCCTTGACACAGACATACTGTCTATGGTCAGAAGTGAAACGATTCCGCATCCGATGTCAACAAATGCGCCAAAATGCTCAAGATGTGTAACCTTTGCTTCAATAACATCTCCCGGCAGAAGTCGGGCGAGATAATTCATTGCACATTCAAGCTGTGCCGCACGGCGTGAGAGTGTTATTATCGGGTCGCCGACACGTCTGCGCTCAATATTCATAACCTTGAACGAAACCGGCTTCCCTACCCTCGTTATAACCGCAATATCCTTTACCGCATCGCCGTTTGTCAGCTGAACCTCGTTTTTTTCAATAGTACCGTGAAGCTCTCCAAGCTCAACAGTTAAGCTCTCCGCTCCTTGTGCACGTACTGCAACCGCCTCGAGTATCCGCCCCTCACGCATCGCACGTTCAAGCCCCTCAATACTCGATATATACTCGCGGTTTTTCTCGGTGTCAAGCAATGTTCCCTCTGTGTAATATGCTTCCGTCATTGTTCTGTCCTCCGTTTTTTATTTGTACGCTAACATTGTATTTCAGAGAATCGGATTTTATTACAGAAATATGGATAAAAAGCTCTTGACTTTGAAAAAAAGTATGGTATAATTAATTATAATGTTAAAATGTTTTAACGGTGATGCCGAAATACACGATACCGTTATCCCACACGATACTAAACAGATATTCGAAAACAGCAGTCAGCTTACAATAAGCCTTCCCGAAAAAAGAAGCAGTGTTATTTTCGAATATAAAATTATTTAAGAAAGGTCACTTTTAAACACAATGAACGCACTTACATTAATAATGCTCATCTTCGCCGTAATCGGCGCATTCGACTACATAATAGGAAACAAATTCGGGCTCGGAAAAGAATTTGAGCGAGGCTTTCAGCTGCTCGGAACACTCTGCCTTGCCATGATCGGTATACTTGTAATTTCGCCGCTTATCTCAACGCTGCTTAATCCGTTTTTTGATGTGATTCATAAAACTCTCCGCATTGACCCGTCAATCATAACCGCCTCGCTTTTCGCTAACGACATGGGTGGGGCTCCGCTCTCTCTCGGTGTTGCAAAGGACGCTGCTGTAGGCGGCTTTAATGCATACGTCGTTTCATCTATGATGGGCGGTCTGATTTCGTTTTATATTCCATTTTCTATTGGAGTTGTAAAAAAAGAATTTCACAATGAGCTTTTCCTCGGACTGCTCTGCGGTACTGCAGTAATTCCGATAGGGTGCTTTTTCGGCGGACTTCTCTGCAAAATTCCGCTTGCGGAACTGCTTTTGAATCTCCTGCCGCTTATTATTTTCGCAGCAATAATCGTTCTTGGACTTTTGTTCTGCCCCAAGATCTGTGTTAAAATTTTTTCCGTATTCGGAGTTATCCTTCAAATCGCCGTTGTGGTCGGTCTTATGCTCGGGGTCGTAAACTATCTTGCAGGCAAAACTTTGATTCCCGGACTTGCATCGTTTGAAGAAAGCGCAATGATATGCGTCAACATTTCAGTCATACTTGCCGGTGCCTTTCCTCTGACGTACATCGCATCGCGTGTATTCAAAAAGCCGCTCGCACTGCTTTCAAAGAAAATGGGTGTCGGTAATACCGCCTCGGCAGGCTTCTTGTCGATTATCGTAACCGCACCTCCGGTTTTCGAGCTTATGAACGAAATGGATAGAAAAGGAATCGTGCTGACTGCGGCATTTGTCGTTCCGGCAGGCTGTCTGCTCGGTGACCATTTGGCATTCACACTTGCATTTGATGACACATATATAGCTCCCATGCTTGCAGCAAAATTTATATCGGGAGTTTGTGGAGTAATTCTCGCCCTCGCAGTCTACAAACGCACATCGAAAAACAAATAAAAAAACGGTGCTTTCTCAAGCTGAGGAAGCACCGTAAACTTTTTATTCATCGATTGTAACTTCGTTTTTAGCTATGTCACCAACACCGTTCAAAATATATCTCGGACGGTAAGGGAAATTCTGAAGCGTTTCAAGGCTGGTTACACCCGACAGCACAAGAACCGTATCAAGCTCCGATTCAATACCGGCGATAATGTCCGTGTCCATACGGTCACCGATAATCGCCGCTTCTGTACGGTCAGCACCGAGCTTTTTGAGTGCATGACGCATCATGAGAGGATTCGGCTTGCCGACATAATATGCTTTTCTTCCCGTTGCAAGCTCGATAGGCGAAATAAGTGCCGAGCAAGCGGGAATTATTCCACGTTCACCGGGAGCGGTTACGTCCGGATTTGTGCCGATAAGCTTTGCGCCCTTTAAAACAAGGTCAACCGCACGCTCAATTTTTTCATAAGAAAGCGAACGTGTTTCACCGAAAACAACATAGTCGGGATTGTAGTCATTCATTGAAAATCCCACATCATAAAGCGCATTTACAAGTCCCGGCTCACCGATTACATAAACGCTTCCGCCTGGGCACTGCGATTCAAGGAACGATGCGGTTGCAAGTGCGCTCGTGTAAAAATGTTCTTCAGAAATATCAAGACCCATTCTGCCGAGCTTCTGAGCAAGCTCACGCGGAGCACGCTCACTCGAATTGGTGAGAAAGAGGAAGTCTTTATTATTGTCAGAAAGCCACTTTACAAACTCGGGAACTCCCGGAAGCAAACGGTTTCCGTGATATATAACACCGTCCATATCGCATATAAATGCAGACTTACGGTGTATTTCTTTAAGCTGTGTTATCATTTTCAAAGTCCTTTCAAAGATGTTTTTATTATGCCTATAAATCATCGAAAATATTATATCATATATTTTTGATGTTGTCCATATATTTTACGTGTTTTTTTCAAAATTTTAACACTGTAAAATCGCCATTCCGAACCTCAAATACTTGACAAAAGGTCGAATATGCGTTATAATATAATGGTATAATTATGTTTATAAGGTAGGAATCATATTGTCAAAGAAATTTTTCTGCCTGTTTTTTGCGGCTATAATGTCGGTCTTACTCGTTTCGGGAAGTACCGTTTTTTCTGCCGGTACGTCTTCGTCACTTAGTGCACTCGAAGACAAGCTCGCCGCGGCAATCGCCTCGCGTGAAGCCGCCGAAAAAGCCCTCACAAACGCTGAAACGGGATACGCCGATGCCCTAGCAAAAAAGCAAGCTATTGATAATAAAATATTGGCTCTCGACATCGAAATAGAAGCAACGGTTGCGCTGATTGACGGCTACAACAAGCAAATCGAGCAAAAGAACAGCGAAATTGCCGCTGAAACGGAAAAGCTCAATTCGGCGTATAATGTCGTTCGTGAACGAATTCGTGCCAAACACGAGGACGGCAATGTCGATTTCCTTTCGTTATTATTTGAAGCAGACGGGCTTACCGAGCTGTTTACACAGATTGACCGTTTTGTTTGTATGCTCGAATATGACAAGGATTTGCTTGAAACATATAACAGCAGCATCGAATATCTCGAGGGACTTAAAACAGAGCTCACAGCTTCAAAAGCGGCACTTGACACTCAAATTAAGAATCTCGGACTTCGTAAAACCGAGCTTGAATCAGACCTTGCCACCGCAAAAAAATTGGTGGCTTCAAGCGAGAATAAAATTGCAACAGCTGAAAAGGACCTTGAGAGAATTACCGCCATTGAGGAAGAATACAACAAACAGCGTGAGGAGCTTTTGGCGAGCCTTGCTAAAACCTCAAATATGAGCTATGTCGGCGGTGAATTTCTTTGGCCGCTTCCGACAGCTTATATGAAAATATCAAGCGGATTCGGAAACCGTATTCATCCCGTAACGGGTAAACCGCAGTTCCACCGCGGAATTGACATTCCGGCACCGTACGGTACCGAGATATATGCCGTTAATGACGGAACTGTTATCGAATGCTCACAAAATTATGCTGACGGATATTACATTACCATAAGCCACGGCGGCGGAATCGCATCATTTTATTCGCATCTTTCCCGTTACCGTGTAAATGTCGGAGATAAGGTAACACGCGGTCAGGTTATCGCAAATGTCGGAACGTCCGGCTACACCACCGGTGCTCATCTTAATCTCAACGTGTACGAAAACAATACAGCCGTTGATCCGGTAAAATATTTTACAAAACAAGACTGATTTTGCATCAAACCGCGCCAAATAAGGCGAGAAAGGAAGCTTTTTTCTCCGAAAAAGCAAAAACTGCAATGCCAACCGAAAGACAGAAAAAGATTCGTAATTTTTCAATAATCGCACATATCGACCACGGTAAGTCAACGCTTGCCGACCGCATACTTGAATATACACGCACAGTCGCAACACGTGATATGGAAGCACAGCTTCTCGACAATATGGACCTCGAGCGTGAGCGCGGTATAACCATAAAAGCTCGTGCGGTAAAGCTCGATTATCATGCTCCAGACGGTGTAGATTACACACTTAATCTCATTGACACTCCCGGCCATGTTGACTTCGGTTATGAGGTATCCCGTTCACTCAACGCTTGCGAGGGTGCACTGCTTATCGTTGACTCAACCCAGGGCGTTGAAGCGCAGACTCTCGCAAATGCATATCTCGCAATCGACAATAATCTCGAAATCGTTCCTGTAATAAACAAAATCGACCTGCCGTCCGCAGACGTCGAAAAGGTTCGCGGCGAAATTGAGGATATCATCGGCATTCCTGCCGACGGCTGTCCGGCTGTTTCGGCAAAGGTCGGACTTAATATCGACCAAGTGCTTGATAAAATAATTTCCGATATACCCTGCCCCGACGGTGATGAAAATGCGCCGCTTCGCTGCCTTATTTTTGACTCATATTATGACAGCTATCTCGGCGTTGTTGTAAACATCCGAGTTATGGAGGGTACACTTCGTGCCGGTGACCGCATAAAATTAATGAGCACCGGCGCTGAATTTGACATTGTTGATGTCGGATATCTTGATGCCTTCGGACTCAAATCGGGAGAATTTCTCTCCGCCGGCGATGTTGGCTATTTGACTGCAAGCATAAAATCCGTCGGTGACACACGTGTCGGTGATACTGTAACTCTTGCAAACAATCCTGCCGCAGAGCCGCTTCCTGGATTTAAGGAAGTCCGTCCGATGGTTTTCGCAGGTATATACCCTGCCGACGGCGCACGTTACGGCGACCTCAAGGATGCACTCGAAAAGCTCCAGCTCAACGATGCCGCACTCACTTTTGAAGCAGAAACCTCGGCTGCACTCGGTTTCGGTTTCCGATGCGGATTTTTGGGACTGCTGCACATGGAAATTATCGAAGAACGACTTGAAAGAGAGTTTAATCTTGACCTCATCACCACTGCGCCGAGCGTTATTTATAACCTCGACTTAAAGAGCGGCGAACAGATACGAATCGACAACCCGTCGAACTATCCGAATCCCGACGAAATCGAAACGGCATACGAGCCTATGGTAAAGGCTTCGATAATCACACCGCCCGAATATGTCGGCGGTCTTATGGAGCTTTGTCAGGACAGACGCGGCGAATTCATCAATATGACCTACATCGACACCGACCGTGCGGAGCTTCATTATAATCTTCCGCTCAACGAAATAATTTATGACTTCTTTGATGCACTCAAATCGCGTTCAAAGGGATATGCCTCGCTCGATTATGAGCTTTCGCAGTATGTCCCCTCGAAGCTCGTTAAGCTTGATATTCTCTTAAACGGCGATATCGTCGATGCACTTTCGTTCATAGTACACGAAGAAAAGGCATATGCCCGTGCACGCCGTATCTGCGAAAAGCTCAAGGACAATATTCCGCGTCAGCTCTTTGAAGTTCCGATTCAGGCTGCAATCGGCGGCAAGGTAATCGCACGTGAAACTGTAAAGGCGATGCGTAAAGATGTACTCGCCAAATGCTACGGCGGTGATATCACCCGTAAAAAGAAGCTTCTCGAAAAGCAAAAAGAGGGTAAAAAGAAGATGCGCCAGCTCGGCTCGGTTGAGGTTTCGCCGGAGGCATTCATGGCTGTACTCAAGCTCGGTGACGAGGATTAAAAGCGAAAATAAAATTTCTCCTTTAGAGAGGAACAGTGATTTTTATGCAAAAGAAAAAACTCGGACTTTATGTTCATATTCCCTTTTGCCACTCAAAATGTGCATACTGCGATTTTTATTCGCAGTCGAATGCAGGCGACGATTTGATGCAGCGTTATGTAGATGCACTTCGTCTTCAGATTGAGGATTATTCGGCAGCGGCAAGAGGATATACGGTTGACAGCGTATTCATTGGCGGAGGTACACCGACTGTACTGCCTGTAAAAACGATGTGCGAGCTTATTGAGAGCATTGCACGCAATTTTAATCTTTCAAAAGACGTTGAATTTACAATGGAAGCCAATCCGGCAACAGTAAGCCTTGCAGCACTGACCAAATATCGCAAGCTCGGAGTAAACCGCCTGAGTCTTGGACTCCAGAGTGCCAACGCAGATGAGCTTACGGCGCTGTCGCGTATACATTCGGCAAGCGATTTTGAAGCAAGCTTCACTGCCGCACGCAAGGCAGGCTTTGACAATATCAATGTTGATATAATGTACGGCATACCGCTCCAAACTGCGGAAAGCTTTTCCAATACGTTAAACTTTGTAACCGGATTTAGTCCCGAGCATATCTCGGTATACGGCCTTAAAATCGAAGACGGCACACCGTTTGCACGTATGCGTGATACGCTGATACTTCCCGACGAGGACACCGAAGCAGATATGTATCTCGACTGTATCAAATATCTTAACGTAACCGGCTTCCGTCATTACGAAATATCTAACTTCGCCCGTCCGGGTTACGAGTGCCGACACAATCTTAAATACTGGAACTGTGACGAATATCTCGGCTTCGGATGCGCCGCACATTCATATTTTTCAAATATGCGCTTCTCGACAAAGAGAGATTTAATGCTCTTTATCGATTCTATGGAAGCGGACATTTCACACGGCGGCATGATGGGCAGTGATGGCAGCGGTATCACCGAGTCACAGCTAAAAAATGCACAGCCTATTGAAGAATTCTATCAGCTCACCCCACCTGAGCGTATCGGCGAATATATCATGCTTCGCCTGCGCCTTAAAGACGGAATTTCCGCCGCAGAGTTTGAAGCACGTTTCGGAATCAATTTCGACGGAGTATACGGCAGGAAGCTGCAAATATACATCGACAACGGCTTTATGGGCTATAACGGTGACCGCTACTTTTTCACCGATAAGGGAATGTATGTATCAAATTACATACTCTCGACTATACTTGATTTTGATAAAGACAGCCGTATCGTCGGGGGAATCGCCGACGGTAGCGACAAAGCATAAACCGAAAAGGAGATTTTAATCATGATTGAAAAATTTTACACTGACCTCGACGGTCTTATACGCATTCCGAGCGTTGCTGTAGACGGCAATGCTGAATACCCGTTCGGTAAAGCCTGCGCAGACGCGCTCGACTATACATTAAAGCTGTGCGAATCGTTCGGCTTCCGCACAAAAAAATGCTCCAATATGCTCGGATGGGCAGAAATCGGTGAGGGCGACGAAATGATAGGCATACTCGCACATCTCGACGTCGTTCCCGAGGGAGCAGGCTGGGATTATCCGGCTTTCGAGCTTACACGCGCAACAGTTGACGGTGAAGACCGTCTTTACGGCCGCGGTGTCACCGACGACAAAGGCCCGGCAATGATGTGCATTTACGCAATGCGTGTACTCGCAAATTCGGGTGCCCCCCTTAACCGCCGTGTGCGTATCATTTTCGGTCTTACCGAAGAACGCGGTGAATGGGTGGACATGGAATACTACAAGGCAAACGAGGAGCTTCCGACCTTCGGCTTCACTCCCGATGCATCCTTCCCCGTCGGCTATGCAGAGAAAGGCATCGCAATCTTTGAGCTTACCATGCCGAAATCCGAAGCAGGTATGGATTCCGTTTGTGGAGGTAATGCTCATAATATGGTTCCCGACCACTGCGAATGTACAGTCGGCGGCAGCACATATACCGCAGACGGAGTTTCCGTTCACGGAAGCACACCGGCAAAAGGTGAAAATGCAATTATCAATTGCATGAAAAAGGTTGACGAAGCCGCTCCCTGCAAGCTCTCGCAGTTTATCTGCAAGAAATTTGACGCTGACTGCGACGGTGCGGGACTCGGCATAAACATGGACGACTCCGACAGCGGTGAGCTAACTCTCAACCTCGGAGTTATCGAGGTGCGCGGTGATGATATCGTTATGACAATTGATATCCGTTATCCCGTAAGCAAAAATTATGATGCAATACTGACAATGCTTCGCGCAAACTGTGCACAGTATGGCGTAAGCGTAAATCCGTGTGAGCACAAAGCTCCGGTGTTTATCGACAAGAACGGCGCATTTGTAAAGACACTTTGCAGCATCTACAACCGTGTCACCGGCGATAATGCAGAGCCATTTTCTATGGGCGGCGGCACATATGCCCGTGCAATGCCAAACATTGTATCGTTCGGTCCGGCAATGCCCGGAATGCCAGAAACGGCACATCAGAAGAACGAATATACCACAGTCAAAGAAGTTGATACAGCCGTGCGCATATACGCCGAAGCACTTCTTGAATTAATGGAAATATAAACGAGGTAATTAAAATGGGATTCAATGAAAATCTTCGCGAGTACGCTCGCATAATCGCCGCAATGGGTGCGGCTGTAACGCCTGACAGATATGTATTGCTCCGCTGTGCTCTCGAAGCGGCAGAGCTCGGACGTATGGTTCAGGAGGAATGCTTCAAGCTGGGAGCAAAGGACGTTATCATGAACTGGGAAGACCAGCGTTCAGCGAGAACACGTCTTGACTACGCTGACATAGAACGCTTCCGCGAGATTCCCGAATGGAGAGCTGAATCGCGCAACTACTATGCACGCGAGGGATGCGTAACCATCGCAATAATCGCAGAAGACCCCGACATTTTTGCCGGTGCTGACAGCGAGAAGCTCCGTGCAAGCACACTTGCCGGACGCAAAGCATTCAAGGAATTTTACAAGGTTATGGATGAGGGCGGACTTCGCTGGACAATCGCTGCATATCCGAATGAAGCATGGGCAACAAAGGTTTTCCCGAACGACACACCTGCAAACGCTGTCAAAAAGCTGTGGGCGGCAATTTTCAAGTCGGTACGCATAGGACGCGGTGACCCCGTCAAGAAATGGAAAAAACATGACAGAATGCTCAAACGCCGCGCGAAGGTGCTCAATACCGAAAGATTCACTGCACTTCGCTATAAAAACTCACTCGGTACAAACTTCACCGTCGGACTCGCTGAGGGACATATATGGAAGGGCGGCTCTGAAAAGTGCAAAGCTAAAGTAAGCTATTTTCCGAATATGCCGACCGAGGAAATTTTCACAATGCCCGATTGCAGAAAGGCTGACGGAAAGGTTTATTCCGCGATGCCGCTGTCCTATCAGGGCGAGCTTATCGACAAGTTCTGGCTCGAATTTAAGGATGGAAAGGTTGTTTCCCACGGTGCAGAATCTGGGCTTCGTGCGCTCGACAGACTCCTTGACACCGACGAGGGTTCACGCAGACTCGGCGAAGTTGCGCTTATTCCCTACGACTCACCGATATCGAACCTCGGAATTCTCTTCTACAACACCCTGTTCGATGAAAATGCTTCCTGCCATTTAGCACTCGGAGAATGTTATCCCGACACGATGAAAGGCGGCGAAAAGCTTTCGGAAGACGAGCTTTTGGCACGAGGCGGAAACCGCAGTGCAAACCACGTTGACTTCATGATAGGCACAGCCGACATGGAAATCATCGGAATAAAGGCTGACGGAAGCGAAGTCAAGGTATTTGAAAACGGAAATTTCGTAATATAAAAATTAAACGGTATCGGTTATAATTCCGATACCGTTTTTGTATTCTTTTTTTGCTTTTTTCTGAAATTAAGCGGGGACACTCCGGTCATCGATTTAAAGAAACGGCTGAACGTATATTCGTCTGAAAATGATAGCGATGCGCCAATTTCTTTGATAGGCAAAGCAGTTGATGTAAGCTTACGTTTTGCGTTTTCACAGCGCAGATTGTTATAGTAGCTGATTATACTGTTGCCGTACGATGCCTTAAATCTTCGAAGCATAGTGAACTTATTGATTGAAAACTGTTCCGCAAGTCCGTCAAGTGTGATAACGTGCATAAAGTTTGCATCAATATATTCTTTTATCGCCGAAACACGTCCGTCTCGAATATATGATTCGACAGCAGTTTCGTTTTCAAACTGCGTGATAACTTCATTAAGAAGCAAAAGCATATTTGATTTAAGCAAAAGTCCACGATCACCGGTAGTATACAAATCTATTATCGTAAAAAATATTTTGCAGAACTCTGTCGGATTTTTCGGCGTAAAAACATACGGAATTTCAACACCCCTAAAAACATCCGGCTGAAAAAGCGTTTTCTCATATTCGTTCATATTGCTGTCTTTTTTGAACGATACGGGAGTTTCACAGCTTTTTTCGGTGTATACCGCATCGAAATGTATATGAGGCTGAACGAAATTTTCGCGAGTTACATGAAACGAATGATGAACCCTCGGCGGCAGAAATACCACATCATTTTTCTTTACGTCATAGTCTTCACCGTCAATGTTAATAATACATCCGCCACTCTGGACAAAAATTAGCTCATAGTCGAAAATCGAACGCTCCTTGATTATGTACGGTACATTCAGTGTCGAATATGTTGCTAACCTCACATACGGGCATAAAATGTTCTTATTCATGCTTACCTCACAATAATTGATAAATATATGTCAACAATTGCTATTCAAAAGTGCCGAATTCTACTGTATAATTATATCACAACTATATGGAGGTGTCAATAAGTGAATAGCTTTTTTAACGGATTATCCGGACTTTATTCATTAACCGATTACGAAACCCGTTCAATCTGCGCCGAAAACTTTACCGGCGAAAAAGGTAAGGGCGGCATGGCAACAGATGGCAGTAATGCTGCGGCGGCAAGAGATCTCGGTCAGGGCTGGAAGGTTTCCCCTGCTGTCGGAATTGCTCCCGGTGAAGTTTTCGAGCTTTGCAACATCAACGACCAGGGCATAATCAAACACATTTGGATGACGGACAATTCCCCCATCAACCGCCGTCTTGTCCTTCGCGTTTACTGGGACGGATGCGAAAAGCCAAGCATTGAGGTTCCGCTTCACGACTTTTTTGCAAACGCCGATCATCGTAACTATGCACAAATTTCTTCGCTCGCAGTATGCGTAAATCCTTCCAGAGCAAACAACTGCTACTGGGAAATGCCGTTCTACAAAAACTGCAGAATGACAGTCGAAAATCTTCACAGTGAAATGGTCATCCTCTATTATCAAATCGACTATGTTCGTTGCAAGCTCCCCGAAAACTGCTGTTATTTTCATGCACAGTTCAGACGTTCAAATCCCCTGCCCTATAAGGAGGTTCACACTCTGCTCGACAATGTACACGGCGACGGTCAGTATGTCGGAACATATATGTTCTGGGGCGTAAACAACAACGACTGGTGGGGCGAGGGCGAAATAAAATTCTATCTCGACGGTGATACTGATTTCCCGACCATTTGCGGCACTGGCACCGAAGACTATTTCTGCGGCGCATATAACTTCGACTACCAGGGAAAGTACCGTGAGTTTACAACTCCTTATTCCGGTATGCCAAAGGTTATCCGTCCCGACGGACTCTATCAGGCAAACACACGCTTCTCGCTTTACCGTTGGCACATAACCGACCCTATCTATTTCCACAAGGATATCAAGGTTACAATGCAGGCTCTCGGCTGGAGAAAAGACGGAAGATATCTCCCTCTGCAGGATGATATATCCTCAGTCAGCTTCTGGTATCAGAGAGAACAGTGCCTCACTTTCCCCGAGCTCCCGGACAGAGATTTTCTCGAAATCAACTGATATAAAATAGTGAATCCCACGGTTCAAAAAACCGTGGGATTTTGTTATTTCATAAGTATTTTTTCTGAATCGGTAAACGTATCCACATTACCTGTCAGATACATCTTACGGTACTGTGTTGGAGTTACACCGACACTTTCCTTGAATATTTTAGAAAACTTTTTCTGTTGGGAAAAGCCGATCTGCTCTGCAATCTCTGCCATACTGTAGTGGTTGTCCTCAAGCATAATCATGGCTTTTTTAATTCTGTAGTCGTTGAGATATTTATGGAATGTACATCCTGTCGCATTTTTGAATATACGGCAGAATGAGCCCCGCTCGTAACCCGAAGCATAAGCAACATCATCAAGACTTATTTTTTCATTATACTGCGCGGCAACAATATCAAGTGCTTTCTGAATTTTCATCATCATTTTCAAACGAGCCTGGTGATCTTCAGAAATATGCTTTGTCATTTTTATCTTTCTTAAAAGAAGCGTCAGCAGCACATAAAGTCTACCTTGAATTTCGAGTTCGTCTATATATGTTTTTTTATTTGTATGAAGCGCAATTATATTTTGCATTTCGGCATTCACATCAGGATCATTTTCGATTATCGGGGTTTCAACACGGCGCTTTAACATTTCATTAAATACGTTTTTACCGCAGAAAAGCGAGCCAAGACGCACAACAGCCGCTTTTGTCTCATCAATTGGATCACACAGATCATGGACCTCGCCGCTGCCAATGAAGATAATATCATTCGTTTTAAGTACATACTGTTCATTTCCGACAGAAACAGAAAAGCTACCTCTCATGCAATAAAGAATTTCAATATCGGCGTGCCAGTGTTTGGGAAATATACACGTCTGAGTGGTACGAAATTCATACGCATCGTCGTTTAAATTTACCGGCTGAAAAAACATATCTCAAAACCCTCCAAAAAAGCAAAGCATCTGTAACTATAATACCTCATCAAGGGCGATTTGTCAAGGGGTATATTAATTTTTGAGAAAACATAAACACAATTCATGTCAGCAACAGAGGGGAAATTTCCCATCTGTCACAATCTCGGTGAATATTCGGGATAAAATCGCATTATAATTTCCCTTAATCTTTACAGCGCTTCACCATTTAATATACGTTCGATAATTGCCATACATCCGTCATGAATATCACGGTATGTAACATCAAAATTTCCCGTATACCACGGGTCGGCAACATCGCCTTTGCGGCTCGTGTAATCCATCAGTTTGCGAATCCTGCAGTCAGCATCTCCGCCTAAAATACGATACATATTCCGTATATTGGCACTGTCCATTCCAATAAATAAGTCATATTTTTGACAGTCACTTTTTGTGAGCTGAACAGCGCGTTTTCCCGAACAGTCAATACCATGTGCGGCAAGCTCGGCTTTCGCCGGCGGATAAACGGGATTTCCGACACCGTTCCAGATTTCCTCGGTGCTTGTGGCACTCGATGAAACGCTTACATCATTAATCCCATTTTCCTCAATCATTTTTCTTAAGATAAATTCCGCCATGGGTGAACGGCAGATATTACCGTGGCAAACGAACATTATTTTAATCATATGCCGTCCTCCGATGTGAGAAAAGCACTTACAGCATCCGAGTCGATTTCCGCAATTTTACGAAGCTCGCACGCCCTTTGCGAAAGCCGCTCACGAATTTTATCGGAATCGGTTATAACTGCTTCAACAGCCGTACAGAGCTGATTTTCAGATATTGAGCGTATATCGAGCATATGCTCACGCTCACCGATATACTCGAGGAATGCATCAATTTTTGGGTCGTACGAAATACCTATCATCGGCACACCGACGGATGCGGCAAAAATCAGCGTATGCAAACGTGTTCCTACAACAAATTCCGCACGTTTTAATAGTCCGCAAAGTTCTGCGGCAGTAAGTCCCTTGAGAACTTTTCCGAATCCAACTTCATAGGCGAGCTGCTCGGTTATCGCCGTATCACGGTCCGGGAACATAGGCAAAAACAGCGGCATAAGCGAATATTTCTCCGAAATTTTTCGGATATCACCAGCAAAAACCGAAAGCGTATTTTTGTCAGTGTCCGCACCGTCAAAGGTATTTCCGTCCTTTATTGAAACAAGGAAATACTTTCTGTCTATCTTCTCACGTCCGATAATATGGTCCACCCACAAATCCGGCGCAGAATCAAGTAAAAATGCCGGGTCAGCAGTAACCTTCATTTCGCCGCTGACACCAATTTCACGTGCAAGAGAAAGCGAATCTCCCTCACGGAAGCTGATATAATCCGCTTCTGACATAATGTCAGCGGCGGAACGTCTGCTCGATGGGGATCCAAGCGGTCCAAGACCGTTTGCATATATCATCAGCTTAAGCCCCATTTTTTTAGCAAGACGCATTATATAAACATAATAGTAAAGGCTCTTCCTGCTCGTTCCGTCCTGCAGAAGGCTTCCGCCGCCGGAGATAAGCAGCTTGGCACGACGCATTTCGCAAATTACGCCGGGAATATTGAAACGGTTGACCGTGCGAACCCCCGTCATTTTCGAAACATGGCGTGGACGTTTTGAAAGAACAGTAATTTTCGCTTCCGGCAAACGCTCCCTTATTCCGGAAATTATCGAAACGAGAAGCGAATCATCACCGATGTTGTTGAAGCCGTAATATCCGCTTATTATAATGTCTGAATGCTTGTACCGGCAGTACGGCGCAAGCGCATTATAAACCGTAACATGGTCGGAAACCATTTTCGAAACCGAATATGATGACAGAACAACCGAGCGGCCGAGCAAGCCGAGAGCAGAACGCTCTCCGGCAGTCATGCGGTAAACTTTAAGTATATCATTTGCAATATTCTCTGCCACGGGCAATTTTTCGCCTCGGCAGGTAAAGTTCGTAAGCTTTGCAAGCGGCATTACCGATTCATCGAGAACGCCGATATATCCCTCCTGCCCGGCAAGAACAATTGGCTTTTCTTCACTCATTGCCTCAAGTGCGGCGCGTGAAACTCCGACAAAAACGTCAGCCGATGCAAGAACTGAGGCAATATCCGTACGCGGTCCCGTCAAGCGAATAATATTGCGCCCAAGCTTTGAATTGGTTTTATCAGCAAGACCGAGAAGGTCATCGTAAGCAGTACCTCCGCCGACGATAACTATTTCGAGATTCGGAATTTCACCGAAAATCTTCTCTGCCGCTTCGCATAGGAGAAAGCCCGGCAAAGCGGTTTCTCTGTCAATTCGGCTGACATAAACGACCCGGAAAGAATCCTTTTTAAGATTAAGCTCGTTAATAAACCCTGCGCTGTCCGCGTTTTTGGAGAAGCGTTCGGTATCTATACCGTTTATCGTCAGGCTTATAAGGTCTGACGGCACTCCGTAATTGTCGATAAGATACTGTTTAATATCGCTTGAAACGGCAAACGTACGCTCACCCCAGTCGGAAATTCTTTCCAGCAGGGGATTAACCTTAAATACAGCGTGAGTGGAGGTTACGAAACGGAAACCCATTCTGCGTGACAGCGCACCGCAGATAAACGCCGGTATACGCGAATGTGCATGAACGATATCAAATTTTTCCTTTTTGATGAGCTTTTTCAGCTTCCGGTAGCTGTTCATCATTGCGAACGGATTTTTTGTATGAAGCGGAACTGTAAAATGCTTCACCCCAGCTTTTGTAAGCTCCTCGACAAATACGCCGCCGCCGGAGGCAACTGTAACATCGTGTCCGAGTGAAACAAGTCCTTTTGAAAGTTCAGCAACGTGCGTTTCAGCTCCTCCGATGACCATCCACATATGTGTGAGTAATATCTTCATATCAAACTGTGCTCAAAAAGCATGAGCGTCCTTTCGTATATAATCGGTAATCATTACTTCACCATATATTGTAACATACAAACCCGTATTCGTCAATCGTAAATATAAAAAAGTCACGCCGCACGACACAAAACGACGTAAATAAAGTGTAATTCGGTGTACAATATAAACTGAAACCACGAAAAGGAGCAAAAACTGAAATGTCAAATAAATTCACCGCAAAAGCCACAAATGTGCTTAATAAATCGCTCTACCTCGCTTCCGAGCTGGGACACACATATATCGGAAGTGAACATCTCCTGCTTGCCCTAACCAGCGAAAGTGACAGCGTTGCCGCAAGACTGCTTGATTCAAGGGGAGTTATATTCGAGAATGTCAAGGCGACAATTACCGAGCGAATCGGAATAGGCGAACGTACACGAATCACTCCCGATGCGCTGACACCGAGAACAAAGCGTATTATTGAAATGAGCGCATACCAGGCAATGCGTTTCGGCGGAACATATATAGGAACAGAGCATCTACTTCTCGCACTCTGCGCCGAGCCCGACTGTGCCGCATCCGGAATACTGAATTCCCTCGGCGTTTCGCCAAAAGACATAAGTGCAGATATCGCAAGCTTTTTCGGTGAGCTCAATGACAGTGAAGCAAAAGATGGAAAAGGTAAAAAGCACAAATCACTTAATGACACCCCGACTCTTGCACAGCACGGACGTGACCTGACAGCACTTGCCCGTGAAAACCGACTTGACCCAATAATCGGACGTGAGAGTGAAACCGAGAGAGTTATACAGATTCTTTCTCGACGCACTAAAAATAACCCATGTCTTATAGGCGAGCCGGGTGTCGGAAAGACCGCTGTCGTTGAAGGACTTGCAAGACGCATTGTTGAAGGAGCTGTCCCCGAAACTCTTGAGGGCAAGCTCATAATATCACTCGACCTTGCATCAATGGTGGCCGGGGCAAAATACCGCGGAGAATTTGAAGAACGCATGAAAGCGGTCATGGCAGAGGTTGAAAAAAGTCCAGATATTATTCTTTTCATTGATGAAATTCATACTCTTATCGGTGCAGGTGCGGCAGAAGGTGCAGTCGATGCCGCAAATATACTGAAGCCGGCCTTGGCAAGAGGTGAAATCCAGGTTATCGGTGCAACGACAATATCGGAATACAGAAAATATATTGAAAAGGATGCGGCACTTGAACGGCGTTTCGGCTCGGTTACAGTCGGCGAGCCGACACCGGAGGAAGCAACAGAGATTCTTTTCGGACTGCGTGACCGCTATGAATCTCATCATAAAGTGAAGATAACCGATGAAGCCATTCACGCTGCAGTATCGCTTTCGGTTCGCTATATCGGCGACCGATATCTCCCTGACAAAGCAATTGATTTAATTGACGAAGCAGCATCTCATGCGCGAATAATGAGCTTCACATCTCCGAAGGAACTAAAAAACGCAGAGGAAGAAATAAAAGCTCTGCGTGCTGACAAGGAGGAAGCAATCAAGGCGCAGGATTTTGAAAAGGCGGCTTCAATCCGTGACAAAGAAAAATCGCTTCTCGCTGACTGTGAGGAGAAAAAAGCAAAATGGCACGCATCACGTGTAGGTGCGGAGCTGTCAATAGGTGGAAACGACGTCGCCGATATAGTTAGTGCATGGACCGGTATTCCTGTCAGACAGCTCGCCGAGGAGGAAAGCGAACGTCTGACACATCTTGCCGATATATTAAAATCACGTGTTATCGGTCAGGATGAGGCGGCAGAAGCAGTCGCACGAGCTATACAGCGAGGACGTGTGGGACTAAAAGACCCGAACAGACCAATCGGCTCATTTATTTTCCTCGGTCCGACAGGAGTTGGAAAGACAGAGCTTTGCCGTGTTCTCGCCGAGGTAATGTTCGGTGACAAAAACGCTATGATACGTGTTGATATGTCAGAGTTTATCGACAGACACTCGACAAGCAAGCTCATCGGTTCTCCGCCCGGATATGTCGGTTACAGTGAGGGGGGACAGCTTACTGAAAAGATTCGCCGTAAGCCCTATTCGGTGGTACTGTTCGATGAAATTGAAAAGGCACATCCCGATGTATGGAGTCTGCTTCTTCAGATTTTAGAGGACGGAATACTGACCGATTCACAAGGCAGACGTGTCGATTTCAAAAATGCTATTATAATTATGACATCAAACGTCGGAGCGGCAAATCTCGTGGAACGAAAAAAATCCCTCGGATTTGTCACCGAAACCGAAAGAGATATTCATTCATCAGTAATGGCGAGCTTAAAGGATACTTTCAAGCCTGAATTTTTAAACCGTATTGACGAGATAATTATTTTTAATAAGCTTACCGCAGAGAATATAGAAAAAATTACAGAGTTGCTTCTTTCCGAGGTTGCAAAACGCATTTCAACACTTGGGATAGAGGTGAAATTTTCAGAGAATATAATAAAATTAATCGGCGAAAAGGGTTATGACAGCGCATACGGCGCACGCCCCCTCAAGCGAACGGTAAGCAAAGAAATCGAAGACACATTTGCTGCCGCAATGCTCGACGGAACGGTAAAAAAAGGAATGACAATACTCGCTGATACGGATGTTGATGGGAATGTAATATATCACATAGAATAAAATTTACATTCCACCATATAAAAGTTGACTTGACGTAATTTCTATTGTGTGTTATAATAAAAATATCATCTGAGAAAGGACGCTTTCAAATAATGAAAGCTCGGTAATAACCATGCTTGAAATCGGAATAAAACACACAAAATCAGAAACCGTATGTGAAAAGAATACTGCCGCCGCACTTGGAAGCGGACTTCTTCCCGTGTATGCCACCCCTGCAATGATCGCACTGCTCGAGGGGGCTTGTGCCGAAGCTGTTGCACACGAGCTTGAAGAAGGTTCAACCACCGTCGGAACCAAGCTTGACATTGAGCATATTGCGGCAACACCACTCGGCATGGAAGTAAGATGCGAATGTGAGCTTACGGAAATCGACCGCCGCAGACTTGTGTTCTCGGTTGAAATATTTGACAAAGCAGGAATGATCGGCAGAGGTACACATGAGCGTTTCATTGTAGCCGCTGAAAAATTTATGGCGAAGACCAACGAAAAAGCCAAGCTTTGATTATAAATTTCAGAAAGGCAGCTTTATTATAAGCTGAGATTTGATTTATGGATATCAAAACTATCGCCGGTGACGTTGCCGCAAAAGCAGGTTCACTCGCAAAAACCGCAGTAAAAAAGACCGGAGAAGCGGCTGAAGCCGCTAAACTTACACTGCTCATAAAATCCGAGCAGAAGAAACTCGACTCAATGTTCACCGTGCTCGGAAAATTATTTTATGAGCAGACAAAAGGCACCGATGTTCGAGCACAAATCGTTGCACAAATGATGGAAATCAATGAGCATAAAAATATAATCTCTGATTTGAAAGCAACAATGATTGAAAACAGCGGAAAAATCATCTGCGATTCCTGCGGAAAAGAAATCGACCTAGAGCATCCTTTCTGTCCCGAATGCGGCAAAAAGATTGAGCCAAAACTTCTTCATCGTGATTACGATGAAGAGGAATTAAATTCGGAAGCAGACAGCACTGAAGCCATCGATTCAGATTCAGAGTAAGCCTTATAAAAATCATGGGTATCCGTTCAATTTCTGCTGTTCGGATACCCGAAATATTTACCGTCAAGTAATAAAACTTCAAAAAAATGTATTGACAAATTAAATCCGTTATGATATAATATTTAAGTCAAATGCGTTGACAAACTTTACGGGATGTAGCGCAGTTGGTAGCGCGCCTGCTTTGGGAGCAGGATGTCGCAGGTTCAAATCCTGTCATTCCGACCAAAAATGG
>JAZQXA010000141.1:0-1574 GCA_045632605.1 Candidatus Flemingiibacterium sp. | reverse complement strand
GCGTGTACGTTTATGCGCTCCAAGTATGTGATTTGCAGAAATCAACGATATTCTCCAGTAAGAATTATACGATGTGGATTTGGCAAAGATTTTAAACGGAGGGTTATTATTTAATGATAGAAATTGAAAAGCCGAATATTGCGACAATTAACTTAAGCGAAGACGGTAGAAACGGTAAGTTTATTATCGAGCCGCTGGAAAGAGGTTACGGGATCACCCTCGGAAACTCCCTGCGCAGAGTTCTTCTCAGCTCTCTGTCCGGAGTTGCTGTAACCAATATCAAGATCGACGGCGTTCTTCATGAAATGACAACCATTCAGGGAGTCAAGGAAGATGTCCCGGAAATCGTTCTGAACGTAAAGGGCATCACCGCGAAGCTGCACACCGATGGTCCGAAGACTGTCATCATCGACACGACCGGTGCCTGCGACATTACTGCAGGTGACATCAAGCAGGACGCGGATATCGAGATTCTCAACCCTGATTTCCATATCGCAACCGTAGAAAACAATGTTCGCTTCTACATGGAGCTGACCTTTGACCACGGCCGCGGCTATGTATCTCAGGAAAAAAACAAGCAGCTTTATCAGCAGAACAGCCAGGGTATGTCGGCTCCGGTAGGAACTATCTTTACCGACTCGATCTACACTCCTGTTTACAATGTGAACTACACGGTGGAAAACACTCGCGTAGGTAGCAATACGGACTATGATAAGCTGACGATCGAAGTGCTTACAAACGGCGTAATTTTAGCCAAGGAAGCGATTTCGCTCGGTGCCAAGATACTCAACGAACATCTCAATTTGTTCATCGACTTGTCCGATGAAGCAAAGAATGCGGAAATCATGGTTGAACGCGAAGAGACGATCAAGGAAAAAGTCCTTGAGATGACCATTGAGGAGCTTGACATGTCCGTTCGCAGCTTTAACTGCCTGAAGCGTGCGGGCATCGATACAGTAGAAGACCTGATCAACCGTACCGAGGAAGAAATGATGAAGGTTCGTAACCTCGGTAAGAAGTCGCTGGAAGAAGTTATCCAGAAGCTTCACTCCCTCGGCCTCGACCTCAAGAAGGACGAAGAATAAGCCGAAGAGCACAGCGCAATACTCAACCCAACAATTACGAAATATTGATAGATGATACGCAGTTCGGTTCGCGGCTGAACAGCCGCCCGGAACTGTGAGATCGCACTTTTGCAAAAGGAGGACATGTAAAATGCCCGGTACCAGAAAGCTCGGCAGACCTACAGCGCACAGAAATGCAATGCTGCGTGGTATGGTAACTTATCTCATTGAAAATGGTTCCATTGAGACTACCCTTACCCGCGCTAAGGAAGTACGCTCCATCGCCGAAAAGATGATCACCCTTGGCAAAAAGAACACTCTCGCAAGCCGCAGACAGGCTCTTGCATATATCACCAAGGAAGACGTTGTTAAGAAGCTCTTTGACGAAGTTGCACCCGCATATGCTGACCGCAACGGTGGTTACACCCAGATCTTCAAGCTCGGTCCGCGTCGTGGTGACGCTGCGGAAATGGCTCTTATCAAGTTCATCGATAAGGAATAATTTCCATC
>JAZQXA010000140.1:0-17064 GCA_045632605.1 Candidatus Flemingiibacterium sp. | reverse complement strand
AGTGCCATGATTTTATACGCTCCTATAAAATAGTATTTTTATTTTCTAACTATATTATTATACCTTATTTGTTTCAGTAAATCAAGTGGTTTGACAAAATTGTTTGTTAAATTTTCTTGTATTTGGCAGAGAAATGATTTTGTACACGGTTATATCATCTTCAACTTACGATACCTTTGGGGAGTTTCACCGTATTTTTGCTTGAAGCGCCTGGAGAAATAGAACTGGTCACAGAATCCGAAGCGTTCACTTATCTGGAGTATAGAGAGGTCACTTTTAATTAGAAGTTGCTCAGCTTCAAACATTATTGTATTGTAGATATAGTTTCCGATAGTCATACCGACTTCGTTTTTGAATTTTTTTGTCAGGGTGCTTTCGGAAACGAAAGAATTTGCCGCAAGCTCTCCTGTTGCCAGGCGCAGTGAAAGGTGGGATTTTATATATTCCATTGCGCGTAAGACGCAGTTTGAATAATGAGTGGTTTTTAACTCAATATTATATTTTTCAAACATGGTTAAAATGGAGGAATATAGCTGTTCGCGCATTTTTAAGCTGCAGATAAGTTTATCACTGTAGGAATATTTCAGCATTTCATCTATCATATTGGGCTCAGGTGTGTATTCCATGATTGTGTGCGCACAGCGAAAGAGGTCATTTCCGGTAAAATCATTAAGGTTCATTTGGAAAAAAATTTGCTCCATAGATGTTTCGCAGGCATAACGGAATGAGTATCCTGTTGGAAAAAAATAACATTTGCCGATTTCGAGCGGCATTTTTTTACCGTTGTCTATTATATACGGGTCGCCGCCTATTATGTAATAGAGTTGGGAGTACATGGGAGAAATGTTATTTCCGTTCCATTCAGTTTTAGCTGTGGCATGACCGCAAACGAGCAGCTTAAGATGAATATCGTTTGTATTTTTGCACATAGTGGGATTCTTGATTACAACCATTGCCTATACCTCATACAATATCAATTTTACATATGCTGAAATATCCATATTTTTTACCGATTTGTGACTTGTGTGTTGTAGGTATCTACTGTATAATAAAGATGGTGACGATTTTTTACGTCTTGGATAATCCATATATATCATACACCGAAAAAACAATAATGTCAAGTGTATTTTCAAAAAAAGGAGTGATATTTTTATGTCAAGCTATGTAACACGCAAGACTCCCGGTGACACAGAATGGTTCCGTCATGACCGTTTCGGTATGTTCATTCATTGGGGTCTTTACTCAATGCCGGCACGTAATGAATGGATAAAAACATTGGAGTTTATTCCCGAGGAAAAGTATGATAAGTATTTTAAATATTTCGCCCCCGACCTTTACGACGCAAAAGAGTGGGCACGTCAGGCAAAAGCGGCAGGCATGAAGTATGCCGTTTTCACCGTAAAGCACCATGAGGGATTTTGCTTGTTCGACTCAAAATATACCGATTACAAGTGCACAAATACAGCTGCCGGACGTGACCTTGTGCGTGAATATGTTGACGCATTCCGTGCGGAGGGACTTCATGTCGGTTTCTATTATTCGCTCCTCGACTGGCATCACCCCGATTTTACTGTGGATATGATCCATCCTCGCCGCAATGATGAGAATGCAGCCGAGCTTAACAATGGCAGAGATATGAAAAAGTATACTCTCTACATGAGAAATCAGATTGAAGAGCTGCTTACAAATTACGGTAAAATCGATATTTTGTGGTTCGATTTTTCATACACCGGACGAAAGGCACCTGCAGACAAACCTTGGATGGCACCTATTGGTAAAGGTAAGGACGACTGGGAAGCAGAAGAGCTTATTGCTCTTGCAAGACGTCTTCAACCAGGAATTATTATCGATAACCGCACAGATCTGGAGCAGGATATCTGGACACCCGAGCAATATCAGCCGACTGAGTGGGTACATCATAAGGAAACCGGTGAGCTTGTTACATGGGAAGCATGTCAGACATTCTCTGGCTCATGGGGATATTACCGTGATGAGCAGACTTGGAAATCTCCCGAAATGCTTATACGTATGCTCATCAATACGGTTGCACTCGGCGGAAATTTGCTTATGAATGTCGGTCCGACAGCACGGGGATATATTGACTACCGTGCAGAGAAGGCTCTCGCGGCTTACGGTGACTGGATGAAATACAATGGTCGTTCGATTTACGGCTGTACCATGGCAGAACCGGAATTTCTTGATGGCTTACCGGCTGATTGCCGATATACACAAAGTGAGGACGGAAAACGCTTGTATCTTCATATATATACATATCCTTTCCAGACTCTGCGTGTTGGCGGACTTGCTGGGAAAATTGATTATGCCCAGTTCTTACATGACGGCAGTGAGGTGCTTTATACAGAGGGAAGTATTGAAGGCGGCGGTATGCATGAAGGATGCTCGGATGACACCGCGGTAATTTTTAAGCTGCCCCACGTAAAGCCGAATGTTGAAGTCCCCGTTATAGAAATCTTCTTGAAATGAGGAGAGTGTAAATATGTTAATAACACATTTGAGCGAATCGGTAAGATATACCGGACGCTGGGCAAAGATGGAAAAGGCGGCTGTAACGACAGCGCCGGGAGCATTTTTTGAACTCGCTTTCAAAGGTGATGTTTGCGACCTTATGTTTGATGTAGACCTTAATTCTGAACCGTTCCCTCGGATTTATATTCAGCTTGACGGCGGCGCAAGGGTTGAAAGTGCTGTACTTCGATACATACGTATAGAAGCGCCCAATGCCGGCAATCACGTGTTAACTGTTTATTTCAAAGGAGCACGTGAGGAACAGCAGAGATGGTATGAACCGTTGGTCGGTAAAATATCGTTTATAGGTGCAAATGCAAGTGAAGAAGGGGTCCTTCCGGAGGATAACCGTGAGATAATCGAGTTTATCGGCGATTCGATAACTGAGGGAATCTGGGTTGATGATGGAAGATATCACTTCGAGCCTATTCACAACCGCTTTAACATGGTATTCCAGAATGATGCCACTGCAACATATGCATACCTTACCGCAAAGAAACTCGGAATGAAGCCCCATATAATGGGGTACGGATCCGTAGGTGTTACTAAAAGCGGAGGGGGAGGTGTGCCAAAAGCCGCAGATGCATATCCGTATGTGTTCAATAAAGTTCCGGCAGAGCCGTCCGGTGCGAAGATAATTGTTATTAACCACGGTGCAAATGACCAAGGGGCCGAATCAGCTCTGTATCTTAAGGAATATTCCGATTTTCTCGATGTTGTAAGACGGATAAACCCCTGTGCGACAATAATTGCGCTCAGCGCGTTCTGCGGAGTTTGCAACGATGAGCTTGGTAAAATGATTTCGGAATACAACAAGATGCGCGGCGATAATGTTGTCTATATAAGTACCGCAGGATGGATACCGCGTGAACCGTTACATCCTCTCAGAGAAGGTCACAGTCAAATCGCGGATTTTCTTGCGAGTGAAATAAGCGAAAAAATTTTATTTAACTGAAGGGAGTTATATTTTATGAGAAAACGTATTATCTCGTCGCTGCTTGTTGGTGCAATGTTAGTTTCACTTGCCGCTTGTGGCGGTTCGTCAGACAACAATGAAGAAGGTGGAGAAAAAAATAATACCGATATCGCTCCTGCTGGAATTGAAGCAGCGGATTACGGTCTTGATTTTAACATCTATGCACCGGACTGGGGAATGTATCAGAGATACTTTTTTGCTGATGATTCGGGGACTGATGTTATGACCAAAGCCTTATATGAGCGTGAGATGGCTGTTGAAGATCATCTCGGCGTAAATATTGGGTATACGATAAACGGTGACATTGCCGATATAAGAACAAAAATTTCCGAGCTTGTAATGACCGGTGATGACACATATCAGCTTTTCCTTACACACTGCATTTCGGGCCTGTCTGCTATGATAACAGAAAAGCTTCTCTATGATTTTAATGATTTTGCTTATATTGATATGACGCAGAATTGGTGGAATCAGCAGGCGAAAGAGGCACTTTCTGTAAACGGACACAACTATTATGCAATATCCGACTATATGCTCTCAGACCCCAACTGCATTTTCTTTAATAAAAATTTTATTGAGGAGTATGACCTTGAAGATCCTTATCAGCTTGTCCGCGACGGTGAATGGACCATGGATAAGATGGCTGAAATGATGTCGGTTGTTACAAAAGACAACGGTGACGGCAGATGGGACAAGGACGATATCTGGGGACTTGCAGCACCGGACGGATGGCTTTCCACCGGCTTTACTTTCTCAACCGGTGTTGACATGGTTACCAGAAACAGCGACGGAGAGTATGAGTTCGCATTCAACAACGACCGTGCTTTCGAAATGATTGAAAAGAGCGAAAAGCTTCTCGCAGGTCCTGACACGTATATATTCTCAAGTATGCAGGACCTTACCAGCGAAGAACGCTTTGCATCTGAAGATTGGCTTGATATAGCTAAAGGAAGAACGCTGTTTGACCTCAATAATGTTGCAATGCTATATCTCTACCGCAATGTTGATGTTGATTTCGGTATACTTCCTTATCCCAAGCTTAATTCCGAACAGGAAAATTATACGACTAACGACTGGTCTGGATTTATGTGCGTACCCAAAACCGTTCAAAATCAGGATATGGTGGGCAAAGTTATCGAGCTTCTTTCATTCTATAGTGAGGATGTTAGATATGCTTACTATGAGCTTATGCTCGGTGAAAAGCTGACACGTGACCCTGCATCAAAGGAGATGCTTGAGATTATCTTCGCCGGTGTGTCCTACACTGCGGGGCTTAATTATTTTGGATTTGAGAGTGCTATGAACAGGATGGTATTTGTATCAAACGCCCTCTTCACAAAGCGTTCCTTCAACGGTGGATTCTCGTCATTCCTTGCAACATATCAATCCTCTGCAGAGTCTATTATCGAAAACTTCAACGACGCTGTACGTACGCTTGATACTGTTGAATAAACAATAATATATAAACAGCCGCTTTGATGTTATCAGAGCGGCTGTAGTTTTCTCAACTTGCGGTTGATTGATTTTTTCAATATTCTATTGACAATGTGGAAATACTATTGTAAAATTAAATCAGGATATTCCATATTAAGGAGAAAATGCGATGACGGATAATTCTTTTTCAAAAAAATTCACTGCGATACGCAAGAAAAGCGGTATAACCCAGCAGGAACTTGGTAATATGCTCGGAGTCAGCAACCGGGCTGTTTCAAAATGGGAAACCGGACTTGCGCTTCCGACTATGGATAATATATATAAGCTATCGAAAATATTCGGTGTGGCGGTTGACTATTTCTTTTCCGGGCAGTCAGACACGTTTACCAAAGCCGGGGAAGAACCGACAGCCTACGGCATGAAGTCGCTTGAATTTATATACCGTATCGGATGCGGGCCCTCAAGCTCACACACGATTGGTCCCGAGCGCGCTTGTCAGATTGTTAAGAAAAATAATCCGTCGGCGGATAATTTTAAGGTTATACTTTACGGCTCACTTGCAAAAACGGGAGTCGGTCACGGTACTGACAGAGTTATAAAAAAGACATTTGCGCCGATTCCGTGTGAAATTGTTTTCGACTATGCGAGAGGTGAGCTGCCTCATCCCAACACAATGGATATTTTCGCTTATAAAGGTACGGTAAAGCTCACACAAAGCCGTGTTTGCAGTGTCGGCGGAGGCAAAATTGTCATCGACGGCATAGAATACGGTGAGGGCGATGATGTATATATGGAAAAATCTTTTGAGAAAATCGCCGAATACTGTGAACATGAAAACATACGGCTGTGGGAATATGTAAGGCGTGTTGAGGGGGATAAAATTATCGACTATCTCTCACGTGTTTGGAGCGAAATGAAGCGCAGTATCGCCGACGGTCTTGCTGATGAAGGTATACTTCCCGGAGGACTTGAGGTGCAGAAGCGAGCAAAACAGCTATACAATAAGCAGCATATCGACGAGTCTGCGGAAACCAGAGAGAATCGCATGGTTTGTGCATATGCGTTTGCTGTTAGTGAGCAGAATGCCTGCGCAGAGCGTATTGTAACTGCACCAACCTGCGGTGCGGCAGGAGTTCTTCCTGCAGTGCTTTACTATCAGCAGCAGAAGCGCGGATATTCCGATATTGAAATTATCCGTGCGCTTGCGGCAGGCGGTATTGTCGGTAATCTTATAAAAACGAATGCTTCAATTTCGGGAAGCGAGTGTGGATGTCAGGCGGAGGTCGGAAGTGCGTGTGCAATGGCTGCGGCGGCACTTGGTGAGCTTTTCGGACTTGGACTTGATAAGATCGAATATGCGGCTGAAATTGCGATTGAGCATCATCTCGGACTCACCTGCGACCCGATATGCGGCCTTGTACAAATACCCTGCATTGAGCGAAATGCCGTTGCCGCCATGCGTGCGATCAATGCGGTGAGCCTTGCGAGCTTTCTTTCCGATTCGAGAAAAATCTCGCTCGACAAGGTTATCGCGGTTATGAAGCAGACGGGACTTGATATTTCGCACCAGTATAAGGAAACAGCCGAGGGCGGTCTTGCGAAATTAAGTGTAGGACGCCGTAATATATAGGGAGTTTAGGCATGAAAATCACATATATTGGGCAGATGTGTTATTTGATTGAAGCGAATAGTCTGCGTATCGTGACTGATCCATATCTTTCGAACTCATGTGACCGTCTTACAATACGTGTCCGAAAATATGCGCCGCCAATGACGCTGAATGAAATAATGCCCGATATTATAATAATTTCTCATGAGCACAAGGATCATCTTGACTCTGAAACGCTTGCACCGTTTTACCGTCTGCGAAGACGCTCATTCACGCTTGTCCCCGAGCCGATTGCGAATTTTATTACCGAAATCGGCGGCGATGCAGTTGAAATGTCTGCGCCTGAAGCGGCAAAACTGGGCGAATCCTTCAGACTCGGCGGTATAACCGTGACGGCTATTCCGTGCGCACATACGAAGCTTCATCGGGAGACAAACGGCAACTTTCGCGAGCTGTCGTATCTCATCGAAGCCGAGGGAAAGAAAATCTTTTTCGGCGGTGATATGAGTATGTACGACGGATTATTCGAGCTGCTCTGCGAAATATCGCCCGATGTAATGATTTTACCTGTAAACGGACGTGATTATTTCAGAACATCGAGGGGGATTATCGGTAATCTTGACTCAAACGAAGCGGCAGAGCTTGCTGCAAGGGTTGGTGCACGTATGTTTATTCCGGGACATCATGACCTCTATGAGCACAATGGCTGTCCTGACGATTGGATTGAATATTCCGCAAAGAAATTTGATGCGCCTCTCCGGCTCTTGAAACCGGGCGAGGCCGCGGAGATATAATAAAAGGAGGCATATGCCTCCTTTTTGTGTTATTTTTTATCGTTTTCGATATGTACTCTCGGTAAATTCCAGCAATACTTTGTTGCAAGCATACGTATAATGACGACACAGAGCATGGCGATGACTGATGCTGTTTGAATATCATCGATGAGGTGACGCAATGCAAAATAAAGGGCACTTCCAAAGATGGAAGCAAGTGCGTAAATGTGTTTTTTGAAAACATACGGTGTTGTGTCGGTGAGGATATCACGGAAAATTCCGCCGCCGATTCCGGTGGTCATTCCGATTACGATTATAATGAGAGCATTATCCGAAAATCCGTGTGTAAATCCGACTTCGGCACCGGTTACCGAAAATGCCGCAAGTCCCACAGCATCGAATATATTATTTATATGTTCGATTTTCGTCCGAAATGCATTAAACTTTGATTTGTTTATATATGCGATTATAAATACGGCAACAGCCGTTATGAGGGCAAGCAAAAATATATGGTATACACTGAATATCATCGGCGGAGTGATTCCGAGAAGCAAATCTCTTACGATACCGCCGCCGACTGCTGTTATACATCCGACAAAGACAACTCCGAATATGTCGAGATTAGCTCCGATTGCCACCAATGCTCCGGAAATTGCAAATGCAACAGTTCCGATTATTTCGAGTACTTTTATAATTTCTGCCATGTCTGTTTTGCTCCTTTTGTAAAATACCATATAATTATATCATGCCTGTAATCTTATGTCAAGACAAAGAAAGCCGTCTGCTTTTGCGGACGGCTTTTGTATGTTTATCAGTTTTTGCCGATTGTCATTGCGACATCCATGAGGTCCTCGAGAACTGCTCTCTTTTCTGCACAGCGAGCTTTCATAGCGTCGAGCTGTTCAGCATTAAATCTGTCGAGGTCGCCGTCCTTGAGCTTGTTCTTGTACATACGGTCGGTAACGAGTGCCCATGCGATATCTGTAGCAACGAGTTTGCCGTCGCGCTCACAAACAACAAGGTCAGACTTGCCGTCGAGAACGAGGTCAACCGCAAAGTCGCCCATACGGGTTGCGGTAAGTCTGTCGCGAAGTGTAGGTGAGCCGCCGCGTACCATGTGTGCAAGGCGGATGAAACGTGAGTCGATATTTGCCTCTTCGTTCATGCGCTTGGTGAGATTTTCGCCAAAGCCCTTCGGCATACCCTCGGAGTGCATAACGAGGAAGCTTCTCTGTCCCTTTTCGCGAAGCTCAATAAGCTTCTTGATGCAAGCATCTTCATCGAAGGGAAGCTCCTTTACTGCAATTGCGTTTGCACCGCAGGAGATACCGCATTCGATTGCGATATAGCCGGCATCACGTCCCATAACCTCGATAACTTCGCCGCGTGCGTGAGATTCGCAGGTGTCACGCAGACAGTCAGCCGCGTGAAGAACAGTGTTCATTGCGGTATCAAAACCGATTGAATAGTCGGTGGATGTGATGTCATTGTCAATGGTGCAGGGGATTCCGATTGTCGGAATGCCGCGCATGGAAAGGTCTGTTGCACCGCGGAATGTACCGTCGCCGCCGCAGGCGATAATACCGTCGATTCCGTTGTCTTTACAAGTCTGAATAGCCTTTGCCATACCTGCTTCGGTTGCAAACTCGTCGCAACGGTCAGAATAAAGAATTGTACCGCCAAGACCGGTAATATTTGCAACATCAAGAGAAGTGAGAGTGCGCAGCTCACCACTGATAAGACCGGTATAACCCTTGCAGATTCCAACGACTTCAACTCCGCGTGCAAGTGCAGAACGAACTACTGCGCGTATAGCTGCGTTCATACCGGGGGCATCGCCGCCGGATGTGAGAACGCCGATTTTTCTGAATTTTGCCATAATATATACTTCCTTTACTTATAAAATATCATATGATACATGATCATAGAGTGTTAAAATTTTACCGATATATATTGTAATATATTTTCATCAAAAAATCAAGTAGTTAGTCGAATTTTTACACTTTTGTTAACTTTTAACCAATTAAACATATATTTTTCGTCTTAAAACAAGATTGTATGCACATATATTTATAGGCTGTTACACCAATTTATAATAGAATACCCACTGTAATCGTGTATAATTCGGGTGCGATTTGTGAAAAAATCGGTAATTTTTCGAAAAACCGTTGCAAAATGCGGTTATATCATGTATAATAATAGTATTAAAATTTTAAGGAGTGACTTAACAGACATGAGCGATAATCCGAGTCCTGCCCGACGATGCACGGTACCGAATATAACAAATCTGATTCTCGTTTCGCCGCCATGATAATTTTCTTTTTTTCTGTGATTAAACTCTAAAAATATTTTTCAGGAGATTATTATGATAGACGGCGACAGTATACGCATGATAATTGCGATAGTTATTCTTGTTATGATGTCAGGTTTGTTTTCGGCAACCGAAACTGCTTTTAATACATTCAACCGCATACGAATGAAAAATCTTGCCTCCGACGGAAACAAGCGTGCGGCGTTGGTGCTTAAATTATCTGATGATTATGATTCATTGCTCTCTACTATACTTATCGGAAATAATATTGTAAATATTGCGCTCACCGCAATTGCCACACTTATGTTTGTAGCGTGGTTCCCGCATAACGGTGCGGCCATTTCAACTGCGGCGACAACTGTTTTTGTTCTCATCTTCGGCGAGATTTCCCCCAAAAGCATCGCAAAAGAAACGCCGGACGGCTTTGCACTTATAATAGCACCGTTTATGCGTTTGTTAATTGTTATATTTACACCTCTTAATCTGTTTTTTCGTCTTTGGAAAAAGATGCTCGCAAAGATGTTTAATTTCGGTGAAGAACAGGCTATGACCGAAGAAGAGCTTATAACTATCGTTGACGAGGTTCAGGAAGACGGAATTATCGATGAGCAGGAGGGCGAGCTGATACGCTCGGCAATCGAATTTGTCGACGGCGATGCAGAGGAGATTATTACTCCCCGAGTCGATGTTGTAGCTATTGATAAAGATACATCTGCGGACGAAATTGCAGATATATTTTATAACACCGGTTTTTCACGTTTACCCGTGTATGAAGAAACTGTTGACAATATAATCGGAGTGCTTCATGAAAAGGACTTCTATTATCTCATCAGAAACGGCGGAAATGATATCGGCGAAATACTGAAAAAACCGTTTTTCATCACCTGCCATGTTAAAATTTCAAAGCTTCTAACACAGTTCCAGCAGGAAAAAACACATATGGCAATCGTTCTTGACGACTATGGCGGAACGATGGGTATTGTTACGCTTGAGGATGTTTTAGAAGAACTTGTAGGCGATATCTGGGACGAGCATGACGAGGTGGAGGAGCAGGCTGTTACCGAAAATTCCGACGGTACAGTCACCTTTGCCGGAGATATGCGTACTGATGAATTTTTTGAGCATTTTGATATCACGCCCGAGGACGAGGATGAGCTGCCGCAGACCGTGAGCGGATGGGTTACAATGCAACTTGGTGAATTTCCGGCGGTTGGCGTTGAGTTCGATTTTGAAAAGCTTCATATTGTTGTCACAAAGGTTGATGACAAATTAGTTGAGGAAATTTGTGTTACGGAAAATGAGCCGGAGGATGACGGCGATAAAGATTCATAAGAATAATATTATACAATGTGCCGCTATTGAAGCGGCACATTGTATAATATGGAGGATTACAAATGAAAGAAACTATTTGTTTGACAGCAGAAAATGTAACAGTCTGCGGTCGCCACACTTACAACAAATCGGGGGCACTGCTTCTGACCTGGCCGCTTTCGGGATTTATGATGAATTTTAAGGGCGAGCGTGCGATAATACACTTTACCGATAATAATTTTGATGGACCGACACTGCCTAATGACATTCATCCGATATATGTCAGCGTGGAAATTGACGGCAGACGGCAGAGATTTGCTGTTGGCAGAGTTGATGAGAAAATATTGCTCGATGACCTCGGAGCCGGTGAACATACGCTGGTGCTGCACCGTGTAAGTGAGGGAGATATTCCGATTGCTGTTGCCTGTGTTGAGGTGTTCGGAGATATGTGCGGTGTTCTTACTCCGCCGAAGCTTCCGGAACTGCGTATGGAGTTTATAGGCGACTCGATAACCTGCGGCTTCGGTATACTTGGAAGTGCGGATTCGGTTAAATATGAGTCATTCGAGGAGGATGCCGGAATCACCTATGCGGCGCTCACGGCTAAGGCGTTTGATGCGGACATCAGAGCCACCGCAAAGGGCGGTCACGGTATTGTTTGCGATTATAACGGAGAATATAAATATTTGATTCCGGAATTTTTTGAACGAGTACACAGCGTTAAATCTGAAAATCACGATTTCTCCTCATGGATTCCTCATGTTGCTGTTATTAACGGCGGTACGAACGATTCTGGCGGAAAGCTTGATGCCAAAACCTTTATCGATGGCGCGGCAGCCTTTATCGACCGTGTACGTGAGGTTTATCCCGATGCTTATATTGTCTGGGCTTACGGTATGATGGGGTCTGATTATGAGGAGGTTCTCGACAAATATATTGCAGAACGCAAGGCCGACGGCGATAAAGTATATTACGTTTCACTTCCGTATACGGGGGATGACGGCAAGGGAGCGGGGGCTCACCCCAATGTTATTGCACATAAGCGTGCGGCGAGAGTTCTCACGGATGCATTGCATGAAATACTTCATATATAAAAAGTATAAAAAGATTTACAAAAAATTCAATCTGTCGTAAGGCGTTATAAATGTCTTGGGAGTAAAATTATATATAAGACTTGGAGGTGAGCTTGTGTTCGGATATGTAAGGCCGGTTTCGGCTGAGCTTAAAGTTAAGGAATACGAGCTTTACCGTGCCGTTTACTGCGGACTCTGTGAAGCGCTCGGACACAACACCACCCATATTTCAAGGCTGTCGCTTAACTACGATTTCGTTTTTCTTGCGCTGGTACGTATGGCACTTGTCGGAGAAACGGGAAAAATCGAACGTCACCGCTGTCTTGCACATCCAACGAAGAAGCGTGCGGTGTTGGTTAACGCAAAGGAGCTTGATTACTGTGCAAGGCTTTCGTCTGTGCTGACTTATCACAAGCTGCGCGATGACATTTCCGACACGTGTGGTTTCAAAAGGCTCGGCGCACGGCTTCTTGTTCCGATAGCTTTGATGATGCGCCGACGGGCAAGGTTTCCCAAAGCGGCGGAAGAATATATTTCCTCAAAGCTTGACGAACTGTCAAAGCTCGAAAGTGAGAGCTGTGCTTCGCTCGATATGGCGGCGGAGCCGTTCGGTGAGCTTATGGCATTTGTTTGCTCATACGGTTTTGAGAACGGCAGTGTCAGTGAGCGCATCGCACACGAGATAGGACGTCACATCGGACGGTATATTTATATTATCGACGCCGCCGACGATCTTGAAGACGATATCAAGTCCGGGGCTTACAATCCGTTTCGTATGATATACAATGAACCGCTGAAAGAAATATCGGAAAATGCTGAACAGCTTTCACGTGCGCTGACTTTGGAACTTGTCGGAGTCGAAGCGGCGATGGACTTGATCAAGTTTGATGCTGTGCCGGAATACGGCGAAATAATAAGAAATATAATTTACCTCGGTTTGCCGGAGCTTATCAAAAAAGTGCTCGGCAAATACAAAATTGATAACGATCAGGGGGGAGAAAGGTTTGAAGGATAAATCCTTCAAACTGCCTTTTATGACTCTGCTTTAGCCTTAGACTAAAGTTTTGCTTCTCAAACCGCGTCCCAACAAGGAAGAAAGGATGCTTTCACTTCGTGAAAGCTTAGTCATGGTTTATGAAAGACCCTTACAAAGTGCTCGGCGTTGCCCGTGAGGCAAGCGATGAGGAAATAAAAAAAGCATACCGCGAGCTTGCGAGAAAATACCATCCGGATAACTATGTCGACAATCCACTCGCTGATCTCGTTGAAGAAAAAATGAAAGAGATTAACGAGGCGTATGACCAGATTCAAAAGGAACGCTCCTCGGGAGGATCCGGTTCATCATATTCGAATCAGGGATATTCATCCGGCTCGTACAGTGACTACACTCATGTGCGAGAGCTGATAAATAATCGCAGATATTCTGATGCCGAGCTGATACTTGATGCTGTCAGTGCGTCAAACCGCAATGCTGAATGGAATTTTTTAAAGGGATGTGTTCTTATACAGCGCGGCTGGTATTATGATGCGCAGAAGTATCTCGAAACTGCGTGCTATCTCGATCCTACAAACAGCGAATACCGTGCGGCACTTGACCGTATACGCCAGAACACTGCAAGCTATGGCGGCGGATACCGTACCTCAACCGGAGGCGGCACCTCTGCCTGCGACATCTGCTCGGGACTTATCTGCGCCGACTGCCTTTGCGAATGCTGCGGCGGCGACCTCATTTCCTGCTGCTAAGCTTGGTTATTATGAAAAAAACACGAAAAATTGCAATTGCCGCTATACTCTCCGCACTGTCGGTCGTGATTATTCTGCTCGGCTCGATAATCACCGTGCTCGACATGACTGCGGTGGCACTTGCTTCAATCCTTATTATGATTGCCGTAATCGAAATCGGCGGTGCATATCCGTATCTGATATGGCTCGTTTCGGGAATACTTTCGGTCTTGCTTGTTCCAGATAAATTCGGCGCACTGCTTTATTTAACATTCGGCGGTGTTTATCCGATATTCAAGGCAATGTTTGAACGGTTGCATTATCTTGTGGCTTGGGTGCTCAAATTCAGCGCGTTTAATGTTATGCTTATAACAATGATAATTGTTGCAAACTTTGTGTTCGGGCTTCCTGACACAGGACTTGGATTTACATTGCCGGTGTTTGGCATCTGCAACTTTACATTTTTTGTTTACGATCTTGCGACAACGCAGCTTATAACGCTATATCTTGTAAAATTTCGAAAAATGCTCGGACTTAAAAATTTCTTTAAGTAAAAAACAAATCAGCCGCTAAAAAGCGGCTGATTTTTTGTATAAATGATTATTGCTGTGCTTCGGTGTTAAATGTAACCGGTTTTTGGGGTTTATTTACTGCATATGATGCAAGGCGCACCCAAATGAAAATTGCAAATACGATTTCAACTGCGCAGTGAAGAGTGCTGTCCGCTTTGCTTGTTGAAAGCATAGCCGGAAGTAAGAGATTCGGAATGCCTGAGGTTACGAGAAGTATCGGTGCAATAGATGCCGAAGCGAGATAGAAGCGGTGCGAAACATTTCCGAGCAGGAAACGCGATTCGTTTAAGAAATAGAGCATTGCACCGAGCAGTGCGATTTCACCGAGAATTTTGTTCGGGCTTGTATTAAGCGAGGTTGTGTCGAAATAAATTCTGATCAAACATACTGTACACCATGCTGTAGGGAAGAATGAGAAGAAGACGCGCATGGAAAGATTTTTCGTCTTACTGAAAACAAAGGTAAGAAAAAAGATAATCGACGGGATACATAAGATAATTTCGAATATATCAAACTTGCTTGGCTTTATGGGGGTGTAACTTGTGGAGAAGTTTTCCATATATATACTGTAAATTGTATATAAAAGATCTGCGGCGAGTAGGAAAGCGGCTGCGCACGAGATGAACATAGTGGCATTATTGCTTGAGAGAGTATAGTCCTTGTCACGATTTGGCGCTGTTGAAATTGCAGTGAGTGCTAAAAGAAGCAAAACTACTGCCAGAACAATATGGAAAACTGCCGGGAGTGAGGCGCCGTGGTTGTAAACTCCATACTTGACATCAAGCTGTGCGATCGAAAGAATTATTCGTATGATAACCGATACGAGTGCTGTTCCAAGCGAAGCAACAAACAGAATGATCGGAAAATTGATGGTTTTCTTCATTTATTATATACCGTCCTTTACAAGTCGTCAGATGGTGAGTTATCACGGTTCATACACCGTGTGTATTTTATTATACCGCATACATATTAACGCATTGTTAATAAAATTGCAGTATTTAAAAAATATATCCAATTATCGTATAAACTTTGCAAAACTGCCAACACTGTGCATGGTGCACAAAAAATGCTACTGAAATTCTACAAAGATTTCTTTCGCAAAAAATGCGGAATTTATCAAAACTCTTGACATTTTTGCAATGATGTAGTATAATATTGAATGTTGACGTGCGTTTAATGGCGAGAGGTTGCAGTAAAGGCAGTGTGGCACTGCCCGAAACTGGTTAATTTTCGCCGGAGTATGTCCGATATTTAACCGGGCGTTGTCAATCAGACACCGTGATGAGTTAAGCCTGCCACCGTGTATCCCCGCATTTCCCGCTTCGTGAAAGTGCGGTTTTAATACGGAAAGGCAGGAAACACCCGACACAGTGTTTGAGCAAAACCGCCCTCCAATTACAAAAAAGGAGGCAAAAGCAATGGCAGTCAAGGATAAGATCAGAATCCGTCTGAAAAGCTACGATCACACTCTCGTCGATCAGGCCGCTCAGAAGATCGTTGAGACCGTAAAGAGAAACGGTGCCACCGTTTCGGGTCCGATTCCGCTCCCCACAGAGAAGGAAATCATCACGATCCTCCGCGCTGTTCACAAGTATAAGGACAGCCGCGAGCAGTTTGAACTGAGAACTCACAAGAGACTCATCGACGTGGTTAAGCCGTCGCAGAAGACGATTGAAGCTCTGACAGGTCTTGAATTACCCGCCGGCGTTGAGATAGAGATTAAGCTCTAATCCCATACGGCACGCTCGAAAGAGCAAACCAAGGTCACGTTGGCGTTATCGCGAAAGCGAAAATCCAAAGCGTCAACCAATAATCTTAGGAGGAAACCAAAATGAAAAAAGCCATCATCGGCAAGAAGATCGGTATGACTCAGATCTTCGACGAAATCGGAAACGTAATTCCGGTAACTGTAATCGAAGCAGGTCCCTGCGTGGTCGTTCAGAAGAAAACAGCTGACAACGACGGTTATGACGCAGTTCAGCTTGGCTTCGGCGGAGTCAAGGAAAAGCACATGACCAAGGCTGAAATTGGTCACTTCAAAAAAGCAGGTGTTGAAAATAAGAAGCACCTCAAAGAATTCCGTCTCGATGACGCTGCAAGCATGAACATCGGTGACACAATTACCGTCGATACCTTCGCCGCAGGCGAGAAGGTCGATATAACCGGTACATCCAAGGGTCACGGATATTCGGGCGTTGTTAAGAGATGGGGTCAGCATCAGATGCGTATGACTCACGGTAACGGTCCTGTTCACCGTCACATCGGTTCTGTAGGTTCCAACTCGACACCGTCGAGAATCTTCAAGAACAAGCATATGCCCGGTCAGTACGGTAATGTAACATCCACCGTTCTGAATCTCGAAGTAGTTAAAATAGACGCGGAAAAGAATATCATCGCTGTTAAGGGTGCCGTTCCCGGTTCCCGCGGCAATATCGTATTCCTCCGCGACTCTGTAAAAGCATAAGCGGAAGGAGGAAACATCACTATGCCTAACATGAAAGTTTTGGATATGGCAGGTAAGGAAGTTGGCGAAATCAGCCTCTCCGATGCTGTATTCGGCGCAGAGGTAAACAGTGCGGTTCTCCATATCGCGGTTAAATCTTACCTCGCAAATCAGAGACAGGGTACACAGTCCACCAAGACTCGCTCCGAAGTATCCGGCGGCGGCAAGAAGCCCTGGAAGCAGAAGGGTACCGGTCACGCAAGACAGGGTTCAACCCGTTCTCCTCAGTGGACACACGGCGGTATCGCTCTCGG
>JAZQXA010000139.1:0-17976 GCA_045632605.1 Candidatus Flemingiibacterium sp. | reverse complement strand
CAAGAACAAAATACAAAGTACTTGCATTTTCCAAGAAAATGTGGTATACTATATCTAACTGTAATGTTTTAATGTAAGGACAATCTGCCATATGGAAGAAAAAATAATCATCCGCGGCGTCGGAGTAAATAACGTAACACTCGAAGAAGCTGCCGAAATCTGCAAAGGCTTTTTAGCCTCGGAACGTGAACTTCCCCATGCAGTTTTCACGCCTAACAGCGAAATAATCGAAGCGTGTGTTGAGGATAACTCGCTCTATTCAATTATAAACTATGCCGACCTTGTCACTCCCGATGGAATCGGCGTTGTATATGCATCCAAAATTCTCAAGCGCCCGCTGAAATCAAAATGTGCCGGATATGAGCTTGGGCTCGAAATGGTAAAATATTCAAACGAAAGCGGAGCAAAAATATTCTTTCTCGGCGGCAAACCGGGTATCTCTGATGCGGCTCGGGACAAGCTTCTCGAAAAATATCCGAACGCCCAATTCGTTGGAACAAACGACGGATATTTCAAAAAAGACGGCGAGGAAAATGATGCCGTTATTGAAAAGATAAACGCCGCCGCACCGGACATTCTCTATGTCTGCCTCGGCGTACCGGTTCAGGAAAAATGGATACTCGCAAACCGTGATAAGCTTAAAACCGTAAAGCTTTGTCTTGCTCTTGGCGGAAGCCTTGACGGCTACAGCGGCAATGTAAAGCGTGCTCCGAAAATATTTATAAAGCTCGGACTGGAATGGTTCTACCGGCTCATTTGTCAACCGTCACGAATCGGCAGAATGATGAAGCTTCCAAAATTTCTCTTTGGCGTAATAATATTCCGATTATCGGGAAAATATAAAAATGATACACTGAAAGGACTACCGCAATGAAAGTAAAACTGCTTACATACACCCCGGATGCCGAAAAGGTTGTCGCTGCAGCAGCAAAGCTTTGCTACGCAAAAAGCGACATCGACACACTGACCGAGAATCTCACCCCCGAAAAGGTTTCAAGCTTTCTTAAAATGCTCGAAGACCTCGGCCATGAATCCCCTGTTGAGCACGCAAGCTTCACTTTTGGAATTGAGGGTGTTTCACGTGCACTGCTCGCACAGATAACACGTCACCGTATCGCATCTTTTTCCGTGCAGAGCCAGCGATATGTTTCTAAGACAGATTTTTCATACATCATTCCGCCGGAAATCGATGCAATTCCGGAAGCACGCGAGGAATTTCTCGCAGCAATGGAAGAAGATGCACATCATTATGAAAGCCTTCGCGAAAAGCTGATGGCACGTCACTTTGAAACCAATATTGCCGCAGGAATGAACGAAGCAGACGCAAAACGTGCCGCAGAAAAAAAGGCAAACGAGGATGCACGCTTTGTGCTTCCAAATGCCTGCGACACAAGAATAATCATGACAATGAATGTCCGCTCACTCCATAATTTTTTCCGTCTGCGCTGCTGTACCCGTGCGCAGTGGGAAATTCGTGAGCTTGCAATTGCGATGCTCAAAGAAGTACGCGAGGTATGTCCTCTCCTCTTTGGAAAAGCCGGTCCCTCATGCCTTTGGGGAGCTTGCTCCGAGGGTGCATATTCGTGCGGTAAGGCTGCTGAAGTAAGACGTGAGCTCAGATGAGAGAAGCTGATAAATTAGCCATCGGTGAAAATCTCATTTTCGAGGGAATGACCTCGATAAGGGCCGTTATTTCTGCAATTGAGTCTGGAAAATCAGACCGAAAAATTCTGCGTGTAATGGTCGCCGAAAGCAAGCAAAAGGCTCGCGCAAAGGAGCTTTCATATATCAAAGCGATGTCGTATAAATACGGTTTTACCATTGAAACTCTCTCCGACTGCGAGATTGATTCCCTCGCGCTCGGCGCAAGTCACGGCGGACTTTTGCTTGAAGCAACCGCAAGAACAATTCCGGTGCTTGAAGAAACAGCGCTTGAAGACATACCGAAAGCGGAAGCATTTTTCGTTATGATTGAGGGTATCGAGGACCCGTATAATTTCGGATATGCCCTGCGCTCACTCTATGCCGCCGGTGCAAATGGGATTATACTCTCCCCGCGTAACTGGATGAGTGCGGCAGGCATCGTCTGCCGGGCATCAGCTGGTGCATCGGAGCTGTGTGACACATATATTTCCGAATCTCCATCCGACTGTGCACGGATAATGCAGAATCTCGGCGTAAAAATTATCTGCACCGATATGAAAAACTCCGTGTCAATTTATGATGCTGACTTAAAAAAGCCGTTGTTTCTTGCAGTTGGCGGCGAAAAGCGCGGACTGTCGCGTGAACTGCTTGACTCTGCAGATGCTATTGTACGGCTCGACTACGGCAGAGATTTCCCTGCTGCACTTTCTGCCGCATCTGCCGCGGCTATTGCAGGATTTGAGGTTTTGAGGCAGAACCGATTATAAAATGCTTTGAAAGGCGATTTTTCTATGATAACTTCTCTCGTTCTTGAAGGCGGCGGTATGCGAGGCATATATACCTGCGGCGTACTTGATTATTTTATGGATAACGGAATAAAATTTCCGAAAATATACGCAGTTTCTGCCGGTGCCGGACACTCTATGAGCTATGTGTCAAATCAGCGCGGACGTGCTGTCAGAGTCGGCACGGAATATATAAACGACTGGCGTTACTGCAGTGTACGAAGCCTTCTCTTTACAGGGAATTTGTTCGGAGCAAAGTTCATATACGAAGACATACCTGCAAAATATGACCGATTCGACTACGAAGCATTCAATAACAGCGGAATGAATCTGATTGCCGTCTGCACAAATGTAGAAACTGGCAAAGCGGAGTATATCCCGATTAATGATGCGCTGAAAGATATAATTTATGTTCGCGCTTCAAGCTCACTTCCGCTGCTCAGCAGAATCGTAAAAACACCGAAAGGAAAATATCTCGACGGCGGTTGTGCCGATTCTATTCCGATAATGCACGCACTATCAGAAACCGACCGTGCTGTCGCGGTTTTAACTCAGCCGGAGGGATTTATAAAAGAACCTCCCTCGAGCATAAAAACACTCAAACTCAAATACCGAAAATATCCCGAATTTGTTGCGGCAAATGCAAACCGTCACATTGTTTACAACGCTTCCGTAAAATATCTCGAAGAAGCCGAAAAAGAGGGGCGCGCTTTAATAATCCGTCCGTCTGCACCGGCAGGCTTTGGCAGAATCGAAAAGGACAAGGCAAAACTGCTTCCGCTTTACGAAATGGGATACAACGATGCAAAAAATAGCGGAATCGAAAATTTTTTGAATATATAAGGGTTGGAGAAATCCAACCTTTTATTTTTGTGGCAAATTTCAAAAAATCGGAGCATATATTTATAAAAAAACATCCGCGAGGTTGCCATGACAATTAACGAAAAAATCCTCCGTCTTACCGCCGACGACAAAACTCCCGTATTGATTTTAACTCTAAAAACGCCAATCGGTATTTCAGAGCGGGCTGATAAATTTTATACCGATGCCTCCGCAGAATTTGAAAAATCTGTTTGTGAGCGCCTGCTTGTCAGCGCAAAAGAAGCATACGAGGAATCTCCCGACCGACGTAAGCGGTACAGATATCTCGCATGGCAGGCAGCGTTTATCTGTATTCCGAAAGAAGAAAATCAGGTTGAAATCGTAATTTCCGCAAACGGTAATATTCTTCGTAAGGAAACGCACTATTGGCGAAAAAACGAGCTTCTTAAACGTAAAAAAATAATGTGAATTTTTACTCTTATAATTGTAAATATTATCTCAAAGTGCTATTTTTTAATATCTCCTTAACAATCGCATGATAAAATGACACGTATCTATTTATGTAAGGAGAATACCTAAAAACAATGCTTCAGCTTAAAAGTATAACGAAAGATTATCCCTGCGGTGATAATACTGTTGCCGCACTCCGCGGTGTTACGCTCGACTTCCGTGAGAACGAGTTTGTTTCGATTCTCGGTCCGTCCGGATGCGGAAAAACTACCCTTTTAAATATCATCGGTGGTTTAGACGGCTATACGTCCGGTGACCTGATAATCGGCGGTAAATCGACCAAAAACTTTAACGATGCCGACTGGGACGCATACCGTAACCATAAAATCGGCTTTGTTTTTCAGAGCTATAATCTTATTCCTCATCAGACTGTGCTTGCAAATGTAGAGCTTGCACTTACCCTCTCCGGTGTTTCGCGTGAGGAGCGTCACCGCCGTGCAAAAGAAGCGCTCGAATCCGTCGGACTCGGTGACCAGCTTCACAAAAAGCCGAGTCAGATGTCAGGCGGTCAGATGCAGAGAGTTGCAATTGCACGTGCGCTTGTCAATGACCCGGATATTCTTCTTGCAGATGAGCCGACCGGTGCTCTCGACTCCGAAACGAGCATTCAAGTAATGGAAATTCTCAAAAAGATATCGGAAAAAAAGCTCATCATCATGGTTACGCATAATCCCGATATCGCCGAAACATATTCGACACGCATCATAAAGTTGCTCGACGGAAAGGTCGTGTCCGATTCAAAGCCCTACACAACCGAAGAACAGGAACCTGAAAACAAAAAGCGTGATAAAACCAAGTCGATGTCATTCTTTACCGCAATGGGGCTTTCACTCAATAACCTCATGACAAAAAAAGGACGTACATTCTTAACCGCATTTGCCGGCTCAATTGGTATAATCGGCATCGCGCTGATTCTTTCAATTTCAAACGGAATTACGCTATATATCAACGATGTCGAAGAAAACACCCTTTCAAGCTATCCTATAATGATTGAGTCGCAGACTATTGACATGACCTCAATGATGGAAAGCTTTATGGGACAGCAGGTTGCCGAAAGTCAGCATGAACCCAACCGCGTATATTCAAGCGACGTAATGGGCGATATGCTTTCTGTCATGCTCAGCGAAGTCACTGTCAATGACCTTACATCATTCAAGAGTTATCTCGACGATGAGGCAAACGGCTTTGCAGAGCTTGTCAGTGACATAAAATACGGATATTCCACGCCGCTTAATATCTATACCCTTGCCGACTACGGAAACGGCGAAACACTCGTTCAGGTTGAGCCAAACACTGTTATGGAAGCCGCCGGAATGGCACAGTTCGGAGAAATGTCAAGCATGATGTCAATGGGCGGTACAAGCAGCGGACTTAAAATTTGGGATGAGCTTATAGACAACGACGAGCTACTCGCAAACCAGTACGATGTAATTGCTGGTCATATGCCGAAAAATTGGAACGAGGTAGTTATTATTGTAACCGGAAATAACGAAATTTCCGACATGGCACTCTTTGCTTTGGGACTCAAGGATCAGTCCACACTCGACGGCATGATGTCCGACCTCATGATCGGCGAATTTAAGCAGGATGAAGCGACAAGCTATTCATATGACGAGCTGCTTGCTCTCGAATATTATCTGCTTCCAAGCTCGGCAAAATTTAAGCAGGACGGCAACGTATGGGTTGATACGTCCGACGACGAGGAATATATCAAATCTCTCCTCGACGATGACCACAAAATAAAGGTTGTCGGTATAATCCGTCCAAACGAGGAAGCAACTGCGACAAGTGCTTCCGGCACAGTTGGATATCTGCCCTCTCTCATGGAGCATCTTATTAACGAAAATAACGCTTCAGAAATTGTTAAGGCGCAGCTTTCCGACACCGAAACCGATATTTTCACCGGCATAAAATTCGAAACCGGAGATTATGAGGACAAAGAGCTGAGCATGGCTGATGTTGAAGCTTACATCATGACTCTTCCGGCAGAAGAACAAGCCGGCATGATTACAACTGTCACACAAATGAAATCTTCCGGTATGTCAGATGAGCAGATAGTTGAAATGTTCAGTCAGGCACTTGCGGCACAGTCAACCAATGCAACCTATGACGGCAACCTCACACTTCTCGGAGTATCATCGCTCGATTCCCCCTCGAGTATTATGATTTATCCGAAGGATTTCGATTCGAAAGAGCTTATCTCCGATAAGATTACGGAATATAACGACTCTCACGACGAGGCAGGAAGAATAAACTACACCGATTATATCGGTATCATGCTCTCGTCGGTTACAACCATCATCAATGCAATAAGCTATGTTCTCATCGCATTCGTTGCAATCTCGCTTGTTGTGTCGTCTATAATGATTGGTATTATAACGTATATTTCTGTACTCGAGCGTACAAAGGAAATCGGTATACTCCGTGCGGTTGGTGCATCAAAGCGTGACGTTGCGCGAGTATTCAATGCGGAAACGCTTATCGTCGGCTTCACTGCAGGCATAATCGGAATCGGCGTAACACTGTTGCTCTCGATACCGATAAATATTATCATAAAGAATATCACCGATATTTCAAATGTTGCAAGACTCCCCGTAAACGGCGCTGTGATACTTGTTATAATCAGTATGCTCTTAACCTACATCGCAGGACTTATCCCAGCTCGAATCGCAGCTAAAAAGGATCCGGTAATCGCACTCAGGAGCGAATAATCAACACACAAATAACACTATTGTGCGAATCTGTACTTTGCGTGCAGATTCGCTTTTTTATTTTTGTAAGAAACAGCGATACACGGTGAAGCCAATTAACGTGCGGCGGCGAAAATGTGATTGTACAATAAAGAAAAATATAATTATGGAGGTAAAAAATGGATGTCGGAGAGATAGTCACATTCGTCTGCGGTATCGTCGGTACATCATCAATTATAAGCGGACTTATACTTCGGCGAATCGACAAGCTTGAACGCCTGCTTGAACGCCGCGAAAGTGACCGGGTTAATGAAAATGTCGCCCGCGGCGAGTTACTTCACACTGCAGGCAAGCTTGCAGAGGCAAACACGATTGCGCTTCGTGTCATAACAACAGAAGATGCCTGCCGAAACGAGCTTGACGAATACCGTGCCGCCGCTGACAGACTCGAGCATTTTATGCGTGAAAAATCAGCCGAATATCTTCACGCAAGTTAATTAAAAAAACAAGGGAGGGATTATTATGCCGCTTTTTGGCATTGATGTTTCAACAAACAACGGCAGTATCAATCATACCGCCGTAAAGATTGCAGGTGTGCGCTTTGCGATGGTAAAAGCAACACAGGGACATTCGCTTTATACAAAAGACTTGTATTTATTCAAAGACTCAAAATTTGAACGTAACATAGAGGGATTTCACAAAGCAGGAATACCGGTCGGGGCATATCACTTTTTCACAGCTTCAAATCTTGATGAAGCATACCGTGAAGCCGATTTCTTCATTGAAGCAGTTAAGCCCCACCGCAGCAAAATCTCGCTATATCTCGCCTGCGATGCGGAAAACTACGGCAACGAATGGCTTCAGGGGTTAAGCAAAAACGGACTTGCGTCACTTGTTAATGCGTTCTGCGCCAGAGTTGAAGAAGCAGGCTTTCAAGCTTGCCACTACACAAATACTGACCATATAAAATACCACATAAATATAGATAGAATTGATTATCCGGTTTGGCAGGCACATTATCTGAAAGACGGTTCGGTAAAACGGCCGGACGATGCAGGAAAAAAACTTGCAATACATCAGTACACAAGTACGGGACAGCTCCCCGGCGTTGTCGGAAACTTCGACCTTAACTTCGGTTACGCACCGCTTGCAAGACTTATAATCCATGCCAAAACACCGCTTGAGGTTCAGACGCTCGACTATATTGAGAAATATGAAACCGGTGGCGATATTTTGACTCGTCTTGCAGATAAATTGGTTTCAAGAACGCTGAATCCGATAAAAAATCCCGTTTATGAAAAGTTAGTGCCGCTGATACGTTACCATTGTGCACTGACTAATACAGAAACGGAATATCTTGCGTCATACCGCTGGAATGAGGCGCTGTTCAGAAAGCTTTATGTGGGCATGATAAAATCATAAATACCGGCATTTCAACACCGAATTGTACACACGATTGGAAATCAGCCTCGCACCCACGGTAAATAAAAAAATCCGATGCAATGCATCGGATTTTTTTGGTGGGAGCGGGTGGATTCGGACCACCGAAGTCACTGACAACAGATTTACAGTCTGCCCCCTTTGGCCGCTCGGGAACGCTCCCATATAGCGTTGCGGATTTTATCTCACAACGCTAAATATTATATCATATTGCTTCTTATTTGTCAATAGCTTTTTCTTAAAATATCAAATATTTTTTCTGATGACAACATTTCCATTACATTCATATACAGCGCCGTGTGAAATTATCTCGCCGACGGAATCGACAACTATCTTTCCGGAAAGAGGATTCTTTATCGAAATAACGTGTCCGCTCAATTCCGCCTCAACATCGGAATATTCAAAAGCGAGGTCGCAGTCAATAAGCTCACAGTTTTCAAGCTTCAAATTTTTGCAGTAACAAAAAGGTTGCGTACCGATTATTTTACAGTTGCGCATAACAAGATTTTCCGAATACCAACCGAGATATTCGCCTTTAACGGTGCTGTTTTCAACAAGGACATTCCTTGCGTGCCAGAATGAATCCTTCGTGTCAAGCTCGGAATCCTTAATATGCAGTCCGTCAACATACTGGAATGAATATTTACCCTTTAAATAAATATTTTCAAGTGTGATTCCCTTGCTGTCAAGAAATATGTACTCCGACTCAAAACGGCTGTTTGATGCTATAATATCACGGCATTTCCAGCCGAATTCAGTCGAAACTGCAGTCGTGTCAACAATCTGAACCCGATCACATTCGCGAAGCGCCTTTACACCGTTAATGCTCATTCCGGCAATACTTCCGTCTGAGGAATACCACAGCGGCGCACGGCAGGTTTCGCTCATTGAGGAGTTTTCAATTGTGAAGCCGTGTGAGTGCCATAGAGGGTATCTCAACTTGAACACACAGTCAACAACCGATATTTCGCTCGACTCTTTGAGCGCTGATTCGCCGTCCTCTTCCCCCTCAAATATGCAGTTTTCAACACGTGCACCATTGAGAGCATACAGCGCACGTTCGCTCGAAAAAGTTGTGTCCTTAATAATCTTCATTTGTTCACCTTATTTTATTGTTATGTCGCCGCCGGCAATGTTAAGTTCTGTTTCAAAAAATGCCTTCATCGCGTTTATCATATCATCGATATCTTTAACTCCGGCTGTTTCATAGGACGAATGCATCGCAAGCTGCGGCAATCCGATATCGACAGCTGAAAGCGAAACCTGCGAATTTGAAATATTTCCAAGAGTTGAGCCACCGCGCATATCCGAGCGATTTGCGAAAACCTGAACCTTAACGTCAGCCTTTCTGCATATCTCACGGAATACAGCAGCCGAAACCGCATCGGTTGTATAAAGCTGTGAGGCGTTATATTTCATAACAATGCCTTTATTCATTATCGGACGATGTGTCGGGTCAGCGAGCTGCGCGGCGTTCGGATGAACGGCGTGTGCATTGTCTGCCGAAAGCAGCATTGATTCAGCCGCAGAAACACGTATATCGCCACCGAATGTGTCGCATATACGCGAGAGCGTATCATAAAGGAACGTAGAAGCCGCTCCCTGCTTGGTTGCGCTGCCAACCTCCTCGTTGTCAGCCACAAACATAACCGGAACAGCGCCGTTTGTTTTTGTCTGTGCAAGCGCTACGAGAGAGGAATAAACACAACCGAGGTCATCAAGCTTCGGTGCAGAAATAAATTCATTTTCAGCTCCCCACACAGTCGCTTTCTGCCTGTTGTAAAGAAATAGCTCATGCGAGATAATATCATCTGCCGCAACGCCAAGTGCTTCGGCGACAAGCTTCATAAAGCTTCCCTTTGCCGAATCTCCGCCGTAAAGCGGAACAAGGTCAGAAGCCGGGTTGTATGTCTTTCCGTTGTTGGGGTTATCCATATGAATCGCAATATGCGGAATCAGCAAAAGGTCACGGTCGATATCTAAAAGGCGAGTCGAAACACCGTTTTCGCTTCTCACCATAACACGTCCAGCAACAGAAAGCGGACGGTCAAACCATGAATCAAAAATCATGCCGCCGTAACGCTCGGTATTGATTCTGGTATAAACACCGTCAAGCTCGGGAATATCCTTAACCTTGAATGTCGGCGAATCGGAATGAGAAGCAACTATCATAAATTTCGGCTTCGAGATTTTTTCGGGAATCACAAACGCAATAACGCTCGAATTATTCCGCGTCACAAAATATTTTCTGCCCGGAACAATCTCCCATTTTTCATATTCAAAAAGCTCGGTGTATCCGGCGTCACGAAGCTCGCTTGCAATGTTTGCAACAGCGTGGAAGCACGACGGCGATTTTTCAATAAAGCCGAGTAATTTTTCTGTATAATTCATCAGTCAAAACCTCCGAAAATAAAATTTAATATTACATCATAAAACCGAAATCACCCTCACCGACACCGATTCTCTCATTAATTGCATTAATAAATGATGTGTCAGGTTCAATTATAATTTCGGTATTTTTATCTCCATCCGCAAAGATGAGAGAATATCCCTTTGCAAAAAGATTCTGTGTGTAATTGTAGCGAGAATTTGCATTTGATTTTTTTGCACCGTACTCATATAGCTCGGTAACACTTGAAAGCGAAATTCTGCAAACAAGCTCATCGCGCCTTCCCTGCTTTTTATATATAATCAGTTCCGCGCTTCCGTCGTCACGGTCGTCTATAATATATCGGAAATCTGACAATACAAATCTGACAAGAAGCTGTATTCCGGTAACAACAAGCGCCGCAGAAACAAACTGAAATATTACCTTATATTCCAAAAACGAGGACACGCCCATAAGCAGTAATCCCGATAAAACGGATATAAACGACAGCCGTTGTGCCTTCTTCTCTTTTTGCGGACAATAAACCATACAGTACTCCTATCTTAAATAAACATCTCCGTGCGAGAGTAAAATGTGTCCTTTCTGAACGGTCAGAACACCGAAAGAAGGCTCACCATCCCTCGGGTTTAAAACACTTCCGGGATTAAAAATATGCAGGATTTTTTCACCGTTCTGCACCGTGCCGTTATATCGTTCATGCGTGTGACCGTACATTACAATATCGGCACCCTTACGCTTGGCATACGCTGTAAGCTCAATAAGTCCAAATTTCACCGACTGCATATGCCCGTGAAGAATCAGCACACGGATTCCGTCAATATCAATTATCCTATCCTGAAAAATCGGCGAAAGATATTTAGCTCCGAAATCGCAGTTACCGGCGACAGCATAAACAGAAAGAAGCGGATACGCCTCCATTATCTGCTCAATATCAGAATAAACATCGCCGAGGAATATAACTCCGTCGATTTTATATGTCACGCGATCAATGACTGCTTTAATACTTTTCCATGCACCGTGCGAATCGGAAAATACAAGATAGTTCATAAAACCTCCGGAACACTTTTTAATACATATAGTAACACAACCACCGAATATACATACACTGTATTGAATACATTTTCGAAAGGGGAATATTTAATGCAGCTCGATAAAACAAGCCTTGACCGTCTTCTCTCACTCGACGATGAAACACTCGCCAAAACCATAAAAATGCTCGCCGCAGCAACGGGAATAAACCCCAAAACAGCAGAAGCAGCAGTCCGTGACTTGCGCCTTGTGCGTCAAAGCCTGTCAAACGCAACCGATGCAGACATAAAAGCCGCAACAGAACTACTCGGGAAGGACCGAACTGAATCCCTTATGCGCGGTATTGGAGAGGAGAAAAATGGACAGTAACAACGATTTGGGAAATATGCTTTCGAAGCTGCTCGAAGATCCGAATGCGCTCGCAAGTGTTATGAGCATAGCCGGAAATCTTATGAACAATCTTCCGAAAGATGCACCTGAGCCTAAAGAAATAAAAGACTCCGAAAATAATGCCGCTGCTGCGCCGACAGAAACGGAAAAAGAATCCGTTCCGACTTCAAATATGCAGTCTGCGCCCGACCTGTCTGCACTTTCTGCGCTTGCAGGACTTGCAGGTAGCGCAAACAAAAAGAGCGACCCACGCTGTAATCTTCTGAACTCACTGCGCCCATATATGAGCCACGGACGTGAGGAAAAAATTGATATGATGATAAAGGCTCTCGGTCTTGCAGAGCTTGCCGGCGGATTTTTAAACAACAAAAAACTCTTTTAAAGGTGGAACTATCATGTACGCACGAAACTACGGAGATGACAGCGGTATGCAAAGCTTTAAGCGAGGTGAATACAGCATTCCGGCAAATTACTCCGGCAATGCATTTACAGCAGATGAAATTCCCGATTTAAAAAATATTCAAGCGGAAATTTCCGAAAACGAACCAATTTCAAAAGCAGATTTCCCAGTAATTACGGAGCAAAAAGAAGAAAATCCAACATTCGGAATTCCTACAGAGAAAAATTACCATCCGCCGTTGGAAACACCTTGTATGCGAGGATATCAGTGTCCCACCGAACATCACGAGCACGGTGAATGCTGTGTAAATCAGCAAGAAAGCGAAAAGCCGCGCAAAGGTATAATCCGTGACCTGCTCACGCGTTTTGAGCGCGGATTTGAGCTTGACGACCTGCTGCTTATCGGACTTATAATTCTCTTACTTAACAGCGGCACGGATGACTGCGACGGCTCTCGTGACGAAATTATAATCCTGCTGGCATTTTTACTGATCAGCGGATTCTGAAAAACTGTACAGTGAATCCTGCGTATAGATTGCAGGATCAGCGGAAAAGCTTTTTGTCTTGTAAGAATAGACGGTTTTTCCGCCTTGTTTTGTTGTTGCGGAAATTATCATACGATATTCAAGTGAAATATAATATTCTTCTGTAATATCATGCTCTGTATCGGTGTAGGAAACATAATACACCTTTCCGTTTTCTGTTTCCAAAAGCTTGATTACCGTATCTGTAATGTAAGATTCACTGTTTTCAGAAGAACTGTCCGAGGTTTCATCAGCTTGTGTTTCCGGGAACTCTGCCACAATCGAGAGAAGATAACCGACCGACGGAATTCCCGCTTCATTTTCGGGAACAATACGGTCGTTTCTCGGCATGAGCGTCGATTCTTCTGATGCATAATCGAGAATATACACAGTTTTTTCATCAGCAATTGTCAGCGTTTTTATCGCAGGTGATTCCATGTTTTCCTGCGGCATAATCTCATAAAGCTGCACTCTGAAGCGCTCACCGTCACGGGCATATGTCACATTCTGCCAAACAGGTGTATCTCCGTCGTAAAACTGCATAACCGAGGTCATGAAAATACCGCTTTCCGGTTCTTCGGAAAGTAACGCCTCACGGAGATTCTCATATGTTACATCGAATGTAATCGCGTTTCCCTGCTCATCTTTACCGTTTTTAAGAACCTCTGAAAGAGCACCAAGGTCCCACGGCATATCGTCATCATCCTTGTCAAGACCGAGTATCTGCTCGACAAAGCCGGGCAAAAACAGCATATCCCTCGAATACATCCACGCAAACACCGCACCGAAAACAACAATCATTGCAACAATGATTATCACCGTTCCGAGAAGAATGCTGTGGTTTTCGTTCTTAGGTTTATTTTTCATTTTGCTTTTGTATCCTCCGAAGCATTTGAAGCATCGTGGTTTTTATCTTCACGTTTTTTGTAGTTATCGCTGTCAACGGGGTCAGAAAGCTCAAGCCCCATTTTCCCACGCACACTCGCATGACGCAGAATGATAAAGTTGACAAGAAAAATTACAATTCCGACGATGATAATTACCGCCGCACGTCCGAAATTTTCTTCAGTGAACATAATTGCGGACGTACCGAGTATAGCGGAAATTGCATAAAGAATTGCAACCGACTGTTTCTGATTAAATCCAAGATCAATGAGTCTGTGGTGAAGATGACCGCGGTCAGCGGAAAACGGACTTTTTCCATGTGAAATACGTCGTACAAAAGCAAATGTAGTGTCGAAAATCGGAAGCGCAAAAATCGAAACCGGTACAATGAACGAAATAAGCGTGTGCAGCTTAAACACACCGGAAACCGAAATTACAGCCATTGTATAGCCGAGGAATAGCGCTCCCGTGTCACCCATGAAAATCTTTGCAGGATTTGAGTTAAACGGCAAAAATCCGATGCACGCACCGATAATTACAGCAGTAATCATCGCCACAGTCATATCGCCCTTGAGAAGCATTACCAAAAGCAGAGAGAGCGAGCAAATCGCCGAAACACCGCAAGCAAGTCCGTCAAGTCCGTCGATGAGATTTATCGCATTGGTAAGTCCGACAATCCAAATAACCGTTATCGGAATCGCCCATGCACCGAACTGAACATATTTACCGAAAAAGTTAATATATTCGAGAACAACTCCCTGCGACACGGCGATAAATGCAACACCTATCTGTGCAATCAGTTTAATCCAGGCGCTTATGCGGAAAACGTCATCAATAACACCAACAGCAACGATAATGAGTCCACCGATATAAATTGCAACAAGCTCGGGGGTTATATCGCAGAAAACAAGCGTCGCCACAACAAAGCCGAAAAATATCGCAAGTCCGCCAATACGCGGAATGGGCTTATTGTGCATTCTTCTCGAATCCTTCGGAACGTCAATCGCACCGATTTTATAAGCTAAAACACTAACCGACGGCGTACAGGTGAACGCAACAAGTGCGGCAAGAGCCATCGCTGTGAGTAAATATATGATTTCAGTCATTTGCATTGTTTTCTTCTCCTTACACTCATCCAGGAGTGTTAATTAAAAAGCACTGTATATGCCAAAATCAAAGCATAGCTTTAACCGCATCCGCAAGATAGCCAACACCGGCAATTATCTGCTCGTCGGATGGGGTTGAATAGTTGAGTCTGAAGCACTGTGAGGGCGCAGAGGTATCACAGCTGAACGCCTGACCGGGAACAACAGCAACCTTCTTTTCCATAGCCTTCTTTATGAATGCCCCTTGGTCGATGTTATCGGGAAGCGTGCACCAAAGGAAGAGTCCGCCCTCGGGACGTGTGTACTTAACACAGTCAGGCATATTCTTGTCAAGCTCGGAGAGCATGAGGTTACACTTTCTTCTGTAGAGAGCACGGATTCCCTCAATATGCTTGTCCATGTCACATTCTGCAATATAACGGTGGCAAAGCATCTGGAAGAACTGATTTGTATGAACGTCCTCAACCTGCTTTGCAACAACCATCTTTGTGACAACCTCCTCGGGGCCGCAAATGAAGCCGATACGCATACCGGCAGACAGTACCTTGCTGTATGAACCGGAATAAACAACAATATTGTCAGTATCGAGCGATTTTATTGTCGGGATTTCCTCGCCGGCGAAACGAAGCTCACCGTAGGGGTTGTCTTCAAGGATAATAATATTATACTTCTTTGCGAGTGCGAGAACCGCTTTACGCTTTTCAAGCGACATACAGGTTCCGGCAGGATTCTGGAATGTCGGAATAAGATAAAGAATCTTCGCACGCGGACAAGCCTTCATTGTGGCTTCAAGCGCATCAATGTCAATGCCGCCATCCTTGAGCGGCACACCGACAGTTTCGCATCCGCAGGAACGGAAAGCGTTAAGCGCACCGATAAAGCTTGGATTTTCACATATAACAGTGTCGCCCTCATCACACATTGTCTTACAAAGAAGCTCAATTCCCTGCTGACCGCCGGAGGTGATTATTGTCATCTGACCGTCCTGACTGATATTAAAGCGAGAGGAAAGTCTTGCCTTAACGTCCTCGCGAAGTGCCGGATAACCCTCGGTAATACCGTACTGAAGCGCAACAGACGGCTCCTCAGCAAATATTTTTGCGGAAAGGCGAGCAAGGTCGTCCACGGGGAAAGATTCGGGAGCGGGATTTCCTGCCGCAAAAGAGATAATTGTCGGGTCAGAGAGCGCCTTGAATATTTCACGGATGGCGGAGGGCTTAAGATTCTGCATTTTTTTTGAAATTCTGTACTGCATGATGTATTTCCTTTCGGTATATGTAAATTAATCCGGATTTCATAAAATATTATACTCCACTATACATTTTAACACATATATCCGTTTTTTTCAAGTATATTATAAAATTTAACATAAAAAATTATCCCGTCTGCACGAGCGCACTGCTCCTGCAGGGACGGGATAAGTCATTAATAGGGATTTTTGATTATCTTTCGAGATCATCAATCATACGGCGGAGATTTTCAGCACCGATTTCGAGAGCCGGAAGATTATCTTCCATTCCCTCAAATTCGATGGAAACATATCCGTCATAGCAATAATCCTTAAGTGCGGCTAAAACCTGGAATGTGGGGACATCGCCGTGACCGAAAATGGTAGAGCGACGGAAAGCACCGCCGCGTGAACATCCGAATCCTCGGCCGGGATCGTATGACATTCCGTTTCTGATAAACGCATCCTTTGCGTGAACATACGAAACATACTGAATCAGCTTCGAAATCGCTTTATCCGCCTCAACATCGGCGGAACCGAAATTGCACATATCAAATAGCAACCCGTAATTTTTATGGTTTACAGCGGTAAAAAGTGCGTCAAGACGCTCGGGATCCTGCATGATTCTTCCATGATTTTCGCTGGTGGTTTTTACGCCTTTAGACTCCGCATATTCAGCAAGACTTCTGATATAAGGCGCAACTGTATCAATTATATGCTTGGGCGATTTTGCAAAATCTCCGTCTTTATAGCCGTAAGCAATATCATGACGTATCATTGGTATGCCGCATTCAGAAGCAATGTCAACGCGCTCCTTGAGCTTTTCAAAAGTGGCATCCGGGTTAGAATAAAGCTCCAGACTCAAGGTTAAAATCGGCACATCAAGCCCGATTTCTCTTGCGTGCTCGGTGAGCGCCTTTGTATATGAGAGAAATGTTTCGCCCTCTGGAATATGGTGGTCATTGAGAACTATTTCAACGCCGTCCATGCCAAGCTTTTTTGTGTAATCAATTGCATCAAACCTGGTGAAATTCCCCTTATCCATCTCATTTTCATAGCTGTATGTGCTTATACAGGTTTTCATTTTATGTTTCCTTTCTCGTAGATTGTAACTTCACGTCCAAGCTCTGCGGATCTGTAAATTGCATTGAGCGAGTGTAAAGTGTGTACCGCAGTAAAGTTATTTTCAAAATGTATTCTATAATGACAGCATCTAAATGTCAATAATGTATTTCTTGATACAGCGCCATGAATTCAAGCATCACTTGAGTTGCAATTACCGAGTGTTAAATATAAATTAATAATCTAATCTTGAATTGCACAAAAAATTATGGTATAATCATTAATAATGTAAAATCACAGAACGGAGAATCTTTATTTATGGATGATATGGATTACTATGAATGGGAAGCAAGCAAAAAACGCTTTACCCCTTCGAAAATTATAAAATTCTTTTTTAAACTCATCGCTGCAGTAATTATCATCGGCACATTTGTACTTATTCTCGGACGCGGACGGCTCATGAAAATCCCAAAAGATTTCCGTGGTCTTACATGGACCGACAGCATAATTGAGGCATACGAATCCGGCGAACTGGATGCAGTTTATCAGACCCCCGGCGACAGCTTCGATAAATACGGACATTATCACATTTCCGATGTAGCACTTTCAAGGTCAACCGGTGAAGTTCAGCTTACCGTACGCTACAATAAGCGAAGTACGCTCAATAAGCTCATGGAATTATATTCCCTGACTGAACGTCCGTCCGGCGAGGTTTTCATCTATATCCTCACAGATGAATCAGGAAAAACATATACCGATTATACCGTCGCCGCTTCTTCGAATGCTCTTTATGAATTCAGACGGATTATCTTTTCGGGGGTTGAGCTTGAGGGAGTCGAAACGCTCTATCTGGATATTTATTACGGAAAGCACGTTTCCGCAGAATCAAAAATGTATGCAAACTTCGTTGCGTATGACGGCGAGCTTCAGGTCATTCACCATACCCCAAGTGAAAAGCTCAACGAGGATGATTTCTACAGACTTTCCGCATTCAACCTTTCAAAACGTGCCGGAACAGTCGGCTTGACTCTGCGCTATAATAGTTTCAACATTGCAAAAACTCTTTTCGAAAA
>JAZQXA010000138.1:0-11841 GCA_045632605.1 Candidatus Flemingiibacterium sp. | reverse complement strand
TATGTAATAAATTATGTAGGTATATTATGCAGACAAAACCGACATACCTGGTACTCGAAAACGGCATGGTTTTCTGCGGCAAATCTTTCGGTTATGAAGCCGAAACTATTGGTGAAGCTGTTTTTACCACCGCAATGACCGGCTATATGTCAACACTTACCGATCAGGGCTATAAGGGACAGCTCGTCGTTCAGACATTTCCTCTTATAGGTAATTATGGTGTTGTTTCCCATGAATGTGAAAGTAAGGGTGTTGCTCCCGCTGCTTATATTGTGAGAGATTTATGTCAAGAGCCTTCCAATTTCAGATGTGAGGGTGCTCTTGGCGTTTTTTTGAATGAAAACAAGATCGTTGGAATTGAGGGTATTGACACCAGAAAATTAACACGCATACTCCGCGACAACGGCTCTATGAAGGCAAAGATTACTTACACAATGCCCGAAAATGCTGACACCGTTATCGCTGAAATAAAGGCATACGAAGCTCCGAATGCTGTTGCCGCTGTAACCTGCAGTGAGGTGAGCACCGCAGCTCCCGAAAATGCGTCACATAAGGTTGTGCTCTGGGATTTCGGCGCAGTGGATTCAATTGCAGCTTCGCTTCTTGCCCGCGGATGTGAGGTTATCACCGTGCCGGCAGGAACCAAAGCCGAGGATATCCTTGCGTATAATCCCGACGGCGTTGTTCTTTCAAACGGTCCCGACGACCCGGCAAAGAACCCCGAAATCATTTCTGAAATAAAGAAGCTTGCCGATAAAAAGGTTCCCATGCTCGGAATTTGCCTCGGACATCTTATGCTCGCTCTTTCTCAGGGGGCAAAGAGTGTAAAGCTTCCGCACGGTCACCGCGGCGGTATGCCTTCAATCAGACTTATCGACAGCCGTGTATTTATCACATCGCAGAATCAGGGCTATACGCTTGATGAAAAGTCGCTTCCCGAAAGTATTAAAGTAAGCTACAAAAATGGTAACGACGGTACAGTTGAGGGTGTTACTTACACTGATATTCCTGCGCTCGGCGTACAGTTCCGTCCCGGAAATTCCGGCGGCCCGAACAAGACGGATTTTATATACGACGAATTCATCGGCATGATGAAATAATCAGAATTGGAGGAATATAATATGCCATTAAGAAGTGATATTAAAAAAGTAATGGTCATCGGCTCAGGCCCTATCGTAATCGGTCAGGCAGCCGAATTTGACTACGCCGGCACACAGGCTTGCCGCGCACTTAAAGAGGACGGCCTTGAGGTCGTACTCGTAAACTCCAACCCTGCAACCATCATGACCGATAACGCCATGGCAGACGAGGTTTATATCGAACCCCTTACTTTGCCGGTAATCAAGCGTATCATCGAAAAAGAACGCCCCGACAGTCTGCTTTCTACTCTCGGAGGTCAGACGGGACTTACTCTCTCCATGCAGCTCGCAAAAGAGGGTTTCCTCGACAAGATGGGTGTAAAGCTCCTCGGCGCACGTCCCGAAACAATTGACAAGGCGGAAGACCGTCAGATGTTCAAGGACACTATGATGAAGATAGGTCAGCCTTGTATCCCCTCTCTTGTTGTAAACGACCTTAATGCCGCACTTGAATTTGCACATTCAAACGGTTATCCGCTCATCATCCGTCCTGCATTCACACTCGGCGGCACCGGCGGCGGTATCGCTTATAACGAGGATGAATTTATTGAAATTACAAACGGCGGTCTTAACGCTTCGCCTATCCACCAGGTACTCGTTGAAAAATGCGTATCCGGCTGGAAAGAAATTGAGTTTGAGGTTATGCGTGACAGTGCCGGAAATGTTATCACAATCTGTTCGATGGAAAATGTTGACCCCGTTGGTGTTCACACCGGTGACTCAGTCGTTGTTGCTCCTGCGCTCACGCTTTCCGACGACGAATATCAGATGCTCCGTTCTGCTGCACTTGATATCATTGATGAGCTTCAGATTGAGGGTGGCTGTAACTGTCAGTTCGCGCTCCATCCCGAAAGCAAGGAATATGCTGTAATCGAGGTTAACCCCCGTGTATCGCGTTCGTCCGCGCTCGCTTCCAAGGCGACCGGTTATCCTATCGCAAAGGTTGCCGCAAAAATTGCAATCGGCTATACCCTCCCCGAAATTCTCAACGCCGTAACCGGCACAACATACGCTTGCTTTGAGCCGACTATCGACTATGTTGTTGTAAAGTTCCCGAAGTGGCCTTTCGATAAGTTCGTTTACGCAAAGCGTACTCTCGGCACACAGATGAAGGCAACCGGTGAGGTCATGGCCATCGGTACATCGTTTGAACAGGCAATTATGAAGGCTGTCCGCGGTGTCGAAATCGGTATGAACAATCTTTCTCACAAAAAGTACCGCGAGCTTTCCGACGAGGATGTTGCGGCAAGACTTCATAATGTTGACGACGAGCGTTTGTTCATCGTTTATGAGGCACTTCGCCGCGGAACAACAGTTGACGAAATCCACGCCATCACAATGATTGACGAATGGTTCCTCTGCCGACTCCTGAATCTTATCAAGATGGAACGCCGTCTTGCATCCGAAGCTATTACAAACGAGCTTTATCTCGAAGCGAAAACTCTCGGCTTCCCGGATAAGCTTATTGAAGAGCTCTCCGGCAAGGCACTTCCCGAGGGAATGCATAAGAGAGCTGTTTATAAGGTTGTTGACACATGCGCGGCAGAATTTTCGGCCAATACTCCCTATTTCTATTCAACTTACGATGACGAAAACGAAGCTGCAGAGTTCATCGAAAAGCGTAAAGACCCGAACAAAAAGACAGTCATCGTATTCGGTTCCGGCCCTATCAGAATCGGCCAGGGTATCGAGTTCGACTATGCATCTGTACACTGCGTATGGTCGCTCAAAGAGGCAGGCTATGACGTTGTTATCGTAAACAATAACCCCGAAACCGTTTCGACAGACTTCGACACAGCCGACAGACTCTATTTCGAACCGCTTACTCCCGAGGATGTTATGAACATCATCGAAACCGAAAAGCCGTATGGCGTTGTTGTGGCGTTCGGCGGTCAGACTGCTATTAAGCTCACCAAATATATGTACGAGCACGGCGTAAACATTCTCGGTACTTCCGCTGATTCAATTGACGCGGCAGAGGACAGAGAGCGTTTTGATGCACTGCTCGAAGCAAATCACGTTGCACGTCCCGAAGGCTTCACCGTAATGACTACAGAAGAAGCCCTCACCGTTGCGGCGAAGATTGGTTATCCCGTACTCATGCGTCCTTCGTACGTTCTCGGCGGTCAGAACATGATTATCGCGTTCACCGAGGATGATATCAAGGAATACATGAAGATTATCCTTGCAAACAACATCGAAAACCCCGTACTCATCGACAAATACCTTATGGGTATCGAGCTTGAAGTCGATGCTATCTGCGACGGAACCGATATCCTCATTCCCGGCATCATGGAGCACGTTGAACGTACCGGTATTCACTCGGGTGACTCCATTGCGGTTTATCCGGCATGGAATATCACCGATAAACTCCGTGCGGAAATTATTGAGGTTACAAAGAATCTCTCGACTTCCCTCGAAATTATGGGACTTGTCAACATTCAGTACCTGATTAATAAGACTGACAATAAGCTCTATGTAATCGAAGTAAATCCGCGTTCCTCGCGTACGATTCCGTATATCAGTAAGGTTACGGGCGTACCGATGGTTGACCTCGCGACACGCTGTATGCTCGGCGAAAAGCTCGCTGATATGGGCTATGGCACCGGACTTTATAAGACCTCGCCGTATGTTGCGGTAAAGGTTCCTGTATTCTCGTTCGAAAAGCTGATGAATGTCGATAACCATCTTGGTCCGGAAATGAAATCGACCGGTGAGGTTCTCGGACTTGCGGCAACACGCGAAGAAGCGCTCTTCAAGGGACTCGTTGCGGCAGGATATAAGCTCAAGAAGCAGGGTGGTATCTTCATCACAGTCCGTGACTCCGACAAATCGGAAATCGGCGAAACAGCAAAGCGCTTCTATGACCTCGGATTCGAGCTTTACGCAACACGCGGAACTGCAAAGATTATCGAAGATTACGGCATGAAAGTTAAGGTCGTAGATAAGATTCATGAGGGTGAAAACAATACGCTGAAGCTTATTGAGTCGGGACGTATCGACTATGTAATCTCCACCTCGGCAAAGGGACGTATTCCGACCCGTGACAGCGTTAAGATTCGCCGTAAGACAGTTGAGCGTGCGATACCCTGCCTTACCTCAATCGACACAGCAAACGCAGTTGCAGACTGCTTAAAGAGCCGTTACTCGCAGAGCTGCACAGAGCTCGTTGATATCAACGATATGCGCAGCGAAAAGGAAGTTCTTGAATTTACCAAGATGGAAGCCTGCGGAAACGACTATATTTACTTCAATTGCTTTAACCAGAGAATCGACAATCCCGAGGGACTCAGCATCCGTTTTGCAGACCGTCACTTCGGAATTGGCGGCGACGGCGTTGTTTTGATGTATCCGTCCGATGTGGCTGACGTCAAGATGCGTATGTTCAATCTTGACGGAACTGAGGGCAAGATGTGCGGAAATGCGGCAAGATGCATCGCAAAATATATAGTTGACAATAAGATGGTTGACAAGGAAACTGTTTCAATCGAAACCCTCAGCGGAATCCGCAATACATGGGTTGAAAAGGTTAACGGTGAGGTTCTTGAAGTTACTGTTGACATGGGCAAGGCGGAGCTTAATCCGTCGCTTATACCGGTCAAGATGGCACTTCGCAATGTAATCGGCGTACCGACTCAGGTTGCCGGCGACAGATACCGTATCACCTGCGTTTCGATGGGTAATCCGCACTGCGTTGTATTCAACGATGAGTTCGATGAAGCACTCGACAACATCAATCTCGAGGAACTCGGTCCCAAGTTTGAAAATGACCAGCTCTTCCCTGAAAGAGTCAACACAGAGTTTGTTAAGGTGCTTAACGAAACAACAATCAAGATGCGCGTTTGGGAGCGCGGCTCGGGCGAAACCTTCGCCTGCGGAAGCGGTGCCTGCGCGGCGGTTGTTGCGGCAGTTGAGAACGGTTACTGCCCGAAGAACACCGACATAACTGTCAAGCTCCGTGGCGGCGACCTCAAGATTCGCTATACTGACGAAACTGTTTACCTTACCGGCGATGCCACAAAGGTTTACGAAGGCAAGGTCATTCTCTGATAAATAAAAACCGAAAGCAGTCATGCAAAGGGCATGACTGCTTGTTTTTTATGCTAAAATCCCCCCGCTTAAAAAATAAATTAAACAAAATTATAAGAAAAATGCAAAAGGGGGTTGCTTTTTTAACATTTGATGGTATATAATATAATTAGGAAAACTCTACACTATTAACGGAGGATGCTCATGGCTATAACAAAATCCCCTAAAAACAGCAGACGTATCGGGAAAACCGAAATCGCTGCCGACCTTAAAAAAATCATCAGCGCACAGCGTGAATTTTTTGAAAGCGGCAGAACTCGCGATATCTCTTTCCGGCGTCAGTTACTTATAAATCTTAAAATTATGATTCGCGACAACGAGGAGCTTATCCTCGATGCCCTGCGCGCCGACCTCGGAAAATCTCACCGAGAGGGTTACCTCACTGAAATCGGTATGGTTGAGCAGGAGCTGAATGTCGCTCTTCGCAATCTGCGTGCATGGAGCGCTCCGAAGCCGGTTTCCACTCCGTTTTATATGCTGCCGGCATCGAGCTTCAGGCTTCGCCGTCCACGCGGACTCGTTATGATTTTCTCGGCTTGGAATTATCCTTTCCAGCTTGCAATAATGCCGCTCATTTCTTCAATCGCGGCAGGAAACTGCACCATACTCAAGCTCTCTGAGCATTCACCTCATACAAGCCAGCTTCTTTGCGAGCTCATCGGACGTTACTTCGACCGCGAATATATTGCCGCCTATATGGACAGCTTTGAGGCGATAAAAGCGATAAAGAGCGAAAAATTCGACATGGTATTCTATACCGGCGGCTCCGCTGTAGCGCGTATTGTCGCAAAAGCGGCTGCTGACAATCTCACTCCCGTTGTCCTCGAGCTCGGAGGAAAAAGTCCGTGTATCGTTGATAAAACAGCTAACCTCAAGCTCGCCGCAAAGCGTATCGTTGCAGGAAAAATCCTCAGTGCAGGTCAGACCTGCATTGCTCCGGACTATCTTTATGTCGAAAGCTCGGTAAAGGATGAACTGCTCGAATATATTAAGAAATATCACGATGAATTCTGCACCGTTGACCCTTGCGAGAATGGATTTTATCCGAAAATTGTCAACCGTATGCACTTCGACCGTCTTCGCAGCTATCTCGCTGACGGCGACATTCTCATGGGCGGTGAGGCAAGCGAGGAAACCGGACGTATTTCGCTTACCCTCATCGAGAAAATTGACAAGGATTCGAAGCTTTTGAGCGAGGAAATCTTTGGTCCGATACTCCCCGTCTTTGAGTTCACCGATATTGATACGGTGGTTGATACACTGCGCAAACGTCCCAAGCCGCTTGCACTCTATCTTTTCACAAACAGCAGAAACACAAGAAATACCGTCCTCGGTAAGCTTGACTTCGGCTGCGGATGCATAAATGACACGATAATGCAGATGGCAAATCCGCATCTTCCGTTCGGCGGCATCGGCGAAAGCGGTATGGGAAGATATCACGGCAAGGCAGGCTTTAATACATTCTCAACCGAATCCTCGATTCTCAAATCGTCGTCGTATTTTGATTTGAACCCCGTGCGTTATCCGCCGTTTGACGATTTTTATACGTTCTCAAAAATTTTACTCCGATATTTTACCTGATTTTTTTGGAAAATTTATTGCATTAGTGCGATAATTGTGATACAATAATATATATTTGTTAATATTAATTTTTTAAGAAGGAAAAAACAATGATAAATGTAGCTATATTCGGCTTCGGTGTCGTCGGCGGCGGCACTGCAGAGGTGCTGACCCAGAATGCAAAACTCATCTCCGAGCGTGTCGGCGAGGAAATTAACATCAAATATATCCTCGACCTGCGCGACTTCCCGGACAGCCCCTTTGCCGATAAAATCGTCCATGACGTAAATATAATTATTAATGACCCCGACGTACAGATTTGTGCGGAACTTATGGGAGGCTCGCATCCTGCATTCGAGTTTTCGAGTGCGGCAATGAAAGCCGGAAAGAGCGTTGTTACCTCGAATAAAGAGGTTGTTGCAAACTTCGGTCCCGAGCTTCTTAAAATCGCGGCGGAAAATAATGTACGTTACCTCTTTGAAGCAAGCGTCGGCGGCGGTATTCCCGTAATTCATCCGATTGGAAACTGCCTTACTGCTAACGACATCACCGAGGTTAACGGCATTCTCAACGGTACAACAAACTATATCCTCACACAGATGATAAACGAGCACAAGGACTTCGACACCGCCCTTGCGGAAGCGCAGGAAAAGGGATATGCAGAGCGTGACCCCTCCGCTGACGTTGACGGTATCGACACCTGCCGCAAGATTGCAATTCTTTCGGCAATTGCATTCGGCAAGCTCGTTCCGCCGGACAAGGTTAAAACCGAGGGCATCCGCGGCGTAACTCTGCGTGACGTTGCAAATGCTGAAAAATTCGGCGCTTCAATAAAGCTTATCGGTAAGGCTGTACGCATCGGAGATAAGGTCAGCGCGTGCGTTTGCCCGACCCTGGTACGCCGCTCGAATCCCCTTTCAAATATCAGCGACGTTTATAACGGCGTTCTCGTAAACGGCAACGCAATCGGCGATGTAATGTTCTACGGTCGAGGTGCAGGCAAGCTGCCGACGGCAAGTGCGGTCGTTTCCGATATAATCGAAATTGCAACCTATCTCTCTCACCCGATTCACAACACACAGGTTTGGGAGCGTCTTATGGATGACGAAATCCTCTCGGCAGACAGACTGAAATCCCGTTGGTATCTGCGCTTTGACAAGAAACCGAGCCACTGCCTTGCATCCCTCGGCGCAGAGGTGCTTGAAGACAGCGAGGACTGCTATGCGGTTGTAACCGATGAAGTAACGCTTCTTGATGTAGGCATTACTGTCAGCGAAAAATTTACTGCAATGCGCGTACTTTAAAATATCAAACCTCCCGTTTGGCGGGAGGTTTTGTTGTATATCAAAAACGGCGGTTTAGCCGCTGATACGGAAGCGGCTTTTGCCGTTAAACAAAAGCGCCTTCGAAGTTATAATACAGGCAGGTCCGGCTAACCGCAAGTAAAAAACATAGAAGGCGGTGAATACAATGAAGATTGACACAAACAGTATAGCATATATGTTACAGTACATACAAAATGTAATTGTAAGTGTAATTTTATTGGAACAAAAGCGTCTGCTTGTTCGTCAAAACAGTGAGTGAAAATTATTTACACCATGCTTCGACACGGTTGATTGAAAATCCTTTTTCGGAAAAGTTTTTTTCGTATTCGGTCATTATGTTATTTTCTGCCCATTCGCTGTTGTGAAGGTCATATGTGAGATTTTCCAGACGGAATCCGCTTTCCTTCATTTCTTCAACAGAGAAATCAAAGAGTCCGCGGTTGTCGGTTTTGAAAAATATCGCTCCGTCCGGTTTTAATATACGTCGGTACTGTGCGAGAAAATTTCTGTGTGTCAGGCGGCGCTTTGCGTGTCCTGCTTTAGGCCACGGGTCGGAGAAATTAAGGTAGATGCGGTCTATTGAGCCGTCCTCGAAAATATCCCACAGCTTTGCGACATCGCCGACAATAAAGCGTACATTTGTGTGCTCCGCCGCTTTGCATTTTTCCATCGCGAGCATTGCAACATCTGGAATTCGCTCAAGCGCGATAAGATTTACGTCGGGATTTTGCGCCGCAAGTCCGCAGATGAACGCTCCCTTACCGCATCCTATCTCAAGCCAAAGAGGACGTGAATCGTCATTTTTGAAGATTTCATTTACATTTTCAGAGTTAATTACCTTATTTTGGATAATTATGTCGGAACATGCGTTAATTCTTTCTGCTCCGTGCTTTTTTTTTCGCATTCTCATATTGCAATTTGCTCCTTTTTTTGGTAGAATAGATATATAGGGTGTTTTTTCGAGAAAACATGTCGTCTTTGAATTATTATACCATAAACTTTTGATAAAAGATATACTGTTTTCAAAATTTTAAAAAATATACAAGAATTTTATAACGGAGGAAGATAAATGCCGATGAATGATAAACAGCGCTTTCTCGATGAACTGTCTGCCGCACTTTCGGAGCGTGGAATATCGGATGCCGATATTGCGCCGTATATGGAGCAGTTTGATAAGTTTTATGACCGTATGCTCACTGATAATGCGCAGACTGCGAGCGTTCTTGATGATGTTGAGGGAATTGCGGACAATATTGCCGCGCAGGTTTCCGATAAATACGATGCCATAAACCGCCTTGCCGAAAAGACGATGACGGTCGATGCCGTTACGGATATAGACTTTCCGGCTGGAGATGACGAAGTGGATGACGGCTATGACCTGCCTACTGCCGAAACAGATGCTGTTGCGCTTGACGGTGAGTATGATGACGAATATGGGGAGCTTATTGAGGAAACAGATGCACCGCCGCTGATTCCGGCTGAAATGCTTGAGGATATTGAGTCTGAAGAAGCTCCAATCGCGGATGAGGCAAAGGAATTTACCGAATCGACACGTTTGCCCGATTACGTTCCCGATGAGGAGATTGGAAACAGCAAAATGTTCTGGATACTTTTTGCGGTCAGCCTGCCGATAACGGTGCCGCTTGCGCTTTTGGCGGTTGGTATATTCGCCGCTGTGTGGGCGGTGCTCGGCGCACTTATCGTCGGTGCAATTGCCGCTCTTGCTGCTGCGGTCGCAGGCGGTACGGGACTCTCGCTTATCGGAATTATTTACGGTGCGGTTCAGATGTTCACTTCGATTCCGGTCGGACTTTACGAAATCGGCGCAGGCATTATTGTTGCCGGTGCGGTAATGTTCATCGGTATTCTGCTTTACAATTTTGCGGTGCGGCTCGTTCCCGTTCTGATAAAGCAGGTGTGGCGGCTGTTCAGATATCTGCTCGGACGCCTTAAAGAGCTGTTTAACTTCCTCAGAAAGGAGAGCGCAAAGCTGTGAAACCCACATCCATCATATTTCTCATAATTTCGCTGGTTCTCGTAATTCTCGGCTTCATCGTAACGGGAGTTGCGGTTAGACTTGGCGAGGCTGATGATATTCAGCTTGTCATTGACACCTCCGCCGAGGAGGAAAGCCGTAAGTTTACTTACAGCTACAGTGCTGACAATATTGCAAAAATTTCTCTGGTGCTCAAAAATGCAGAGGTCAATGTTATCGGCGGCGCTGAAACGCCCTATATTGAGCTTGTTAATTTCCCCGAGGGAATGTATGATTTTTCGTCGAGCAACCGTGTAATTACGGTTAATGACAATATTGATTTTACCTCTCTTTCCGGAATTGCCTCGATTGCCTCGAATTTTAACGGTCTGCGCGGATTTGTCAATCATTTTAAAACCTCAAAGCTCGAAAAGACGGTTAATATTTATCTTTGTCAGGAATATCCCGTGAACGTTATTGACTGCAAGGCAGTTTCAGGTCAAGTAAATATTGAAAACTGTATCAGCTTTGCAGATTATAATATTACTGTTGATTCCGGTACGGTTACGGTGAATAATGTTGATACCACATCTTCGCTGAACATCAATATAAAAGAAGGAAGTGCGAGTATTGCGGGCGGCAATATTGCAAAGCTGAATGCGACTGTTGAAGCTGGCTCGCTCACAGTTGATGCCGGTATTGACCAGATGAAGGTCAATATCTCAACGGGCGACTTTATCTGCAATTATCCCGGTTCACTTGATTCGACAAGCCTAAAGCTTTTTTCAAATGTCGGAAAGATAACAATTGACGGTGTGCCGCAAGGCGGATATAAGGAAATCACTGCTTTGTCTGAAAAGGTGATTCACGTTAACGTCGGTGTCGGAGATATTGATATCACTTCAAATTAAGTCATTTTGACGAAAAAATGACATTTTTTACGCTTGTAGAGTTATTTTTTACAAACGTAAAGCTTTTAATAAATTAAAAATAAAATTAATTTTCGATTTTATTTATTAAAGAAAATGTAATAATACTTGTGCATCTGTAACAAATAATTATACGAAAATTTGGGGAAAACAACTCTTCCATTTTTGCACGAAATTTGGTACAATATTATACGTTGAAAAAGACTGCTTTGATATCGACACCCGAGTGCCGTTTTCAAAATATAAGGAGGAAATTCACAATGGCAAGCTTATCTTTAAAGCACATCTACAAAAAGTATCCGGGCGGCGTTACTGCCGTTTCCGACTTCTGCCTTGACATCAAGGACAAGGAGTTTATCATTTTCGTCGGTCCTTCCGGTTGTGGTAAGTCCACCACTCTGCGTATGATCGCAGGTCTTGAAGAAATCACCGAGGGTGAGCTCTTCATCGGCGACAGACTCGTAAACGACGTCGCTCCGAAGGACAGAGATATTGCGATGGTTTTCCAGAACTACGCTCTTTATCCGCATATGTCCGTGTTTGACAACATGGCATTCGGTCTTAAGCTCCGCAAGGTTCCCAAGGAAGAAATCAAGAGAAAAGTTGAGGAAGCTGCAAGAATCCTCGACATCACACACCTTCTCGACAGAAAGCCGAAGGCTCTCTCCGGCGGTCAGAAGCAGCGTGTTGCGCTCGGTCGTGCGATCGTCCGCGATCCTAAGGTATTCCTCCTCGACGAGCCGCTCTCCAACCTCGACGCTAAGCTCCGTGCTGCCATGAGAACCGAGCTTACCAAGCTCCACAAGAGACTCGGTACCACCTTT
>JAZQXA010000137.1:0-4383 GCA_045632605.1 Candidatus Flemingiibacterium sp. | reverse complement strand
CTTGCATATCTCTATAGTGATCTTCAAGGATTTTGCAAACAGATTCAAACTGCTTGAATGCTTCGGGGAACTTTTCAGCCATCTGAGCGATAGGCATCGGCGTACGAACGCCTGCAACAACGTCTTCGCCCTGTGCGTTGGTGAGGAACTCACCCATGAGCTTCTTTTCGCCGGTTGCGGGGTCACGGGTGAATGCAACGCCTGTACCGCAGTTGTCGCCCATGTTACCGAATGCCATTGCCTGTACGTTTCCAGCGGTACCCCAAGAGTAAGGAATATCGTTGTCACGACGCTATACGTTTGCACGGGGGTTGTCCCACGAACGGAAAACTGCCTTAACAGCACCAATGAGCTGTTCCTTGGGATCAGTCGGGAAGTCCTGACCGATTTTAGCCTTATATTCAGCCTTGAACTGGTTAGCGAGCTCCTTGAGGTCGTCAGCTGTAAGCTCAACGTCCTGCTTAACGCCCTTTTCTTCCTTCATCTTGTCGATAAGCTCTTCGAAGTACTTCTTGCCGACTTCCATAACGACGTCGGAGTACATCTGAATGAATCTTCTGTAGCAGTCGTAAGCCCAACGGGGATTGCCGGACTTCTTTGCCATAACCTCAACAACCTCTTCGTTAAGACCGAGGTTGAGGATAGTGTCCATCATACCGGGCATGGAAGCGCGTGCGCCCGAACGAACGGAAACGAGAAGCGGATTTTCGAGGTCACCGAACTTCTTGCCGGTAACGCCTTCCATCTTAACGATGTATTCCATGATTTCAGCCATGATTTCATCGTTAATCTGTCTGCCGTCCTCATAATACTGTGTGCAGGCTTCGGTGGAAATGGTGAAGCCCTGGGGAACAGGAAGACCGATGTTGGTCATCTCTGCGAGGTTAGCACCCTTACCGCCAAGGATTTCACGCATATCTGCGTTACCCTCGGAGAAAAGGTAACAATACTTTTTGCTCATTGGTTTATTCCTCCATATATAAAAATAATATTTTTGACGCGGTTAAATGCGAAGTAAATCTACATTTGGGCATAGATATACTTACCGCAAATTATATTATACCATATATTTTCAAAAAACGCCATAGTTTTGATAAATTTTTTTCAACTTTTTCGGTTTTATTAACATTTAAGGGAATAATAGAGCGTTTTTGTTGCATTTTATATAATTTGTATGCGAAAAATATGCATACAAGATGTTTTTCCGAGAAAAAACGAATAATTTCAGTATATGAAATACCCGGATAAATTTAGCCATACCACTTGCATTATTTGAGATAATATGGTAAAATATATAATAACGTAAGACGGGAGGGCGATGTCCTTGCCGTCAATTTGTGCTTTGTTTTAGGAGAATAGCTATGGCAGACATATTTGATTTGTTTAAGAAGATAGAGAAAACAGCGGCTGCGCCAACGGAGGCGATTACGCATCTTTTGGTGGGACTCGGAAACCCCGGCAAAGAGTATACTTTTACCAGACACAATGCCGGCTTTATGACACTTGATTATATTGCGGAAAAGTTTGGAATAAAGGTTGACCGTGCGAAGTTTAAGGCGCTTGTCGGTGACGGTATGATAGGAGGACACCGCGTGCTTTTGATGAAGCCGCAGACGTATATGAATCTTTCCGGAGAGGCTGTCACTGAGGCGGCTTCGTTCTATAAAATACCGATGGAAAATATTATCGTTGTTTGCGATGACATAAACCTTGCTCCCGGCAAGGTCAGACTTCGTCGAAAGGGAAGTGATGGCGGTCAAAAGGGACTCCGCTCGATAATCACTTTGTCGGGCAGTGATGAATTTCCGCGTATTCGAATGGGTGTCGGCGCAAAGCCGCATCCGGATTACGACCTTGCCGACTGGGTTCTCGGACAGATTCCAAAAGAGGAGCAGGAAGTCTTCTTTGCTGCAATGGGAAAGGTATGTGACACACTTCCGACTATACTTGACGGCAACATTGACAAAGCCATGAATATGCTTAACTGAGGTAATAATGGACGAAAGAATTAATGTTATTTCGGAGTCGATACTTCTCGAAAAGGAGTTTGACCAGATACTCAAAAATGTACTCGGACGTCAGCATGAAGCGGCGCATCCCTTGCAGATAAGCGGACTTTCGGACGGTGCACGGTCGGTATTTTATGCCGGAATCATAAAGCGTGTACGTGAAAAGCACGGACTCCCTGCATTGCTTCTTGTTTCGGACGAAAAGGACGGACTCAAGCTTTTTAACGCACTTTCCGAGCTTGGACTGAGGGCGCTTTTGTATCCGCTTCGTGACCTCGTTTTTCATAATATTACATCCTCGCGTGAGTATGAGCATGAACGCCTTCGCGCACTTGCCGCATATATTAATGCAGAGAACGGTACTTGCATGTATGACTGTGTAATTGCTGCCCCGGATGCCGCAATGCAGTTTACGATGCCGATTGAAGTTTTACGTGAAAATACAATTGTAATAGACATAAATGTGCCGCTTGTACTCGACACGCTTGTCGCACGGCTTGAAGCAAGCGGATTTGTTCGCTCTGACCTTGTTGACGGTGTAGGACAGTATGCAGTTCGCGGCGGTATCGTCGATATTTTTCCACCGTACTGTGAGTATCCCGTCCGCATTGAGCTATTTGACGATGAGATAGACCGAATGGGATATTTCGACATCATGACACAGCGGAATATCGAAAATCTCACTCATATAACCGTCACTCCGGCAAGAGAAATTGTTGCCGACGGTGAAGCAAAAGAAGCGATAAAAAAAGCCGCTGAACAGCAACTCAAAAAATCGCCGGAGGAGCGCGTTTCAAACGAGCTTGCAGGCGAGATTGAAGCGATAAACGGCGGCACAGAGCTTAATTTCATTGACAAGTATATTTCGCTTGTTTATCCTGAAAAGACAACGCTTGCAGATTATGCGATACACGCGGCAGAGGCGTGCGGATTACGTTATCCTCTCGTTTTTGTGCAAGAGGAACGGGCCTGTACTGACCGAATGAAAGCGTATGATTTTCATATTACAAGCGAGATTGAATCGCTCCTCGAAAAGTGCGAAATTTCAGCGCGTTTTGCCGACTATTCAAGACATATCGATTATTATGAAGCTTTTATAGACAAAAACGGTGCGTTGTTGTGTGATACGTTTGCCTCAAATCAGCCGGGACGAAAGCTCTCCGGACTTTACGCATTCCGCACGAAGCAGACGGTTTCATATGCCGATAACATGGATTTGCTTGTTGAGGACTTGAAAAATTACGCCGAGAGCAAGTTCCGCACGGTTGTCCTCTGCGAAAACGAAACTGCCGCAAAGAATACAGCAAATACTCTCTGTGAGCAGGGGCTTCAGGCGATAGTTGCTTCGGCAGACAAGAGCTATGGCATACTAACACTTCCCGAAGCGGTGACGCTTGTTTTGTCAGGCTTCAATCTTTCGGGATATGAGCTGACTGCGACACGTTTTGCGCTTCTTTCAATGTATCAGAATCCGAACTCATATTCGCGCACGATTCTTTCACACGGAAAACGTGCCAAGCACAGCCGTTCCTCGCAGGAGAAGATACTGTCGTACAACGACTTGACGGTCGGTGATTTTGTCGTTCACGCAAATCACGGTATCGGTATGTATATGGGTATCGAACAGCTCACGGTTGTCGGTGTCACAAAGGATTATATAAAGATTCAATACGCCGGAACTGACCTTTTGTATCTGCCGACAGACCAGCTTGATATGGTGTCAAAATATATCGGCGCAAAAACCGAAAACGGCGGGGTAAAGCTGTCGAAGATGGGCGGTGCCGAGTGGACTCGTGCAAAAACTAAAGCAAAGCTTGCGGCAAAAAGCATGGCAAAGGAGCTTATTGCACTATACGCCGAACGTCAGCGCAGAGAAGGGTTTGCATTTGTTGCGGACGACGATTTTCAGCGCGATTTTGAGGCGGCGTTCGAATATGAGGAAACCGATGGACAGCTTAAGTCGATTGAGGAAATAAAGCACGACATGGAGTCGAAAATTCCGATGGACAGACTGCTTTGCGGTGACGTCGGCTTCGGAAAGACCGAGGTTGCTCTCCGTGCGGCATTCAAGGCTGTCATGTCCGGAAAACAGGTTGCGATACTTGTTCCGACAACGATACTTGCCATGCAGCATTACCAGACGATAACCAGCCGTATGCGCGGTTTTCCCGTAACAGTGGATATGCTCTCGCGCTTCCGTACGCCCAAACAGCAGCAGGAAACCCTTCGTCGCCTTCGCCGTGGCGATGTTGACATTATCGTCGGCACGCACAGACTTGTATCGAAAGATGTTGAATTTCGTGACCTTGGACTTGTTATCATCGACGAGGAACAGCGTTTCGGTGTCGCGCATAAGGAAAAGCTCAAGCAGCTT
>JAZQXA010000136.1:0-2356 GCA_045632605.1 Candidatus Flemingiibacterium sp. | reverse complement strand
TCGATTGTCGAAGCTCCTCGCTACGCCTGCCGGGGATATAGATTAACGTCAAATCCGGCATAAAAACTAACTTTAAAACGGACGTATATTGAGAGGGTGACAGCTGACCCTTTTGCATTAACGAGTCGTTGGGAAACCGAGCGAAGGCGGAGGAGCCGAAGCGAGGAGGGTTCCCAACTTACTCTGTGGCTTTCGAAGCGAGTTCGAACGTCCTGTGAAGCGATAGCGTCAAGTAAAGTTCTTTGCGGAGCTTTCTTTCAAGAAAGCGACCGTAATTCCCATACGCTTCGTTTACCATTCACTTCAAAAAATCGCCCGTATTCCCATATGCGAAATTTCCAGACATAAAAAAGAGGTCACACATATGAAACTGTATATCAACACACATACCGATGCATACTTTAACCTCGCATCGGAGGAATATTTGCTGACTCATGCGACTGATGATATCATCATGCTATGGCGGAATGAGCCGGCAGTGATTATCGGCAAGAATCAGAATGCTTTTGCCGAGATAAATTTCGATTTTACAAATGAGAATAATATAAAGGTAGTGCGCCGACTGACTGGCGGCGGTGCAGTGTTTCATGACCTTGGAAATGTTAATTTTACGTTTATTTCGCCGAATGGAAGTAAGCTCGCAGAGGGAATACGTGAGGGCGGTCTTGATTTTGCTCATTTCACAAAACCGATTATTAATGCACTTTGTGAGCTTGGAATCGGTGCAGAACTGTCGGGGCGCAATGACATTATTGTGAATACAGCAAACGGGGAGCGCAAGGTTTCCGGAAACGCACAGTGCGTTGTTGACGGTGTAACGCTTCATCACGGTACGCTGCTGTTTTCTGCGGAGATGTCAAGACTTCAGGGGGCACTTAATGTTGACCCGACGAAGCTTAAGTCTAAGGGCATTGCGAGTGTGAGAAGCCGTGTGGCAAATATTCGTGAGCTTCTTGTGGATAATTCAGAGATTTCAGATGTACTTGCGTTTGAAAATTACATTGCTGGGTGGCTGTCGCGTGAATTTTTGTGTGAGGCGGAAGCATTTTCACCGGATATGGAAGAGGGAATAAATGCGCTTGTTCGGGATAAATATTCGACCGATGGGTGGAATCTTCGACGATTCGGAAATTTTGAGCGGGAGTGCAAAAAACGCTTTGATTTCGGTCTGGTTGAAGCTTCGTTCAGCGTAAAAAACGGTTTGATTTCAGATATTGTAATCGGCGGTGACTTTTTTGGCGTTTGCGATGCGTCAGAGCTTTCGGAGCGCTTGCGCGGAACGGAATATTCACGAAATGCTGTCGGAAATAAATTGAATGAAATTGGTATCAGTGACTATATAAGCGGAGCGGATTCGGAGAAAATTACCGATTTACTGTGCGAAATTGATACTATTTTATAAATGTTACATTATATTAATAAAAAGTTCATTCCTTTTGAGAAGAAATATATTAAAATATTAATACAGTATATTGCAAATTTGTATTAATGAAAGGAATTATAATAATGAACAAGCTCAATGACGAGAAAATTGATTTCCTCTTTAAGGGTATTCTCACCCTTGAAAATGTTTCCGAATGCTATAGCTTTTTTGAGGACCTCTGTACTGTTGCGGAGCTTCAGGAAATGTCCAAGCGTCTGCTTGCTGCAAAAATGCTGAAGGATAACTACATCTACACCGAGATTGCTGAACGTACCGGCCTTTCCACCGCTACAATCAGCCGCGTTAACCGTTGCCTTAAATATGGAAGCGACGGTTATATCACCGTTCTTGACCGCCTTGAGCGCATGAAATAAGACGTGAAAGCTTACACGTCGCTTGCGCCCGTATATGACCGTCTTAACGCGGATATTGACTACAGCGAATGGGCAGATTATATAGAGCGGCAATTTGCGCTTTATTCCGAAGCTATGCCCGAAAGCATACTCGACCTCGCCTGTGGTACAGGCGCGATTACCGTCGAGCTCGCGCGCCGTGGGTATGATATGACCGGCGTTGATTTATCAGATGATATGCTCGCCGTTGCACGTAAAAAATGCGACGGGGAGCGTTTTCGTCGTTCTGTGCTTCTTATAAGGCAGGATATGTCGGAGCTTGAGCTTTACGGCACTGTTAATGCGGTCGTCTGCTGCCTTGACAGCCTTAATTATTTAACTGACACAAATCTGCTTGCACGTACATTTTCTCATGTGCACAACTATCTCGACCCCGACGGCCTTTTCATATTCGATATGAATGCTCCGGCGAAGTTTGAGAATACCTATGGCTTCAATTCTTATATTTTAGAGGATGAGGGTGTGCTTTGTGCGTGGCAGAACGTATATAATAAGAAAACCAAGCTGTGCGACTTTTATC
>JAZQXA010000135.1:0-1708 GCA_045632605.1 Candidatus Flemingiibacterium sp. | reverse complement strand
TCGACTGCGGGGAGAGCATGACGGCAACGTGGTCGTAATCGGATATTTCGTGCAGAACGTCGAGCGGAATATTGGTATCGACGATCACCCTTCCCTTGGAGGAAAGCGCGATCAGCTCCGCGATCTCGAATTCCGCGGCTTCTCTGCCGACGCTGTAGATCCAGCGCTCGTATTCCTCGGGCGAGCGTTTCACGAAATCGCGCCAATCCGTGAGCATTTTATTGTAGCAGAGATCGGGATGCGTGTCGGGCGTAGCAACCGTCTCGGAAACCGCCATGTGGTAATTCTCGCCGCACAGGATCATGCCGTAGCGCTCGGCAAGCATGTTCACCGTGGTGGATTTGCCCGCGTACGCCGTACCCGTGATAAAATATACGTTTTTCAGATAGTGCCTTATGATATTGTTTTCGATCTTCATCGGCTTTTTCCTCCCGATATGTTTCTGATGGATATATTATAACATAAAATTGCTTCCGTTTCAACCGCCTCCGCAAGGATTGCAGTATCTTGCATAAATTTCTAAAAGAGTTTTTTCAGAAACGAGCAAGAACAGATAAGTGAATCCGAAAGCAAAAAACGAGTGCCGAAAATGCGAACTTCTCATAAGGAAGTTTGATATTTTTTGTAGGGGCGTTCATCGAACGCCCGCGGGCGACCAATGGTCGCCCCTACGGATAAACAAATTTGATCCGCAGTAAACAAATAAGTAACCCCAACAGACTTTTAAAAGTCTGTTGGGGTTTTCGCAATATTGATTTGGCAAACTATTTTATTAAACCTTTCAAAAAGTGTTTATTCCATTTTCTTCGGTAAAAGGATATTTCAAGAGCAATTCGCTTTTTACTATGCTTATTTCCATCAGCAAGAATAACAGGTATATTATGCAGGGCGTCTTTTAAATCGTAAATTCTATCTGCATTGGGTTCTTTTAAGCAATTTAATAACTCTTCAAACATAACTGAAAGAATTTGATATGCAAAATCATCTTTTATAATTTTGACACCATATGTATAAACATTTTTAATCTGTATCCATTGCCATTCTTCATATTCTTTTAGCTCATTGACCTCGGACAAAATATTACGGATAATATTCATCTCAACCGTGTTATCTTTTTGCTTGGTATCGATCACATCTTTGATTGCTTTTGACACGGCATAGTCATATTTCAGACTGTTTGATCGCATTAAAACAATAGCCCAATATATGTCATAAAAATCATAATTTGATAGTAACATAATTATTTCTTCACTCCTATACGTATTTTCTGTTTTTTCGCCAGTTTCGCCTTTGTATTACAGCGTTGCAAAAGGCGCCGGCTTCGGGCAAAGCCCATACCCCTTGTAGGGCGGGGGTTTACTCCCGCCGCCTTGTTGGCTTAGATCCTATGTTACGGCGGGAGCAAGGTCTCGCCTGCGGGCTCGGTCACGCTCGGAGTCTGACACCACACTGTGGTGTCATTCAAGACCCTCGCACCGCTTTGCTACCCCGCCCTACGATATACCCCATTATAACACAAATCGGCAGAGAAAACAATATCTCTGCGAAATTTATGTGTGTCCGTAGGGGCGATTCATGAATCGCCCGTAATTCTTCGTCATCGGTTATTATAATGATTAGGTGAATATGATTCGGCATAATCACATATCCGTCTACTGTTGCCTTATACCGTTCGGGAATGTTCCGTATGGTTTCGTCTATGATCTTT
>JAZQXA010000134.1:0-14868 GCA_045632605.1 Candidatus Flemingiibacterium sp. | reverse complement strand
CGTTGAGTTTCCGTATCCCAGCGGCGCAGGTATGCACGTCGGTCACATCAAGGCGTATTCCGGACTTGAGGTTATTTCGAGAAAGAGAAGGATGCAGGGCTATAATGTTCTGTTTCCGATAGGCTTTGACGCTTACGGTCTGCCGACTGAAAACTATGCTATAAAGACGGGTATTCATCCCCGTCAGGTTACAGACAACAATATCGCAAAGTTTACCTCGCAGTTAAAGAGAGTCGGATTTTCGTTCGACTGGGGCAGAGTTGTTGACACCACCGAGGAAGACTACTACAAGTGGACACAGTGGATTTTCCGCAAGATGTTCGACGCGGGACTTGTTTTCCGTGCAACCACACTTGTAAACTACTGCCCTCACTGTAAGTGCGTGCTTTCCAACGAGGACTCGCAGGGCGGTAAGTGTGATATCTGCCACAGCGATGTTATCCAGAAGTCGAAGGACGTATGGTATCTTCGTATCACCGAGTATGCGGACAAGCTCCTTCAGGGACTTGACAAGGTTGATTATCTTCCCAACATCAAGCTCCAGCAGGAAAACTGGATTGGTCGCTCCGAGGGTGCATTCGCAAATTTTGCAATCGCCGGCACTGACGACAGCCTGCGTATTTACACAACACGCTGTGACACAATGTTCGGCGTTACATTCATGGTTATTGCGCCTGAACATCCGATAATCGAAAAATACCGTGAGCGCATCACAAACTTTGATGCACTTGAGGCTTACAAGATCGAATGTGCGAAGAAGACCGAATTTGAGCGCACACAGCTTGTCAAGGACAAGACCGGCGTTCGTATCGAGGGACTCACTGCTATCAATCCTGCAAACGGCAAGGAAATTCCGATTTACATTTCTGACTATGTAATGATGGGCTACGGTACCGGTGCAATCATGGCGGTTCCGGCTCATGACGAACGTGACTACGACTTTGCAAAGAAGTTCGGCATCGACATAATTGAAGTAATCAAGGGCGGCGACATTTCGAAGGAAGCCTACACCGGCGACGGCGAGATGGTTAATTCCGATTTCCTCAACGGCCTCAAGACCAAGAAGGAAGCAATCGAAAAGATGCTTAAATATCTCGGTGAAAAGGGTGTCGGCGAAAAGGGTATTCAGTACAAGATGAAGGACTGGGCATTCAACCGTCAGAGATACTGGGGCGAGCCGATTCCGATTGTACACTGCGAACACTGCGGAATGGTTGGTGTACCTTATGAGGAGCTTCCGCTGAAGCTGCCGAACATGGAGAATTTTGCTCCCGGCGAGGGCGGTGAATCTCCGCTTGCAAAGATTGATTCGTTTGTAAACTGCACTTGTCCCAAGTGCGGCAAGCCGGCAAAGCGTGAAACCGACACTATGCCGCAGTGGGCAGGCTCGTCGTGGTATTTCCTGCGTTACTGCGATCCGCACAATAAGGAGGCATTTGCATCCAAGGAAGCACTTAACTACTGGATGCCGGTTGACTGGTATAACGGCGGTATGGAGCACGTTACACGTCACCTTATCTATTCACGTTTCTGGCACCGTTTCCTCTACGACATCGGTGAAGTTCCGGTTGACGAGCCGTATGCAAAGCGTACAGCACAGGGACTTATCCTCGGTCCGGACGGCGACAAGATGTCGAAGTCGAAGGGTAATGTAGTTGACCCGAATGAGGTTGTTGACAAGTTTGGTGCGGATGTTCTTCGTGTATACATTCTCTTTATGGGCGATTATGCATCTGCCGCACCGTGGAATGAGGATTCCGTTCGCGGATGTAAGCGTTTCCTCGACCGTGTTGCCGGACTTTGCGATATGGCAAAGGGCAGCGGCGTTACTGCAAAGCTTGAGTCTGCGTTCCATAAGACTGTTAAAAAGGTTTCGCTCGATATCGAGGACATGAAGTTCAACACCGCCATTGCAACACTCATGAGCCTTATCAACGAAATTTATGACTGCGGTGAGCTGACAAACGATGAGCTCGGAATATTTGTCCGTATGCTCTGCCCGTTTGCCCCTCATCTTTCGGAGGAAATTTGGGAAATGCTTGGAAACAATGGACTTTGTGCTCTTGCAAGCTGGCCTGAGTGGGATGAAGCAAAGACTGTTGACTCGACTGTTGAAATTGCAGTTCAGGTCAGCGGCAAGCTCAAATTCACAAAGGAAATTCCCGTTGACACCTCAAAAGACGATGCAATTGCACTTGTTAAGGCTGACGAACGTATGGCGCAGTATCTTGATGGCAAGACAATTGTTAAGGAAATCAGCGTACCTAATAAGATTGTCAACATCGTTGTCAGATAAAAATAAAATTATTTCCTTAAATTTCGTCTAAACACTTGACACAAAGGGAATTTTATAGTATAATATTACGGAGATAAAGAAATACTGACTCGTTTATCTCGGAAGATGACAGTCATCTTCTGTTGCACTTGCGGAGGGAGGGAATTTTAGAATGGCAGAAGTCAGAGTAAAAGAGAATGAATCGCTCGACAGCGCTCTTCGCAGATTTAAGAGACAGTGCGCAAGATCCGGAGTTCTTTCCGAGCTTCGTAAGCGTGAGCATTACGAAAAGCCCAGCGTTAAGCGTAAGAAGAAGTCTGAAGCAGCTAGAAAGCGCAAGTCTAAGTAATTTTACCGCAAGTTAATTATTTAATATTAGAAGGGAAGATGTTATATCTTCCCTTTTAATTTTTCAGCGTAATTCTCACACGTAAAATCAGTTTTTTTCTAAAACCTATTTACAATTCCCGTAATTGGTAGTATAATTATAATAACTATGCAGACCTCTAAAGGAGATTCAGGAATGAAGAATGGAAAACTTGGCTACGCGGTAGTTGGACTTGGCGTTGGAATGGCTCATGTCGGTGCTGCGGCTAAATATGATAAATGTGAGCTTGTTGCTGTGTGTGACCTTATTAAGGAAAAGCGTGACAAGGTTATAAACGAATATCCCGGAGTTAAAGGCTACATAAGCTTTGACGGAATGCTCAAAGACCCGGAGATAGATATAATCAGTATATGCTTGCCGAGCGCGATGCACGCTGAATATGCAGTTCGCGCGATGGAAGCAGGCAAGCACGTGCTTGTTGAAAAGCCGATTGACATTACCGTTGAAGCGGCGCTTAAAATTGAAGAAGCCAGACAGAGGACAGGCATGACGGTTGGCGTTATTCACCAGAACCGAAATAATGCAGTTATGAAGCCTATCAAAGAAGCAGTTGATGCCGGCAGACTCGGCAAAATGGTGCTTGCGACATTTGCGGTCAAGTGGTATCGCGACGCTCATTATTACGAGGGCTGGCACGGTACATGGAATATGGACGGCGGAGGATCGCTTATGAATCAGGCAGTACATACGGTTGACCTTATGCAATGGCTGATGGGCGATGTTACAAGCGTTCATTCGACTATGGGAATTTACAATCACGACATCGAAACGGAAGATATGACTGCCTCTGTTATCACCTTCAAAAGCGGTGCGGCGGCGACATTTGTTTCGACGACCTGCGCTTATCCGGGAATAAGCACGGATATTCAGCTTTACGGTACGGGCGGTACTATTGAAGCGGATGCAGATATTTTAAAAAGATGGAAGCTGTGCGATTCCGATGATGAAGAAGCTGAAGAGGAGGAAATGCTTGAGCTTTACGGCGGCGGAAACCGAATTGCAGAGAGAGAGGATCCGACGCTTGTTACGGGACACGCTTCTATGGTACGCAATATGGTTGACGCTGTTGCGGCGGGCACTGATCCACAAATTCTTCCGATGGAAGCGATAAAGAGTGTTCGTATCGTTAATGCGATATATGAGTCCGCTAAAACCGGAAAAACAATATACTTCGACTGAAATTAAAATAACAATACCCCCGAAAACAGATTATCACACTGTTCTCGGGGGTATATATATGGAGGCTTATTTTCCGGTGTCGGCAGGCTTCGGGAATGCTTCCTTGTTAGCTAAAACGAGGTTCATTATTTCCTCGAAGCTCATCCATTCAACTCTGTTGGAAAGATGCTTATTTACGCGGCTTGCTATAACGTCGAGTATGCGAAGTCCGGTTTCAAGTCCGTTTGAGTTAAGGCTCTGCCAGTGGGTTACGATTATCGGGAAACCGCCCGTTTCGAGAATATATATCATCTCTCCGCTCTTTCCGTCCTCGGAAATTATCATGTCGGCAACCGAATTTACATATTCGTCATCGGTACGAGTTGTATTTATTGTTCGCCAGAATCTGTCCTGGAGTGACGGCGGAATCGAAACGAGAGTTCTTCCGTTTTCATCAAGCTCAACCCACGGTCTTGCGTTTGGCATATCGTAGAGTCCGCGTGTCATGAACCATGCGTTTTCGCTTCCGGTTACGTCATACACAGCCTGCGAGATGGCATGATGATATTCGTCCTCGACCTTGATTCCGAATTTCCACGGTGAAGTTACGCCAATGGATTTGAATCCTGCTTCTTTAAGGATAGAGAGTGCCTTTCCAATGTACGGAGTGAGTGTGGTTCTGTCCTGCAAAAATGACCATTCTTCCTCGTTCATTTCCATGATAGGCTCACCTGTTGAAAGGTCGATTGGCTTATGGTGAGTAAGCATTTCCGGACCGATAGTGAAAAGCGGAGCAACACGCTTTTTTACAGTATCCATCCAGTAATCGAGATCTTCACGCGCAACACCCTCAAGACCGTTTACGATATCGCCCTTATTGCCGGGCATAGGTACTATCGAGAATTTTCCCTTTATTCCGTGCTTTTCGATAACGTCGCAGAAATTGTCGAGAAATTTATTTGAAAAGGTTGGAATAAGCGGTCTGCCGTCACCCGTAAACGGTGTCAGGGCGTGCTCATAATAAACAGATATTATCGGTGCCGGATCGTCAATCTGCAAGCTGATCGGTACTTTTTTCATTTTCTTTAACCTCCGCGGATTATTTTTCTTTGATTTTATTATATCACATTTGTTTTTTCCGTTTCAATAAGATTATTGCTATTAATTAAAAATCTCCCCGGTTGGGGAGATTTGATATACTGTCAGTTGAACTGTTTGGGGATCGGATACGCTTCCTTGTTGGAGAGAACGAGATTCATTATTTCCTCGAAGCTCATCCATTCAACTCTGTCTGAAAGATTCTCGTTTACTCGGCGTGCTATCTCATCGAGAAGCTTGATTCCGGTGCCGAGTCCGTTTGACATAAGGCTCTGCCAATGTGTTATCAGTATCGGATAACCGCCTGTTTCGAGAACATTTATAACTTCGCCCGATTTTCCGTCTGCGGTTATCAGCATATCGGCAGCAGTGTTTATGAATTCGTCGTCGGTGCGGGGTGTATCTATGGTTTGCCAGATACGGTCCCATGTGGTTGCCGGGATTGAAACGAGAGTGCGTCCGTCTTCCTCGAGAGCAACCCACGGCTTTGCGTTAGGAAGCTTGCGCAGACCGCGCAGGAAGAACCATGCGTTTTTGCTTCCGGTTACGTCATAAACCGCCTTCGAAATAGAATGATGATATTCATCCTCAACCGTTACTCCGAAATCCCACGGAGAGGTTACACCGATCGGATTGAAGCCGGCTTCTTTGAGAATTGTAAGTGCCTTCGTTATGTAAGGCAGGAGCGTTGTTCTGTCCTGGGTGTATGACCAATGCTTTTCAAGCATATCGAGTGCTTTACCGGTTTTGAGGTCAACTGCCTTGTTATGTGTCAGCATTTCAGGTCCGACCGTAAACGCTGGAATGAGGCGTTTTTTTACGGTGTCGAGCCAATAGTCAACGTCTTTTTGGTCAACGCCCTCAAGACCGTTTATGATATCGCCCTTATTGCCGGGCATTGGAACAACAGAGAATTTTCCTTTTATTCCGCGCTTTTCTACAACATCGCAAAAACGGTCAAGCAGTTCGTTCGGATAATGTGAAATGAGCGGTCTGCCGTCTTTTGTTGTCGGTGTGTCACTGTGCTCGTAATAAACGGATATCACAGGAGCCGGATCGTCGATTATAAGGCTTACCGGAACTTTCATTATTTATAATCCTCCTTGGGATATAATTTTATGTAACAACATGATTATAACATATATAGTCTAGTTTTTCAATACATTTATCCCTGCCAAAATATCATTTTCGATTATTATACTATCAATTTTGCTCAACAATAAAAATCCCCCACATTTGAAGTGGGGGAAGAATATGCAGTTACTTCTTTAACGAATTTTTCGGAGCCATGCGCGACATCTGACGCTGTGCCATGACAAGCCCATAGTATATACCTTTTTTACGCATAAGCTCATCGTGAGTTCCAACCTCGGCAACGGTACCCTTGTCGAGGACGATAAGGCGTGTTGCATTACGTAGGGTCGAAAGACGGTGTGCTATAGCGATTGTGGTGCGGTCTTTTATCAGCTTCTGCAGCGATTCCTGAATCTGATGCTCGGTTTCGGTGTCGAGCGAAGCAGTTGCTTCATCGAGAATCAGTATGCGCGGATTGTGCAGAAGTGCACGCGCTATTGAAATTCGTTGACGCTCACCGCCGGAGAGAGTATGTCCCTTTTCGCCGACCGTCGTGTTATATGCATCGGGCATCTTCATGATAAACTCATGAGCGCCGGCAATTTTCGCTGCTGTGATAACCTCGTCGCGTGTTGCATTTGGCTTCGCGTAAGCGATGTTGGCGTATATCGTTCCGGCAAAAAGGAAGGTTTCCTGAAGCACAACACCGATTTGTGAGCGAAGCGACTCCTGCGAAATATCGCGAAGGTCAACCCCATCAATTTTTATCGAGCCGTCGCCGATATCGTACATACGCATGAGAAGATTGATAAGCGTTGATTTTCCGACGCCGGATTTTCCCACGATGCCGACCATTTCGCCGGGTTCAATATGGAGATTAATCTTTTTTAATACGTCTGTTGTTTCATCGTATCCAAACGAAACATTTTCGAAGTCGATTGTTCCGTTTATTTTTAATTCGATTGCATCTTCCTTGTCTGCGACATCGACATTTTCGTCGATTATCTCAAACACCTTTGCCGTGCTTGTAAGAAAATCTACCAGACGGCGTGGGATATTTGCTATCCAGCGCAGGGGGCCGTAAATCATCGTGACGTATGCTGAAAACTGTGTCATTTCACCGAGCGTCATTTCGCCGCCGAGAATTTTATTTCCGACGTAAAAGAGCAGAAAAAACTCACCTATACCCATGAAGAAGCTGAGGATGTTCCATACAATCGACCACATCCGTTCGTTTTCGATTCGTATGTCACGCTGCTCAACGGAAATGTCATCAAAGCGTTTTGCCTCACGTTCTTCCATTCCGAATGCCTTTACAACACGTATTCCCGAGAAAATATCGTGAAGAACCGTGCTCGATTTTGAGCTTATATGCCATGAACGGTTCCACATCCGGCGCATCTTTTTCCAGAAAAGGCGGAACGAAACCGAAACAATCGGAGCAGGGAAGATAATAAGCAGAGCCAGACGCCAATCATAGATGAAAAGCATTGTCGCCACGGCGATGAGCATTAACGCCTGCTCCACCATGTCGGGCATTGTTGAGGTGATGAACTGACGAATCTGGTTTGTGTCGTTATTTACACGGGTCATCAGCTCGCCAGCGGTACGCTTTGAGATTCGCGAGATTGACATCATCTGAATCTTATTAAACACCATTTCGCGCAGGCTGACAATAACTCGGTTTCCGGTATGAACAAGTATGCGGTTTCGCAGAATGGAAATGAGATTTACGGTGATATTAACTGCCGCGAGTGAGGCAATTACTGTGACGAAATGTGACAGCTTAACTGTTTCGGGCGTCGGCGATTTTATAAAATCATCAACGAGTATGCGGTTAAGGTATGGAGTCAGCAGGTTGACTGCCGTTATAACAAAAAACAGTACGACTGACAACAGCAGATGCCATTTGAACGGATTTGCTATTCCGAGAAGACGTTTTAAGATTCCCTTTTTGTCAACACATCTCGGACATACCGTCGAACCCGGCGGAAACGGTCTGCCGCATTTTTCGCAGACCCGGTTGAGCTCCCTCATAAATTCGGTGCTGAACTCGCCGGTTTCGGTGTAGCGGTTTATTCGTTTCATTATTGCGCCGTATTCGGCGGTAAAGGCACTGCTTGCACGGCAGATGAGCATATCAGAGCCGTTTACGGTGCATTCGGCGACAACGCTTCCGACTCCCGGTGTTGTACGGAAATCTTCCGCTTCCAAAAGTGAGATTTCCTTGTGAACACTGCCGTTAAGGTATACCGTCAGAGTGTCTTTCGTCACACAAACAAGACCGTTTACACGCTGGTCGGCACGGTTGTTTTCATCTGCGCGGTCAGTTAAGTCATATTCGAATGCAACAATGACATCTTCTTCTGACAGCACGGGATTAATTTTATGAAGCCTTTCGAAAAGTGCCTTGTTTCGTTCGTGTACACGTTCGTCAGCTATAGCTTCGGCGTCGAGGATGTTTTTGTTTTCCTGATTCATTTTTTCTCCTTTCTTATAGGAGTTTTGATTTTAAAGATACAGCTCAATTTTTTTGTAGCTTGTTCGGTCGAGCTTTTCCACATCGGGAATCTCATATCGGTTTCCGTCGATGTCGAGGATATATATGCGCTGAGTCCCGTCCGGCTTATATGCTTTTATTATACTGCGGAATGTGTCACGCAGGGTGAACGAATGCTCGCCAAATTCACATTCGCATTTCCAGTATGAAAAGCCGTATCGCTCCTTGACCTGAAGTATACGCTTGATTACGGGAGTGTAATATTTTGTTTCAAGCTCGTTTTTGAGAATCGTTTTTTCCGGCTCGTCGAAGTCATCAAGTGTACGGATGAAGCCGATTTCCTTTTTATCTCTGTCGAGTACGGATATGTATTCATACGGCATATCAAACGGGAATGCACGCGAGAGGAATATCCGCTCGGCAATTTTTTCGACCTTTCCGTCACCGAGGTCTACTGTTTCAACGGCGGGACGGTCTTTTTTCTTTTCATCCTTGCTGTCTTTTTCGTCCTTTAAGTCCTTTTCGTCAGACTTTTTGTCCGGTTTTTCGATTTCAAAATCGTCCTCTTTTTTATCAAGTACCGCGCGAAGACCGATGAAGCCGTTCTTTTCGGTTATTTTGCAGTTGTCACGGCTCAAATAGACGATATCTATAACTGTGCGAAGTTCGCTTGGAGCATTGTTTTCTGGCATATTATTCACCACGTCTTTGCATAGCAAAGACTTCCTTTTTTTGTCGATATTTTTTTGTCGGTTTCACTTGTGAAATTGGCGGCGGAGCCGACAAAGGCGAAAAAATCGTTGCGTGAAAAATTTGTTTTTCACGCTTCTATTCCTCAATACCAATACTTTTAAGAGCTTCTGCCTGCATCTTGTAGAGCTTATAGTAAATGCCCTTTTGGTTAATAAGCTCAAGATGTGTGCCGAACTCTGGCATTTTGCCGTTTTCGATGACTATAAGCTTGTCTGCGTCACGAAGCGTTGACAGGCGATGCGCTATCATAATGGTTGTACGACCCTTTACAAGACGTTCGAGAGCAGACTGAATCTGACGTTCGGTTTCGGTATCCATCGCGGCAGTTGCTTCGTCGAGAATGAGTATTTTCGGGTTACGAAGCACTGCACGGGCAATTGAAACACGTTGACGTTCACCGCCGGAAAGGTCTTTGTATCCGAAACCAATCTGTGTTGCGTATGCATCGGGCAGCTTCATAATAAAGTCATGTGCACCTGCGATTTTTGCCGCTTCAATGACCTCATCAAGTGTTGCATCAGGACGGGCATAGCGGATATTTTCGAGGATTGTACCCATGAAAAGATAGGTTTCCTGCGACACTATTGAGATATTCTTTCGCAGGTCGGCAAAGGAAATATCCTTTACGTTAACGCCGTCAATGAGAATTTCACCCTCTGAAACGTCATAAAGACGTATGAGAAGGTTTGCGAGAGTTGATTTTCCTGCACCCGTGTGACCGACAATACCGATAACCTTTCCGGCTTCGATGTCGAAGCTTACGCCGTCGATGACCTTACGGTTCTTGACGTAGGAAAATTCAACGTCCTTAAATGTTACACGTCCCTCCATGTTTTCCATCGGGACGGGATTTTCTGATTCGACGACATCAGGCAATGCGTCCATTACCTCAAAAAGACGTGAGCAGGCGTTAAGGCAGTCGGTTGCCCAATATGCGAAGTCCATGAAGAAGTACATCGGACTGTATACCATATTCATGTATGCGATAAAGGTGAGGAGCATACCGTAAGTAAGCTCACCCTTTATTACCATCCAGCCGCCGAACCCCCATGCAAATATGTTTCCGAGGTAGAGCACAAAGTCGGACACCGGCCATGCGACATTCTGGAAGTTCGAGAGATTTTTTGCATTCTCGGCGAGTCTTTCGGAATAGCGGTTAAAGCGCTTGACCTCGTTTTTTTCTTTTGAAAAGGCTTTTACAACACGGATTCCGCCGAGCACATCGCTGAGTGCACCGGACAGCGCACGGGAGCTTGAATAATGCTTTGCGTGGAGCTTGTCAAGGCGTGTGAAAATAAATTTTACGATAAGTACAAACACCGGAACTGTGACAAGCGACATTGCCGCAAGAAACGGATTAAAGACAAACATTATGATGATAAGCGCGATAAGCTGTACGACATTAACGAGAAAATATGGCAGACCGTCACAGAAAAAGCCGTATATCGTGTTCGCATCACTGTTAACCTGTGTCATGAGTCCGCCTGTCTGACGTCCCGTGAAGAAGCTCAGTGAAAGTCGTTTTATTGCGTTGAATATTGTTTGCTTTAAGTCATATGTAATTTCAGCGGCGATTTTTGAGGTTATTACGCCGTTTATGATATTTATAATGACATTGAACACGCGCATGGCAATTATCATGCCGAGGACTAAAAGTATCTCGCCGAAGAAATCACCCTGGGGGTCGAGCACCTCGTCATAATAGAACGCCGAGCCGATATACGGCGACAGTACGCCGAGCGCACTCATTAAAATCAGGATGCCGAGAATTATTGCAAGCTGCCATTTATATTTAAGGAAGAAAACCGCCATTCGGCGGATGAGCTTGCCCTTGTCCATGCATCGAGGGCATATTTTTCTGTCCTTGTCGGGATAACGTGAGCCGCACTTCGGGCAGAATCGTGTTGCTTTGGAGTCGTCCTCGTCAAGCTCGGGATTTTCGCCGTCTTTAATTTTTTTGATGTACTTGCAGAAGAGATTCATCTGCGATTTTGAAGCGTTGCTGAAAATAGCTAAAAGTATATTTCCGCCGTCCTTTTCACTTTTTGCGGTAAGACGTGCACCGGAGAGCATTTCTTCAACGGTGAAGTGAGAAAGGTCAGAAAGCATATGGCATTCATATGTAAGCTCCTTGAATGTGGCTTCAAGCCGGGATGCGAAGGTTGGGGCGAGGTGCTTGTGAAGCCCCTGCTTTTCGGTCAGGGTCTGTATGCCGGATATAATGAGCAGTTCCTCTTCGGCTGCGATAAGATAACAGTCACAGTGCACCTTGTCGCGATTCATATCGCATTTCGCAATCAGGCGTATCTTATCTTCTCCAATGCCTTTCTGCTCGATAAGCTCGATAAGGCCGGACGGATAATTGTCAAGTATGACCATTCGGTTTCACCTCCGTCAAAAAATTGGTTCGGTACCTTAATTATACAACTCTTTCGTATGATTGTCAATAGAAAAGTTGGGTTATAGACGTTTTTGGTGTAATTCAAGGACTTGCTTTAATCAAAAAAACACAGCCGCATTGTATGACGGCTGTGTGATAATCAGTATTTATCAATATCTATTCTTGTTACCCTGTCTGTGATTTCCTCGCCGAGAAAAATTGAAGCAATACGCTCAAACCCCTGCGGCTCATCGCTGACAAAGTATTCAATCTTGCCTTTGCGGCTTGTATCTGAATTACCCCTTGCGGCAATAATCTCACAAACTTCCTCTGCGGCGGCAGCACCGACGTTTATGAGAGTTGCGTCCGGTATCACCGACGAAATTGCTCCGGCGATTATCGGATAATGTGTACAACCGAGGATAAGCGTGTCAGCCCCGGCTTCGATAATGCTTTTCAGATGTATCTTTGCGGCGAGCTGTGTAATTTCCTCGTCCGGTGAAACAAAGCCGTTTTCAACAAGCGGAACGAAAAGCGGACAGGCGGCAGAAACAATATTGAAGTTTGGATTTATATCGATTAGGGCATTTTTGAATGCACCGCTTCCGATTGTTGAGGGTGTTCCTGCGATTCCTATTATATTATTTTTCGTCATTTTTGCGGCGGCACGTACGCCGGCATCAATAACGCCGATTATTGGGATGTCGGGATATTTTTCGCGGAGTATGCCCAGAGCATTTGAACTTGCCGTACCGCAGGCGACCATGACCGCATCAATGTTGTGCGATGCGAGAAAGTTCATGTCCTGCAGGGAATATTTAATGATTGTTTCTCTTGAGCGTGTACCGTAAGGAACACGTCCGGTATCGCCGAAATAAACGATATCCTCATGCGGCATCAATCGGCGCACTTCTTTTAATGCACTGAGTCCGCCAAGTCCGCTGTCGAAAATTCCTATCATTTTTTAATTCTCCTTAATTAGGGCGAGACTTATGAGATTGTCTATAATTTCCGGGTAAGTCATACCGTCGTATATACGAAGCTTCGGGTACATACTTATCTCGGTGAAGCCGGGGAGGGTGTTGATTTCGTTGAAGATAATGCGTTCATCCGCTGTGACGAAGAAGTCCACTCTCGAAAGTCCTGTCACGCCAAGTGCAGTACAGATTCTTTTTGCATATTCCCGAACCTTTTCGGCGGTTTCAGGATTTATATCAGCCGGAATTATAGCTGAGGAATTGCTGTCTGCACTGTATTTTGCGTCGTAATCGTAAAATTCCGCACCGGGATTTATCTGACCGCAGGTGGAAGCGGAGTAAACTTCGTTTCCAATGACAGCGACTTCAATTTCCTTGCCGGAGATATATTCTTCGACAATTATCTTTGAGTCGTGCTCTGCCGCGAGCTTTAATGCTGAGATGAGTCCGTCACGGTCATTTGCTTTTGATGCGCCGACCGATGAGCCTGCGTTTGCCGGCTTGACAAACAGCGGATATGCGCTGATTCTCTCGCAGGCGGAAATAACGCTGTCAATATCGCTCGAAAGACGTAATTTGTCGATGATTTCGCATTTTGCCTGCGGAATATCAAAATGGTGAAGGACGAGCTTCGTGAAGCCTTTGTCCATGGCTATTGCGGATGTCGTGCATCCGCATCCGACAAACGGGATTCCGGAGAGCTTTAAAAGTCCCTGTAATGTACCATCCTCTGCATTTGCACCGTGCATCACCGGGAAAACAACGTCAATATGTATATATTCGACCTTGCCGCCTTCGAAAACGAGCAGTGCCGAATCGGACGGTGACGGGGAAAGTGCTGCTTTTTTGAGGGAATCTGATTTTTCGCACCATGTACCGTCTTTTATAGAAGCGATGTCGCCGGTGTAATAATACCAGTCGCCCTGCTTGGTTATGCCGATGGTCACAATGTCGTATTTGTTGCGGTCAACATTTGTGAGTATCGAGGATGCTGAAATGAGCGAAACCTCATATTCGGAGGATTTTCCGCCGAAAAGGCAGAGAAGTGTGGTTTTTGACATAAAAATTCTCCTCTAAATTATATAGTGGTAATAATATTCTATTCGATGGATTCTTTATTGACACGTATTTGAGCAACGCGGATGTTTCCACCGAAATCACGGTGGAGGCGGCAGTCGAGTCCGCTTTTATTGCAAAGCTCGGAAATACGCTCTGACTGGTCATATCCGATTTCGAGTATCATAACGGCAGACGGTTTCATCTGTTTTGTCAGATTTTCGATGAAATGGCGGTAGAAAAGCATGCCGTCATCGCCCCCGTCGAGTGCGATTCGCGGTTCGTGCTGTACTTCTTTTGAAAGAGTGGCAATCACGTCCGAGTTGATATACGGCGGATTTGAAACGATTACGTCTGCTTCTTTTATTAATGAAGATAAGTCATCAGTCAGGACATTTGCTTCGATGAAATCGAGATTTTCGCTGACACCGTTTAAAATTGCGTTCTTTTTTGCAATTTCGAGTGCGGCAGGTGAAATATCGACTGCTGTGGCACGGACGGATGATTTTTCTTTCAATATAGATATGGCAATACATCCGCTTCCGGTACAGAGGTCAAGCAGATATCCGCCGATTGGCAAGCTGTCAAGCGCGAGTGAAACGCAGTGCTCGGTGTCCGGCTGCGGAATGAGGCAGTCGGGCGACACGGTGAAGCGATTGCCGTAAAACCATGCTTCGCCGAGGATATATTGCAATGGAATGCCGTTTGCGCGTTTTTCGAGAATGAAATCAATTTCAGACGGCAGCTCGGCATCACGGTTGGAAAGACACCATTCGCGAGATTTTTCCATAATTGAGCGCACAATCTCTGCGGCTTCTGCAGACGGAGAGTCAACGCCAATGGCTGTTAGCTGTTTTTGTAAATGAAAATAAGTCATAGCACATTCCTTTCATTCTATAATATTATAGCAGATAATTCGGATAAAATAAATAGGTTTCAGCGAATTTATTTTAAAATTAACACAAAGTATGCGATTTGCACATTATGAATGCAAAGTGTGAACAAATTGTATATCAAATCGACAAATTCAAAAAAATATTGAAAAAAGTGTTGACAAAACGGATGCATTGTGCTATACTATTAAAGCTGTCCCGTGAGGGGGGCGAAAAAAGATTTTGAAAAAACTTTTAAAAAACCCCTTGACAAGAGCGAAGCGATGTGATATAATAATCGAGTCGCTTGCGAAAGAGGCGGCGAAAGCAATGGTCT
>JAZQXA010000133.1:0-9501 GCA_045632605.1 Candidatus Flemingiibacterium sp. | reverse complement strand
CGAAGAAGTTAAGAACCGGAACACGGCCCTTGATTGTTGCGAGGTGAGCAACAGCGCCGAGGTCCATAACTTCCTGAGGATTGGACTCTGCCATCATAGCGAAACCTGTCTGACGGCAAGCGTAAACGTCGGAGTGGTCGCCGAAAATGTTCAGCGCGTGGGACGCTACGCAGCGTGCGGAAACGTGGATAACGCAGGGAAGAAGCTCACCTGCAATTTTGTACATATTCGGGATCATGAGAAGCAGACCCTGAGAAGCGGTGTAAGTAGTGGTGAGAGCACCAGATGCGAGAGATCCGTGTACTGCACCTGCGGCACCTGCCTCAGACTGCATTTCAACGACCTTTACGGTATCACCCATAATATTCTGAAGACCGCCGGCCGACCAAGTGTCGGTTACGTCAGCCATAACAGAAGAAGGAGTGATGGGGTAGATAGCGGCAACTTCCGTGAACGCATACGAAGCGTGCGCGGCAGCTGTGTTACCATCCATGGAAATTTTCTTTCTTGCCATGATTGGAATCCTCCTATTAAAAAATTAAAATTTAGACATTTTTATGCGTTATTCCTCACAATTCGCACATTTTTGCGCACGAAAAGGAAGGCGCAGTAACGCCACGATAATATTATACCGCACTTTTTGAGAAATGTAAAGATATAATTTGATAAAAGTTGTGAACAATTTTGGAATGTTTTTATATATAATGAAATATAATGCAGAAATTCAGCCATTAACACCCGAAAATGAATGATTTTCACTCACCTTCCGTGCCAAGCTCTTTCTCCATTTCCTCACGTATACTTTTAACCTTTTCAGGTGTAATCTTTCCCTTAGTTTTCTCAAAATATGCCACGGCATTTCTCGCCATTAAAAGTATCTGATTATTGAGAGTCCGCCCCTCACTGTTCGCCACATAATAAAGCTTCTCAAGCAGGTCATCTGCCATTCTGACATTAATGTTCTTCTGATTTTTCATTTTAAGACTCCTTTTCGTATTTATATCAAGGTGAATTACGCTCTCGGCAGTCGTACCTCCTCGCTCCGGCTCCTCCGTCCTCGCTCGGTTTTCCACACCCCTGCTTGTGGAAAATGTGGGCAACCCACGTTCGTATTTATCCGTATAACGGCACTTTTTCAACTGTTTCCACAGAGTTTTCCACAGAAAACGTACAAAACACCGTGTTCCAACGCAGGTTTTCCACAATTTGCGACAGTTTTCGTCAACTGAAATATTTTCGGTCAAGTGAACGAAGCTGTATCGCCTCGGCAATGTGTACTGCCTCAATGTTTGTGCTCGAATCAAGGTCGGCAATCGTCCTCGCAACACGCAGTAAACGGTCGTAACCACGCGCCGAAAGCTGTAATTTTTCAAACGCCGCCTTAAGTAATTCGGAAGCTTTTTCGTCGAGCCTGCAGAACTGCGCTAAATGGCGCGAGGACATATCCGCATTTTTGTGGATAAGCGGAATATCGCTGTCAGATGAATGTGCCGCTTCACACCGCGCCCTCGCAAATGCCCTCGCTTTTGCGACACGCTCGCGGATTACCGCGGAACGCTCTCCTTTAGGCGGCTCGGAAAGCTCCTCAAATGTCGGCGGTGCAACCTCAACCTGAATATCCATTCTGTCGAGCAGAGGACCGCTTATACGTGATAAATATTTTCTTATCTCCTCACGCCTGCAGGTGCATTCGCGTGACGGATGACCGTAAAAACCGCATTTGCAAGGATTCATCGCCGCAACAAGCATGAACGAGCACGGATATGTAATTTTACTGTTTGTGCGCGTAATCGTAACCTTGCCGTCCTCGAGCGGCTGACGGAGCGATTCCGTTACTGCCTTGTTGAATTCGGGAAGCTCATCGAGGAATAAAACACCGTTGTGTGCGAGCGAAATCTCGCCCGGTTGGGGATTTGAGCCGCCGCCGACAAGACTCGGCGCTGACATCGTGTGATGCGGAGAACGAAACGGACGGGTTGTTATAATCGAAACCCCGTCGCGCAGTTTACCGACAATGGAATGTATCTTTGAGGTTTCCACGGCTTCCTCAAAAGTAAGTGCCGGCAGAATCGACGGAATTCGCTTGGCAATCATACTTTTTCCGGTTCCGGGTGGGCCTATGAGAAGCAGATTGTGTCCGCCGGCAGCGGCAATTTCAACTGCACGCTTTATCTTTTCCTGCCCCTTAACCTCAAATAAATCATACGCAAACTCTTCGCTTTCAAAAGCAAATTTGTGTCTGTCAAAGCGCGCAGGCTTTATCAGTGCATCTTTGCAAAGATGGTGACATAACGCCAAAAGGTCGCGTACCCCGTAAACATTAACACCCTCGACAACAGCCGCCTCTGCTGCATTTCCCGGCGGCACAAAAATCTCTGTAAATCCGGCATCTCTCGCTGCAAGCGTCATGCAAAGCACACCCTTGACATCCCTGACAATGCCCGTCATCGAAAGCTCACCGATAAAACAGCATTTCGACAAATCAAGCTCCCCGGGAATTATCCGGTTCGACTGCATGATTCCAACCGTCATAGCAAGGTCAAACGACGAGCCTTCTTTCTTGCGGTCAGCCGGCGCAAGATTGACCGTCAGCGCCGTGTCGGGAAAACGGAATCCGTTATTCTCAATGGCGGCAATCATTCTTTCTTTCGATTCCTTTATGGCAGGTCCGGGCAGTCCGATTATCTCAAACTGCGGCATTTTATCCTGCGAATTGCACTCAACACTGACGACAAAGCCGTCAACTCCCTCAAGTGCTGTCGTGTATACTATAGAGAGCATTTTTCTCCCCTTTCATGCGAACTAATGTTCTGTTATCTATTTTAACACATATTGGAATATTTTTCAAGATGTTTTTGAAAAAAAGCTGCCTTTCCATTGAAAGACAGCTTAAAATTTACCGTATGTGCCCGTTTCCGGTGATGAGATACTTACCGGTTGTGAGGGCATCAAGCCCCATAGGACCACGTGCGTGAAGCTTTTGAGTGGAGATACCGAGCTCTGCCCCGAACCCGAACTCACCGCCGTCGGTGAAACGGGGGGAAGCGTTGACGTAGACTGCGGCGGCATCGATTTCACAGCGGAATTTTTCTGCATTTGACATGTTACGTGTGATTATCGCTTCGCTGTGCCCCGTGTTGTAGCGGTTGATGTGAGCGATGGCTTCGTCAATGCCGGAAACGATTTTTACGGCTAAAATGTAGTCGTCGAATTCGGTTGCAAAGTCATCGTCTGTTGCAGGAGTACAGGAGATGATTTTCTGCGTTTTTTCACATCCGCGGATTTCGAGAACCCTGCCTGAAAGTGCCGATACGAATTTCGGGAGAAATTCAGCCGCTTCGGACTCATGGATGAGCATTGTTTCGACTGCATTGCAAACGGACGGGCGTGACATTTTAGCGTTTATTGCAACATTTACTCCGACGTTGTGGTCAGCCGAGGCATCTATGTAGATGTGACAGTTGCCTGCTCCCGTTTCAATTACGGGAACGGTCGCATTGTCAACAACACTGCGGATAAGTCCCGCACCGCCGCGCGGAACGAGCAGGTCGATAAGTCCGCGCATTTTCATGAGAGCAGTCGAGCTTTCACGGGTTGTGTTGTCGATAAGACAGACGGCATCCTCCGGGAGTGAATTGTCGGAAAGTGCGCGGCGCATAAGATAAACGAGAATACGGTTGGTTTCGATTGCTTCCTTGCCGCCGCGAAGAACGCAGGCGTGTCCGGTTTTGATGCAGAGCGCCGCCGCATCGACGGTTACGTTTGGGCGAGCCTCGTAAATTATTGCCGCAACACCGAGCGGAACACGGATATGCTCGATTATAAGTCCGTTCGGACGTGTTGTACGGGTTCCCGAGCCAATCGGGTCCTCGAGCATAATAAGCTCGGTAAGACTGTCTGCAATGCCGCCGATACGCTTTTCATCAAGCTTCAGACGGTCAAGCATCGGTGCAGGAACGCCGTTTTCACCTGCCGCGGCGAGGTCAAGCTCATTTGCGGCTATGATTTTTCCGCTTTCTTCACGAAGCAGCTCCGCAATTCGGGCGAGGACGGCATTTTTTGTTTTGGCAGAAGCGCCGGCGAGAGCTTTTTTTGCGCCGTTTGCCGCAGTGCAGACCGATTTTACATATTCGTATATTTCCATTGCATATATTCCTTTATGAAGATTAGATTCTCACCAAAGTTGAGAGTGCAGATTCAAATGATGCTAAAAATTTTTCAGCTTCGGCGAGTGTATTCTGTGCCCCGAGGCTGATACGGATAGTACAGTCCGCTTCACGGTCGGAGAGTCCGAACGCACGCAGGACATGGCTTTTGTGCCCCGTATTTGACGAGCAGGCAGAGCCGCTTGAAACGAAGATACCGTCGAGCGAGAGCTTATGAAGCATGGTTTCGCTCTTGATATTTGGCAGCGTGACGCTCAAAACGTGCGGAGCGGCGTTTTTGGGCAGATTGAGCCTTACACCGGAAAAACGCTCCGAATCTGACAGCCGTTCAATCATGTATTCACGCAGCTTCTTCTTGTTTTCGGCGTATGCCTCACGCATTACGGATACGCTCTTTACTGCCGCACCGAAGCCGACGATTCCGAGCAGATTTTCAGTTCCCGAGCGCATTCCAGATTCCTGACCTCCGCCGTGGATTATCGGTGCAAGACGGCGTTTCTTTAGCATATCCGCACTGACGTAAAGTGCGCCGATGCCCTTCGGACCGCCGATTTTGTGTGCGCTGAGGGATATCATGTCAGCACCGAGCGAGCGTTCGGTGAATGGGATGTTCATATATCCCTGAACACAGTCGGTGTGGATGATTGCATCCGGATTTGCCGCTTTTACTATGTCGGAAATCCGTTTTATATCGTAAACTGCGCCGGTTTCGTTGTTCACGAGCATAAAGCTTGCTAAAACGGTGTTTTTATCGGCTTCACGCGCAATCATGTCATAGTCCGGCTCACCGCCGACGGTTGGGATACGTACGACTGTAAAGCCGTCCTTTTCAAGCTCTGCCGCCGGTGCCATTATCGCTGGATGCTCGCTGTCGGAGATGATGATTTTCTTTGAATTATAGCCTTTCGCCGCAACTACCCCAAAGAGGGCGAGGTTATCCGCTTCGGTTCCGCCGGCTGTAAAAATGAGCTGTTTTTCGGTAAGCTTTGTGATTCCTCTGATTCCGAGAGAGGTTAAAATCGTCCTTCTCGAATCGGAAACAAGCTTTTCCGATTCAACGCCCATTGCATGGAGCGAGGAGGGATTACCGTAAAACGACATTGCGGAGCACATTGCGTTTTTGGCTTCCTCGCAAAGCGGAGTTGTGGCACAGTTGTCAAAGTAAATTTTATCCATCATCCGAGAAAGTCGAAGTAACCGAGAATTGCTTTTACATCCTCGAAATGTGCATCATACTTTTCAGACTCCGCAGTGTATGTGAAGATATAGTAATATCCCTTGTAAATTGCCGTGAGCTGCATAATCTGATATGTTTTACCGGATTTTGTTCCTGTGTAAACACACTGAAGTGCACGTTCGCCATCGAGAGTTACCTCCTCAAGCTCACGAACATATTCAAAGTCGGGGAACATCTCCTTGATTTCCGGCTCATATACTGCCCAGTATTCCTCAAGAGTTTCGATAGGGTTGTTAAGATTCGAGGTGATAACCGAGATATTGGAGCGGTCGCTCATGCTGAAATAAGCCGAAGTTACGCCGGTGGAGATATCGGAAACCCATTCATCGGGAACGAAAAGGTTATAGTCAAGCCCGTCAGCGGAGATTTCCTTAAAGCCCATAATTTCGGTTGCACTGCCGCAGCCGGGAAGCAGAGCTGCCGACATAAGGAGAGCGGCAAGCGCTGATGCAAATCTGAATTTTTTCATAAAAACCTCGTGAAATTTATTATTATGATGATATTATACAACGCTGGGGGCATATTTGTCAACACGATTTTATGAATACTTTGAGCAGTATTTGTAAAAAAGTGTACAGATTTTCGAGCGACGGAGAAAAGTTTGGATTTGTGGAAAATTTTCGACAATTTCATCTGTGTAAAATAAAATATTTACACTATATATATTGCGCAGAAAGGTAATATGTGATATAATATAATGAATTATTGTTGTTTTCAACAGGACAAGGAGAATTAAAATCTGATGAAAATCGGACTTGATGTCGGCTCGACAACACTGAAATGTGTTATTCTCGATGACCGCAATAACATTGTCTATAAATCATATAAACGCCATTTCGCACAGATTACCGAAGCCACAAACGAGCTTCTTCGCACTATCTGCGATGAGGTTCCCGGCGCAAAGGATGCTGTTCTTTCAATTTCCGGTTCTGCCGGTATGGGTATGGCGGAATCGTGCGGTATCGGCTTCGTTCAGGAGGTTTATGCAACCCGGCTTGCAGTGAAACGCCTTATTCCGGAAACTGATGTTGTTATCGAGCTTGGCGGCGAGGATGCAAAAATCCTTTACCTCGACGGCACAATGGAAGTCCGTATGAACGGCTCGTGCGCCGGCGGTACGGGCGCATTTATCGACCAGATGGCAACGCTTCTTGCGATAACGCCGGACGAGCTTAACGACCTCTCTCACGGCTGCGAAAAGATATACACGATAGCCTCAAGATGCGGCGTTTTCGCCAAGAGCGATATACAGCCGCTTATAAATCAGGGCGCAAGAAAAGAGGACATCGCCGCAAGTATTTTTATGGCGGTCGTAAATCAGACCATCGCCGGACTTGCGCAGGGGCGTCCCATTGAGGGAAATGTCGTTTATCTTGGCGGTCCGCTCACTTTCATGGACGGACTCCGTGCGTCATTTGACAAAGCTCTCGGACTTTCGGGAATCTGTCCCGATAATTCGCTCTATTTTGTTGCAATCGGTGCGGCGTACGGCTCGGAGCTTTCCTCATCGAGAGCAACTCTCGCCGAGGCAATTGAGCGGATTTCCGGATATAAGACCGAGGGACGTTATCTCTCCTGCCCGCCTCTTTTTAACGCCGAGGCGGAATATGACGAGTTTGTAGCCCGTCATGCGGCGGATAAGGTTGAATACATTTCCCCCGAAAATTATCAGGGCAAGGCATACATAGGCATTGATGCAGGCTCAACGACGGTTAAGGTCGTTGCAATGAGCGAGGGTGGGGATATTCTCTGTTCGCTCTACCGCCCCAATAACGGCAATCCCGTTCCGATAATACGTGAGTTTCTGACCGATTTTTACGCTAAATATCCCGATATAAAAATCGTCGGCTCGGCTGTCACCGGTTACGGAGAAGAAATCGTAAAGAACGCATTTTCCGTTGATTTCGGTATTGTTGAAACAATGGCACATTTCTTTGCGGCGAAAAAGTTCATGCCCGGCGTTGATTTCATCATCGATATCGGCGGTCAGGATATAAAGTGCTTCAAGATAAGAAACGGTGCTATCGACAATATTTTCCTCAATGAAGCCTGCTCGTCCGGCTGTGGCTCGTTCCTGCAGACCTTCGCCGGTGCGCTTGGCGTTGACATTGCCGATTTTGCAAAGATGGGACTCTTTGCAAAGGCTCCCGTTGACCTCGGTTCACGCTGTACGGTATTCATGAATTCGTCCGTAAAGCAGGCGCAGAAGGACGGTGCAACTGTTGACAATATTTCTGCCGGGTTGTCAATATCCGTTGTAAAAAATGCGCTCTACAAGGTTATACGTGCAACCGGCGCAGATTCGCTCGGCGAGAATATCGTCGTTCAGGGCGGTACTTTTCTTAACGATGCGGTTCTCCGTGCGTTCGAACAGGAGATTGGGCGAAATGTCGTTCGCCCGAACATCGCCGGACTCATGGGCGCATACGGTGCGGCAATTTATGCCCGCGACTGCTCAAAAGGTGAAACAACTCTCCTCGGAGCAGAAAAATTGACAGACTTCAAGCATGAAGTTAAGGTTACAACCTGCGGACTCTGCGAAAATCACTGTCGCCTTACTGTCAATACATTCGACGGCGGACGCAAATTCATCGGCGGCAACCGCTGTGAACGTCCCACCGCACGCGGCGGCGTTCTCGAATACTACGACCTTTATCAATACAAGCTTGATTTGCTTAATTCCTACACATCGAAGCCGGAGTCGCCCAAAGCGAAAATCGGTCTGCCGATGGGGCTTAATATGTACGAAATGCTCCCGTTCTGGCATACATTCTTTACGAAGCTCGGGTTTGAGGTCGTACTCAGCCCCCGCTCCGACAGAAAGCTCTATCTTAAGGGACAGCAGACTATTCCGTCAGACACGGTGTGCTTCCCGGCAAAGCTGCTTCACGGTCACATTGAGGCACTTACCGACGAGGGTGTTGATGCGATATTCTATCCTTGCATGACTTATAATTTCAACGAAAAGCTCGGTGACAACCATTACAACTGTCCCGTCGTTGCATATTATCCCGAGGTCATCAGCGCAAATGTGCCGAGAGTACGTACAACGAAATTTATCAAGGATTATATAGGCGTTCACCGCCCGAAAGATTTCGCGGTGAAGATTTACGAAATTCTGTCAAATTATTTTGACGGTATCGACAAAAAGGAAGTGGCAGCCGCCTGCAAAGCGGCGTACACAGAAAGAGAAAATTTCCTCTCCAAAATTCGCAAAAAGGGCGAAGAATTCATAAAAATCGCACGTGAAAAAACTCTGCCGATTATCGTTCTCTCCGGTAGGCCCTATCACGTTGACCCCGAAATAAATCACGGTATCAACCGCCTTATCTGCGAGTGCGGTGCCGTCGTTATAACCGAGGACGCTGTCAGCCACCATGTCGAAAAATTCCCCGTAGGTGTGCTCAATCAGTGGACGTACCATGCACGTCTTTATGCCGCCGCCAAATACATCGGCAACAAGTCCGACATGAATCTCGTTCAGCTCGTTTCGTTCGGTTGCGGCGTTGACGCAATCACCACCGATGAGGTTCGCTCAATCCTCGAATCCGCCGGAAAAATCTACACCCAAATCAAAATCGACGAAATTACCAATCTCGGTGCTGTTAAAATCCGCCTTCGCAGTCTTTTTGCGGCGTGTGAGGCTAAACAGAGAGAGGGGAAGTGAATGGTGGGCGTTTGCGTATAGGAGTTACGCGGCTTTCTTGAAGTGAATGGTAGGCGAAGCGTATAGGAGTTACGCGGCTTTCTTGAAAGAAAGCCTGGCAAAGAACTTTAATATACGCATTCGCTCACAGAGTGTTCGATTGCGCTTCGAGGATACGCTCTCGGTAGTCGGGGCCCGCCTCGCTCCGGCTCCTCCGCCTTCGCTCGGTATCCCAACGACCGCGAAGGCTTACCGCTTCTTTAACCATATTTTTGGCGTTTGCGACAGGCAGTAACTTTATGTTTGAGGCTTCGATTGTCGAAGCTCCTCGCTACGCCTGCCGGGGATATAGATTAACGTCAAATCCGGCATAAAAACTAACTTTAAAACGGACGTATATTGAGAGGGTGACAGCTGACCCTTTTGCATTAACGAGTCGTTGGGAAACCGAG
>JAZQXA010000132.1:0-8274 GCA_045632605.1 Candidatus Flemingiibacterium sp. | reverse complement strand
AATTCGATGACATTATTGTCACAGCGGAAGTTATCCGACAGAAATATCGCTGCACCGCTATTCAAGTCGCCATCGTCTATACGTCCGAACTTGTGTCTGTAATCGGCGAATATCTTCGGCTGTGCACCGCGGAAAGCGTATATTGACTGCTTGATATCGCCGACCATAAAGCGGTTATTGCCTTTAGCAACTGCGGCGAAAATTGCATCCTGAACGGCATTTACGTCCTGATATTCGTCGATATAAATTTCGTCGAAGGTTTGGGCAACTGATTTTGCAGCGGCGGTGGGTTCACCGTTTTGAACGAGCGCATTATATGTGAGTCGCTCAATGTCGCCGAAATCAACGAGCGAACGCTTGCGTTTTTCATCCGTGAACCGTGATGTGAACGCACAGAGTAGCGTATACAGCTTATTTAGCATATTGGCGGTATCAATTCGGTTCTTTTTAAGCTGCTCCTCGGTCAGCGAGAAGAATTTTGCGGACAGCGTTGTTCTTTCCTTGCTGAAATCTTTTCTGGCATTTTTAGCTTTTTCGATATTATCTGAAAGTTCAACACCACGCACAACACCAAGACGAGTCGGCGAAAATGTGGAAAAAATTTTTGAAATATCACCGTAAACACGGCGTTCGCAGGCAGAAAGTACACGGTCGATAAAATCAATATCGTCCGAAAATGCCGGGAAATATGCTTTAGTAAGCTTTTCATCGTCGGAGAGCTCGGGGAGAATATCTGCAAAAATATTTCGGTAATAAGTGAATTTGCCCTTGATAATATCGAGGATTTCAGTGCCGCAATCGGTTTCTCCGAAATCCCGTTCATCCGAGATAAGACTGTCTGCAAACGACTTTATAAAGCCGATATATTCGGTAAAGCTTGAAAGATTGCTTTCGATTTTCAGGAAAATATCTGCGAGCTCATCATCTGCTTTTGTTCCGACAAAAATATCGGCAAAGTCTTCGAATTTTTCAATGGGATAATCGCTTACACCAACAGAATAATAGTCGTCGATGAGGTCGTTCATTATATTTTTCCGAAGCAGATTTATCTCCGCCTCATCTGCGATTCTGAAACCCGGTTGTAAGGAATCATCCCCAATTCCGCTTCGCAGAATGTCAAGGCAGAAGCTGTGAATCGTACATATTTTTGCTCTGTCGAGTGCAAGCAGCTGACGGGCAAGACGTCTGTTCTTCGGCTGCTTCGAAAGTGCATCGGAAAGTGCGGCGGAAATACGCTCCCTTAACTCTCCTGCGGCGGCTTTTGTAAACGTAACGATAAGCATTCGGGTTATTTCAGCAGGGGTGTTTTCATCGGTCAGACGGCGGATGATACGTTCGGTCAGAACGGCGGTCTTTCCTGAGCCGGCACCGGCGGACACAAGTAGGTCACGTCCAGATGCTGTTATGGCAGACAGCTGTGCTTTTGTCCAGCTATGTGACATATTATTTTCCCCCTTTCTTTGCAGGCTTTCTGCAAACCGGCCGCATTGCACAGTATTTGCAGGCATCACGTTTTTGGCTTTGCATCGGATTTGCCGAAGCGTTACCGCGTTTGATTTCGTTTCCGATATTTTCGATTGTATTCTCTATTGACGAAAGAAGCGTTCTGAATCCGTCGAGGCTTGTCAGCGAATCGGTGGAAGAAAAGTTTCCGTCCTTCTTGATTTTTACCGGCAGATAATGTCCCGATAACTCATTTTCCATGGCTTTAAGTACCTCTGCATCCTCGAGAAGAAGACCTTTTCGAGAGAGCTTGTCTGATGCCATTTTTTCAACTTCTTCTTCGGAGGCTTCGGCATCGAGCGTTACAGTTGGCACGCCTGCCGAAAAATAGAGAACACCGGCAGGAATTATCTCGCTGTTTTCTGAAATTTTTAGCGCACTTCTCGGACTGTTGCCGTTTTTCCAGATTGAGAAAAGATACAAAAGCATCTGCAAATCGAGTCCCATTGAAACATCCTCGAGAGAGAAATCCTTTACACCGGTTTTATAGTCAATAACACGTATATAGCATTTGTCCTCATGTTCCATGATGTCAACTCGGTCAGCAATTCCGTAAAGATAGGCATATGTGCCATCTTCAAGTTTGACAGAAAGCGGCTCGACCGTTTCTTCATCCGGGGATGGAAATTTTATCGGAAGCTCAAAGAATGCCGGTCTGAAGCGGCTCTGACGAAATTCATCTGCAAGATTTTTGCAGAGAAGTCGGGAAGACTTTTTTAACTTAGCAAAAAGATGCGCAAGTCTGCTTCCTGTAAAATCGGGAGTGATACGGCAGATGGTCTGCATATAGTCGGCGACGATTTGCTCGACCATATCATCAATTTCAGCATCGGTTATATTGGCAAGTGTGCCGCTTTTTTCGGCACGTGAAACGAATGATTCGAGAATATGATGCACGAAGGTTCCGATATCCGAAGCGGAAAATTTTGCCGGCTTATTTTCGTCGAGCTTGATTATATGTTTTAAGAAATACGAAAAATGGCAGAGCACATATGTTTCAAGACGCGACTGTGTGAGTGCGAGATTACCGCCGGAAATTTTTTGGCAGGTATCCTCGCTCAAGCGTTCACTGTCATCACAGAGCGGAATTGAAAGCTTGTCAAGACGTGATGAGAGCTCTGAATCAGCTTCCGCATATTTGCGCAGTGCATCACCGAGCGGAGTACCGTCGGCTTCGGCAATGAATTCAAGCAGATTTGTTCGACCCTCGAGCCGTGAAAATATGTCGGCTGCGGCAAAATCGGTTACCTTAACATTCGGAAAGAGTGCGCGCAGTCTTGTGACACCGAATGACGGTTTCATACTGTGACCGGAAAGGTCGGAGGATGACCAGATAACCGTTACCGAGTCAGATGCGGATGTTAATGCTCGGTAGAAGAAAAATCTCTCGTCTGCGGCTTGGCTGTCGCATCCGCCGGCGAGGTCAACACCGAGTGCGGCAAGCTGTTCACGTTCGGCAGAGAGGAATATGCCGTCGTCGCTCGGAGCGAGAGGGAAGATACCCTCATTTGCACCGAGAATATAAACGTGCTTTCCTGATGCACGGAGAAGAGAGGCATCACCGGAAACAACCTCGTCAACACTGTTTGGTATACGTCCGATGTCGGTTTCATCAAAGATGATTTTCAGAAGCTCGCAGTATTCTGCGCTGTCCGTTGACATATCAGGCATCACCGTGCAAAGCTCATCGAGTGCATCAACGAAAATGCTCCAGAGCTGTTCGTTTTCCTGCGCGGCGGCAGGGTCACTTGTACGGCAGGATTCAGCGATTTCAGCAAGCTTTTTCGGCACCTCGAGCACAGCAAGAAAATCGTAAAGTGCCTTTGAAAAATCACGGACTGTTTCAGCCTTGTCGAGTGTGGTGTGGAAATCGGTGAGCTGTGTTATAATACGCTCACGTATACTGTTTACTCTATCGAGCTTTTGTGCGGCTTCCTCGGTAAATATGGAAGTGTAGCCGCCGGGATTCATTGTAAAATCCTCATTCCAGCGTGCCGCACCGCGGATACGCCATGCGGTGGCGTAATTCTCGAGTACGGATATTTCGTCGGGAGTTATGCCGCAGAGCCCGGTTTTCATATACGAAATTACGTCCTCGCATTTAAAATTCCCGGAACGCAGATTGAGCGCAGACAAAATTAGCTTTATCAGAGGCTTTGTTTTTATATCGGTGCGGCGTGAAACAAACAGAGGTATTCCGTATTTTTGGAAAGCTGTATCGAGGATGCCGTCATAGCGGTCAATCCCGCGGGAAACAACCGCGAAATCGCGCCATTTTGCACCCTCTCTGACTCGGCGGAGGATATCTGTTGCCACGGCTTCGCATTCGGAAAATGGACTTGTACATTCGATAAAACTGATTGCCGGAGCATCTTCGGGATAAGCATCGTCTGACGTAAGGTCAAGCGACCAGAGTGATGACTCTAAAAATTTCAGCTCATCGGATTTTGCTCTGCGATTTTCTGAAAGTACGGTTTTGGTAATTTTGTTTCCGGTGTTTTTCGCAAGCTCCATAAGATATTCTGCTGTAGCACGCTGATTCTCAAAAAGTTCATTGTTCGCAGTTTTGGGAAGAGCGTCAAGGCAGAGTGAAACAGTTGAGCTTTCAGACTGCTCAAAAACTTGTTTTACAACCTCATATTCCTGCGGTGTAAAGCCGTAGAACGAATCGAAAAACACATCCGCACCGGTGAAGAAATCATTTTCACGGAGAATATCTGCGGCTTTTGTCAGGTCATCGGATGCGTCGTCGCAGGTTTCGCTGACGAGGTTTGTGTAGGAAGCACAAATTAACGAAAGGTCGTAAAGCTTGTCGGAAAGCTTTTTATGTATCTGCTCATTTTCGATGGACTTGGCGGCACGTTCAAGCGCACGCGGCGTTATATTGTACGCTTTAAATTCGCTTATCGCACCGAGCATTTGCGAAACGGATGCACGTTCAACTGACGGGGCATTTTTTAAAAGCGGCGCAAGCTCGGAAAGAGTACGCCACATCATCAGCATACGTCCGCTTTTTGTTATATAGCTATAGGAAAGTCCGCCGTACTGACGGAAAATACGGTTGCACAGTCGGCGGAAATTCAGTATTTCAAGCGACAGAGAGGGTGTATTTCCAAGCAAGCGAGTCATTCTTTCTTCAGTGTCCACAGCCATTTGCTCGGGGACTATCATAAAAACACGGCGTCCGGCGGCAACGGCTTCTGCGGCTTTTTCGCAGATGAGCGAGGTTTTTCCGCTTCCGGCTCGACCGTAAATGAAATTTATCATTGCTATCCCTCCGTAATCTTACTTCGTATACAACTATTATAGCAGAATACGCATTTTAATACAAGACAATTTTTCGAATTTCTCTTTACATTTTCGGAAAAATATAGTATAATATATTTAATTAATGAAAAATGAGGATTCAAAATATGGCTGTAAACAAAAAAAGCGCAACCTATGGAGATCAAAGCATATCAAGCCTGAAGGGCCCTGACCGTGTCAGAAAACGTCCGGCGGTTATTTTCGGTTCAGACGGACTTGAGGGATGCGAGCACTCTTTTTTTGAAATTCTTTCAAATGCAGTTGACGAAGCCAGAGAAGGCTACGGAAACGAAATTCGTGTAAAGGTCTTTGCCGATCATTCCATTGAGGTTGATGACCGTGGACGCGGTGTACCGCTTGGCTGGAACGAGGCAGAGGGGAAATATAACTGGGAGCTTGTTTTCTGCGAGCTTTATGCGGGCGGTAAATACGACAACAACTCCGGCGATGCTTCGTATGAATATTCGCTTGGACTTAACGGCCTTGGTGCCTGCTCGACACAGTATTCGTCGAGATATATGGAGGTTGCTTCATACAAGGGCGAAACAGTAAGCAGAATCAGCTTCGAAAAAGGCTTTGCAACGACCGAACTTATAACCGAGGAGCTTGACAAAAAGTCGAAGCGGACGGGTACGGTAATACGCTGGCTTCCCGACCTTGAGGTTTTCACTGATATTAATATTCCGCATGAATTTTTCATCGAAACGATGAAAAAGCAGTCGATTGTCAATCCCAAAGTGAGGTTTGTTCTTCTGCTTGAACAGGCTGACGGAAAATTTGAGGAAAGCGTTTATTTCTACGAGAACGGTATTTCCGATTATGTAAACGAGCTTTCCGGTGAAGCGCAGCTCACTGCACCGGTTCAGTGGCATCTTGAAACAATGGGCCGTGACCGTGCCGACATGAAGGATTATAAGCTTAAAGCGGATATTGTTTTCTGCATTTCCAACACGGTAAACGTAATCGAATATTACCACAATTCGAGCTTCCTCGAACACGGCGGCTCACCTGACAAGGCGGTGCGTACGGCGTTTGTATATGCGGTTGATAAGTATCTCAAATCGCAAGGAAAATACAACAAAAACGAGGGAAAAATTACCTTCGCCGATGTTGAAGACTGTCTTGTGCTTGTGTCAAACAGCTTTTCCACACAGACCTCCTATGCTAACCAGACGAAAAAGGCTATTACAAATACATTCATCGCAGAGGCTATGACGGACTTCTTAAAGCACCGTCTTGAAGTTTATTTTGCCGAAAATCCCACCGAAGCCGAGCGCATGACAAATCAGATACTAATTAACAAGCGTTCACGCGAAAAGGCTGAAACTACTCGTCTTGACATCAAGAAGCAGCTCACCGGAAAAATTGATATTGCAAACCGTATCGACAAGTTTGTCGGATGCCGTTCGAAAGACCCTGAACGCCGTGAGCTTTACATCGTTGAGGGTGATTCCGCGCTGACATCGTGTAAGCTTGGACGTGATGCAGAATTTCAGGCTATCATCGCTGTTCGAGGAAAGACGCTCAACTGCTTGAAGAGCGGTTACGATAAGATTTTTAAGAGTGAGATTATAGTAAATCTTCTCAAGGTTATCGGGTGCGGTGTTGAGATAAGCGGAAAGGTCAAGGGGGATATCGCTTCGTTTGATTACGATGCACTTCGCTGGTCGAAGATAATCATTTGTACCGATGCCGACGAGGACGGTTATCAGATCCGCACGCTGATTCTTACAATGTTCTACCGCTTACTGCCGACACTTATTAGAAAAGGGAAGATTCACATTGCCGAATCTCCGCTGTTTGAAATAACCTGCAAGGATAAGATTCAGTTCGCATATAATGAGCAGGAAAAGCAGGATATTATCAAAGCACTCGGAAATTCGAGATATACGCTTCAGCGTTCAAAAGGTCTTGGTGAAAACGAGCCTGACATGATGTGGCAGACGACGATGAATCCGGAAACTCGCCGGCTTATCAAAGTCAATGAAGCTGATGCTGAAGAAACGGCGAGAATTTTTGAAACGCTTCTCGGCGATGACCTCGAAGCCAGAAAAGAGTATATTACCCTTTACGGCAATCAGTATTACACAAAAGAAGAAGTATAATAAAAGGGAACTGCAGATTTTTTGTCTGCAGTTTCTTTGTTGTTTTCGGGCGATTTTTTCGTAATATTTGGTGCGCAGTACACATATAAAAATACATAACTTAAATTTTCGTAAATGTAATGAAAAAAATAAAAAATTTTTCGAAAACTATAGACTTTTATCAAATTATGTAGTATAATATTATAGTAAGCATTATGGGGTAGTCTGTATATTGATTGTTATAAAAATAACAATCTGTTTATCGGATACCCATATGTCTGAATAAAATTTAAATTCCTTTAAGGAGGATAGGCACTGCACATGAAAAAGAAGTTGACCACAGTTGCATTCAAGGGCACTCCCGAGATGGAAGCAAAGCTTGATAAGCTTATTGCTGAATACAAGGGAGTAAGAGGTGCGCTTATGCCCGTGCTTCAGGGCGCACAGGAAATCTACGGATATCTGCCGACCGAAGTTGTCAAGCACATCGCAGAAGGTCTTGATATGCCGATGGAAGAGGTTTACGGCGTTGCGTCGTTCTACTCTCAGTTCTCCCTTAATCCGAAGGGTGATGTTTCCATCGCAGTATGTCTTGGTACTGCTTGCTACGTAAAGGGCTCAGGCGACCTTATCGACAAGATTTCTGAAATCATCGGCATTCAGGCCGGCGAAACCAGCTCTGACGGAAAGTACTCGCTCGACGCAACCCGTTGCATCGGTGCTTGCGGTCTTGCTCCCGTACTTACCATCAACGATGAGGTTTACGGCAGACTCGTAACCGACGATATTCCCGGCATTCTTGCTAAATATCAGTAATTAATTCTGAAACGGTAAAAACCGTTGGGAGAAAAACGTATGAAGATCAAAGAAATCAGAGAACTTCTTAACGCTGAAGTCTTGGCCGGAGAAGAGCATCTCGAAAACGACGTTGCTTCTGCTTGCTGCAGTGATATGATGAGTGATGTGCTTGCTTATGTGAAGGATCAGGGCGTGCTTATTACAGGTCTTATCAATCCGCAGGTTATTCGCACAGCGAATATGATGGATATGCTTTGTGTTGTTTTTGTCAGAAGCAAAACTCCGACAGATGAAATGCTTGAACTCGCAAGAGAATGCGGCATTGTTGTCATGAAATGTGACAAGCGTGCATTTGAAGCATCCGGCATCCTCTATTCGTCAGGACTTTCAACGAAAATGGAGGGGGCAAATGTCTGAGGCAGTAAAATTCCATTTTGATGTTGACGGCTCGGATTTTTCGAGCGCAGGTGCGGCATCGGTAATGGTCAAGAAAAAGCTGCGTCAGCTCGGCTATTCGCCGGATATCATACGCAAAGTATCTATCGCAATGTACGAGGGAGAAATTAACATGGTCATTCATGCC